>DASVWZ010000299.1:0-62577 GCA_036392935.1 Terriglobales bacterium | reverse complement strand
CCTTATATTTGGCGCACAGTGGGGCCGCGAGTTCACGGATGGAGGCGTAGGCGTCGTCGAAGGTCACAAGCACGGGCCGCGATGGGAGTGCCTGCCCTTGGCGGTCCGCGATGATTTGGTCGAGGCTGACGGGCGTGTAATGCTGGGTGAGAAATTTCAGTGCCGATTCGAAATCCTGGTGCGAGGTGGTGACGCCGAGGCCCTGGGTGAATGAGGTCTCGGAGTCGGAAATATGGTGAAACAGGACACAGCGCAGGGCATAATCGGCGCCGAGCAGGCCAGCGGCGGTGAAACGCGCGGGAAGATACCACAGGCTGCCAGCGGCGAGATTCAGCGCGGCGCGGCGGCGGTTGGGCTTGCGCGGATTGGCGTTGGGTTTCATGCGCAGATGAATTCGTCGTTAGGTCAGCGTGACGCGGCCGCCGTCGAGGAACATGCGGTGCCAGAGTTCGAGCGCGACCAACGAGAATATTTCTTTCGAGTGGGTGCCGTGGTCGCGATTGGCTTTCATGAGATTTTCGACGGCTGAGGGCTGGAAGTATCCACGCTGGGTAGTTTTGCGGTCGCTGAGAATGGAGTGGACCTGATCTTTGAGGTCGCGACGCAGCCAGGATGCGTACGGCACGGGGAATCCAGCTTTGCGGCGATTGAGGATTTCAGCGGGTACGCGTTTCGATAGCGCTTTTTTCCAGATGTATTTCAGCGTAAAGCGATTGAGCTTGTATTGGGGCGGCAGCGACGCCGCGAACTCGAGCAGGCGATGATCGAGAAGGGGCACGCGCAATTCGAGTGAGTTGGCCATGGTCATTTTGTCGGCCTTGATGAGCAGGTCGTCAGGCAGCCAGGTTTTGGTGTCGATGTAGAGCATTTGATTGAGCACGGGCTGATTGCTGACGGTCGAGAGCAATCTGCGTACGGGTTCGATAGAGTACTCGCGGTTGATGGAATTCAGAAAGTCATGCGAGTAAAGTTCACCGATGCCGTTGCCGGAGTAGCGATAAGGAGTAGAAGTGCGGCTGTAGTAGTAGTCGGGAAAATTCGCGTTCACCAGCGGCGCGTAACGGGCAAGGCGCGGCGAACGGGTTTGCGAACTGAGGTGTGACAGGCCGCGTGAGATTGCGCGGTTGGCGGCGGGACAGAGTTGCTTGAGGCGCTCAAGCCAGACGAGGTTGCGGTAGTTGTCGTAGCCGGCAAAGGCTTCGTCGCCGCCTTCACCGGAGAGCAGAACTTTGACGTGCTCGCGAGCCAGCTTCGAAACGTAATAAAGCGCGACGGCGGGCGGCTCGCAGACCGGTTCTTCCATGTGCCAGACGTACTGCGGCAGGAAGGTGGCGAAGTCTTGGGCTGAGATGGTCATCTCGAACTGGCGGCTGCCATATTTTTCGGCGGCCAGTTTGGCGTAAGGACGCTCGTCGGCGACTTGCGAGCCGGAGAATCCGACAGTGAACGTGTTGATTTTTTTGCCGGTGCGTTCGGCAGCGTAGCTGAGAACAGCGGTCGAGTCGACGCCGCCGCTAAGAAGCACCCCAACGGGAACGTCGGCGATCATGTGCAGCTCGACGGATTCGGCCAGCAGAGCGGAGAGCTGGGCTTCCGCATCTTCGAGGCTAAGCGGCGGGGATTGCCGGGCGAATTTGAGATCCCAATATTGATGGACTTCGACTTTGCCATTTTTGGCGAGAAGGAAATGTCCGGGAGCGAGCTTGCGAATGCCCTGAAGCAGCGTCTGTTCGCCGGGGACGTAAAGGAAGGTCAGGAAACGATCGATGACTTCGGGCGCCAGAGTGCGCTTGACGGCAGGATCGGCGAGCAGAGCTTTGATTTCGGAGCCAAAAACCAACGTCTTTTCGTTCAGGAAATAGTATAGGGGCTTGATGCCGACGCGGTCGCGGGCGAGGAAAAGTGATTTGTCATTTTCATTCCAGATGGCGAAGGCGAACATACCGCGCAGTCTCTCGACGCAGCGCGGGCCGAGTTCTTCGTAAAGGTGAACGATGACCTCTGTATCGCTTTGCGTTTTGAGGACGTGGCCTTTGGCGAGCAGGAAATTGCGTAGCTCCCGATAGTTGTAGATTTCGCCGTTGAAGACGATCCAGACGGTGCCGTCTTCATTGCAGATGGGTTGATGGCCGGTGTTGAGGTCGATGATGGAGAGACGGGCGTGGCCGAGCCCGATCTGTGGCGCAAAGTAAGTGCCGCGATCGTCCGGGCCGCGATGGCGGATGGTCTGGAGCATGCCATCGATGAGCGCTTCGCTTACGTTCGTGTTCCGGTCAAACTCGAATTTTCCGCAGATGCCGCACATATCAGGTCAGCTTATTTCCAGATGGTTTCGAGTCCGCAAAGACGGCGCAATTGCTGGCGGCGCAAATAAGTGATGAACTGTTTGTCGTCCACGCGGGGCAGGCGCTGCCAATACCCTTTGACGAAGCCGTAGAAGATGGCGGCCGCGCCGCTGACGTAAGGTTTCTGCTTCAGACGGAAGATGCAGCTCGCGATCAGAAACAGCGGGTCGTAGCCGGAGACGTAACAGGCAACGCCATGCTTAATGCGGTCGCGCAGCAGCCCGTCGGCGGTTCCGGTGAAGCGATGGTGGAGGAGTTGGAGTTCGCCGAAGCTGTAGGTGGTCCAGCCGAGCATGTTGGCCTTGACTTCATCAATGGTGTCCCAGCCTGGGGCCTGTATAAGCCCGCCAATGCCCTCCCAGCAGGCACGACGGTAAATCTTAGTAGCGCCCCGGACGTGAAACTTGGGATTGACTTCGAGTTTCTTGGTGCCATGGAGGTCGTGGTAGATGTCCCCGCCGCCGATACCGAGTTTGGGATCCTGATCAAAGTGTGCAAAGCATTTTTCGAAGTAGTCGGGCGGGAGGGTCAAATCGCCATCGAGTTTGACGACGAAGTCCCAGTGGCCAGATTTGAGCGCGTTGTAGCCTTCATAGAAAGCTTCGATGACTCCGCCGCCGGATTTGCGGAAGCCGCGATTGGCACGATGAACGACGTGCATCCAGGGGAGCTCGGTGGCACAGCGGTCAATAATTTCGGCGGTGCGATCGGTCGAGCCATCGTTGACGATAACCCATTCCATCGGGCGGACGGTCTGCGCGGCCACCGACGCGATAGTCGATTCGATGAACTTTTCTTCGTCGCGGATCGGGGTGACGATGACGTAGCGCGTCATTTTATGAGGCTCAGAACCGAAGCCGTGACCGCTTTGGGCGGCAACGAGCGAGGTTTTATCGGCAGTCGACGTGAACACAGTCATGGTTTGCGTCGCCGGAGGAGTGAGCTTTGGTCAGAGTTGCACGGTCGCTTGCCTGCCGGCCCTTCTTTTTTCGGATTACGAGTTGGCGAATGGTCACCGCGATGATTAAGAAGACTAAGGTGCCGGCGGAGACGACTATCAGGAACGCGCGATTGCTGTTCTTGTAGTAGTAAGCGGTGAAGTCACGACCGAGCTTGGACTGCGACAAGGTGTTGTCGCGGAAGTCGGAGATGATGCGCAGCAGGTACACGCGAACAGAATCTTTCGCGACTGGAACCGATGCGAGATCGAGATCATTCTTGTACTGGATGACCACGTTGCGAAGGCTGTGTGCGGGTACCGTCAACTTCAGGTGGAGTGTTCCGCCTCCGAGTTGAAATTGATACGGCTGGCCGTCGACGGTCAGCGTGGTCATTGCCTGAGACGCGAATTCCTGCTTCTTAACATCGAAAACCATACTGTGGCTAGTCGTGTTTTCGAGCGACAGGTCATTCGAGAAAGCCAGCACATCGTAGGTGTTGTCGCCGGTGAGCCGGACCAGATACAGATGCTTCATGATGTCGCCGAGGCCGCGCCAGCGAGTATCAGGCTCGATGCTGTTGACGTCGTCGGCGATACGGTTGAACGCCGCGATGCCGGTGGAAAAGAAGTCCTGGTGCGCATAGAAGAAGAGTGGATTATCGAGGAATGCATTGACCGCGATCAATGAATCGGGGTTGGGCAAGGATGCCGGGTAGCGCGTGATGCTGGGGAAGTCGGCGAACGACATGGTGACGGGGCGCAAGGCGAGAAGAAACTCGGATGGACGGGTGCGGTCCATGGGGACGTTGGTCGAGTTGACCGTGGCAATGAAATTGTAGAGCCGGAGTTTTTCGAGCACGCTTTCGGAGCCGATGCTGTGCGGGAAGATGAAGACGTTGTCGTAGGGAATGCCGCTCAGCGATTTGAATTTTTCCATACGGGCCAGCGATTGCCGGATGGCCGCGGTCTGCACGGTGAGAGGTTTGCTGGCAAGGTCTTCAAATTCCTTGTGGTCGTGATTATCGCCGTGAATGGAGATGGAGAACTGCTGCGGGTGATCGCGAAACAACGCGGCCACGGTGGGATCGCTGCGGTCGTAGTTCCACGGAATGAAAGCAATGGTGGTGTGGAAGTTGTGCTTCTCCATTTCGGCGAGAAGGCCGTTGTAGCTGATGTGGCCGTAGGGTTCGCGCAGCCAGGGATCGTCGATGGTGAAGTTGGCGTAATGAGCGAGCGAATGCCAACCGCGTTCGCCGGTGGCGTATTTTACGAAGATCATTGCAGGGGCGACTTCGGCAAAGGCCGTCACTGGGTTGTCGACAGGACCGGTTATTGCAACTTTGCTTTGCGCAGCGAAGAAAATGTTTTGCCGGCGCCAACTGATCTCAGCGAGAACGGGCACGATCTGATTTTCATTGCGGACAGAAACGATCTGCTGTACGTCGCTCTGGCCACCAGGAACCAGATATTCGGCTTCCTCACCCGGAAACGGGATGGTACGGCCGGTGAGCCGTTGGGTGATTCCGTCGGTGTTGCCGAAGATATATTGCAAGCCAGAGTCGCCGCTCAGTGATTGAATTCCCGTGATGCTGCCATCGGACCAAGTTTTCAGCAGGCCCGCATCTGTTTCCGGGGTCAACCCAAAAATGAGTAGTGGAACGCTCCCCTGCTTTCGCTGCAGCGCTCGGAGCAAGTCTGCCCGGTTGATGGCTGTCAGTGTTCCGGCGTCAATGGCTACGGCCAGCGTGGTGTTTTGACGGGCCAGTTGGAGAGTCGAGTGGTCTTTGGGATTACCGAGTTTGAGATCGAGTCCGTAGAACTGCGCAGCGACTTCGAACGCATGCCGGTCGGAGGAACTGGCGGTGCTGGGTGGGCGAATTACAAGCAAATCTGACGCACAGCACCACAGGGTGGAAGCGAGCAGAAAAAGCACGATGCAGCCGGCGTAGGCTCTGCCGGCTGCGTGAGTTTCTTTTCTCGATTTGATCTGCAACGTCACTTGTGGTGCGCGAACTGGCTGTTGGTTCCCGCTACTGAAGGGCGGCGGCATAGGCTTCGATCAAGGAAGCCTTCTCGACCTTCCAGTTGAGCTTCTGTTCGATTCTTGCGCGGCCGAAGGCGCCAAGTTCGAGGCGCAGGTCGGGGTTATCGAGAAGAGTGGCAATTTTTTCTGCGAAGTCGGCGGGATCGTTGGGTACGGCATAGAGCGCGGCAGAGCCGGCGATATGGCGACCTTCTTTCAGGTCAAACAGCACGACCGGCAAGCTGAACGCCATGTACTCGAGAATTTTGACCATGGTCGAGTGGTCGTTCATGGCGTTTTTGGGATCGGGAGCGACGCCGAGGTCAGCATTTGAAAGATAAACTGCGACCTGGTCGTGCGAGACCTGACCCGTGAAAGTTACATAGGCTTCGAGCTGCTTGTGAGCGACGAGGGCTTTCAACTGCGGAAGCATTGTGCCGTCTCCGATGAGAAGAAAGTGAGTGTCGCGGCGATGGTTGTGTTTTACGAGATGCTCGATTGATTCGAGCAGCAGATCGAGGCCATCCTGGGCGCCCATGAAACCGACGTAGGCCACGAGATGTGACTTGCCGAATTTGTCGCGGACAAGATTGTGCGGCCGGCGGAATCGCTCGATGTCCGGACAATTGCGCACAACGTAGACGCTTCCGGGATTTTTGCCTCCGCGCTTGACCGCGACTTCCTTGAACGATTCGTTGGTGGCGATGCAAATGTTAGCCAGCCGGAAAGAACAATATTCGAGCAGGCGGGCAAGCCGGTAGAGCGGGCCGGTACGGTTGCCGAACTTGGCTTCGAACAATTCCGGGCTCAGATCGTGGTGATCGAAGATGAAGCGAACGCCGAAGAGTTTCCAGAAGAGCGCGATGAGGAAAATGGTGTCTGGCGGGTTGCAAGCTTGCAGGATACGAAAACGGGTGCGGGCAAAAACTTTTAGGGTGAGAAAAAACTCCATCGCCAGCGCGTAACCGTATTCCAGAATATAGCCAGTTGGAGTCGAGGCTTCGAATGCGCGATGACGAAAGATTTCGATGCCTTCGAGGACTTCATGCTTGGCGGGAAAGCTGCCAGTCCGCGGGCAGATGACGGAGACGCGATACCCGGCGTCGCGCAAGGCCGAAGCTTCGCGCCACACCCGCCGATCGAGCGGCACCGGCAAGTTTTCAACCACGATGCAGACGGCAGGAGAATTCATGATTGGAGAACGCCCTCGACGGTGGCGTCGTCGCTGTTGCGATTGTGAGGGCGCTGTTCAGCCGTCATGGGCGAACGGCCGATGCTGACGTAATCGAACCCGCGAGCCGTGACCTCAGTGGTGTCCAGCATGTTGCGGCCATCGACGATCAGGGGGCGCTCGACGACGGAGCGGATCCGGTCCCAGTCGACGGAACGGAATTCGTCCCATTCGGTGACGATGACGATCGCGTCCGCGCCTTCGGCGGCATGCTGGGGGTTCAGACAGAAGGTGACGTGAGGAAGTTCGGGTTTGGCTTTCTCCATGGCGACCGGGTCATAGGCGCGGACTTCGGCGCCTTCCTCGATCAGCATGTTGGCCAGCGTGATGGAGGGGGCGAAGCGCACATCATCGGTGTTGGGCTTGAATGCCAGACCCCACAGCGCGATTCGTTTACCGCGCACCACCCAAAGCTCATTGCGCAACTTCTCGACAACCTGCTCGACTCGGCGCAGATTAATTTTTTCGACTTCTTTGAGAAGCGAGAAATCGCAGCCGGATTTGTCGGCGATGCGGATGAACGCCTGAAGATCCTTGGGGAAGCAGAAGCCACCGAAGCCGATGCCGGGGCTGAGAAATGCCTGGCCGATGCGCGGATCGAGCCCCATGCCCTCGGCGACTCTGGTCACGTCGGCGCCAACGGCCTCACAGAGGTTTGCGACCATGTTGATGAACGAGATTTTCATGGCGAGGAACGAATTGCTGGCGTGTTTGATCAACTCGGCTGAACTGGTGTCGGTAACGAGGAATACCGGTTCTTTGCTCTTGGCGCACCCGGCGTGGATCGGGCACGTAAAGTTTTGTTCAACGATTGGCCGGTAGATCTCGCGCAGAATGCGTTCGGCGCGTTCGGAATCGACACCAACCACGATGCGATCAGGATGCAGGAAATCCTCGACCGAGGTTCCTTCGCGCAGGAACTCGGGGTTCGACGCGACCTCGTATTGCAGGGCGTTGGAGCGGTGCACGGAAAGGTGTTTGCGGAGTTGCGATCCTGTCTGGACGGGAACGGTGCTTTTTTCGATGACCAGACGATATCCGGTGGCGCGCTTGGCGACGTTGCGCGCGACCGCTTCGATGGCCGAGAGATCAGCATCTCCGTTGGCAAGCGGAGGCGTGCCGACGCAGATGAAGATTGCCTCGCCATAGGCGATGGCGTCGTCGGTTGAGCCGAATGCCAGATTGCCTGTGGCGCGAGCTTTGGCGATGACTTCCTCGAGATAAGGCTCGAAGAGCGGCATCTCGCCGTTTTGCAGTTTGTGGAGCTTGGCAAGATCGTTTTCAGCGCAGAAGACCTGGTGACCGATCTGCGCCAGGCAGGCTGCGGTGGTAAGTCCTACATAGCCGGCACCGATGATGGAGATTTTCATATTAGTTTTCCCAATGGGTTTTGCTTAGGCAGTCTGTTCGGCGGTGGCCAAACGACCGGTTTCACGAACGGCGGGCCGCGAGATCACCACGGTTGTCGTAAATCGTGAAATCTCATTTACCACGTAGGTCTGTTGCTCGGCAGTCAGCTGGGGAAACATCGGCAAAGAGACGATTTCTGCGCAGGCTTTTTCGGCCGCCGGGAAATCTCCGTGGCGATAGTTGAGCGATGCGTATGCCTTCTGCAAGTGCAGAGGAATCGGGTAGTGGATTCCGGTGCCGATGCCAGCTTTTTGCAGATGGCTCATCAACGCGGTTCGCTGGTCGGTGCGGACGACGTAAAGGTGATAGACCGGTTTCGACCACTCCGGGACGTGTGGGGGAAGAACTCCGCAATCCACCGTTGTGAGAAGGCGTTCATATTCGCCGGCGCGATCCTGCCGGTCGGAATTCCACTTGGCTAAATGATTGAGTTTTACGTGCAGAAGACCGGCTTGAATGGCGTCGAGGCGTCCGTTGTAGCCTTCGGTGTCGTGGTAATACTTCTGCGCCTGGCCATGATCGCGCAGCATTTTGATCTTTTGGGCGAGATCTTCATCGTTGGTGGTGATCGCACCGGCCTCACCGCAAGCGCCAAGGTTCTTTCCGGGATAAAAACTGAACGCGGCTACCTTGCCCATGGAGCCGGCTTTCATCCAGCGACCGTGCTTGCGCGAGAAGTATTCGGCGCCGTGGGCCTGGCACGCGTCTTCGATGACGACCAGGTTGTACTGCCCGGCGAGTTCCTGGATCGCATCCATGTCCACCATCTGTCCGTAGAGATGGACGGGAACTACGGCAGTGACCGGCCGGCCGCTGCGCTTGCTAATCAATTGGCCTGAAGAATCCATGGAGCATCGATTCTCCAGGTAATCGCGCAGCTTCCTGGGATCCATGTTGTAGGTCTGCTCATCGATGTCGACGAATTCGGGCAGAGCGCCGGCCTGAGAAATGGCTTCGGTGGTGGCAATGAAGGTGTGCGGCACGGTGACGACAACGTCTCCAGGCTTGATGCCACATGCCATCATGGCGAAACGCAAGGCGTCGGTGCCGCTGCTGATGGCGACAGAGTGCTTTGCATCACAGAAAGCCGCGAAGGCTTTTTCAAAGTCCTCGACCATGGGGCCACCGATAAATCCGGCGGTGCGCAAGGCTTTTCGGAAAACCTCGGTAAGCTCTTTTTCGAGCTCAACATGAGGGGTTACCAGATCGAGGAATGGGATGTTCGGATTCGTTCTCACTTCATGACCTCCAGAGTCGGTTCGAGAGTGCGTAAGACTTTTGCCGGGTTGCCGGCAACAATGCTGTTAGCGGGTACATCTTTGGTGACAACGCTGCCGGCGCCAACGATGGCGTTTTCGCCGATGGTGACGTTCGAAAGAATGGTCGAGCCGGAGCCGATGGACGCGCCTTTCTTTATGACGGTGCGCTCGACTTTCCAATCGGCTTCGGTCTGCAGATTGCCGCCTGGGGTGGTGGCGCGGGGATAACTGTCGTTGATGAATGTCACTCCGTGCCCGACGAAGACGTTGTCTTCAATGGTCACGCCTTCGCAGATGAAGGTATGACTGGAAATCTTGCAGCGCTTGCCGACCGTGGCGTTCTTCTGAATTTCGACAAACGCACCAATTTTCGTTTCGTCACCAACCGCGCATCCGTAAAGATTGATGAACTTTGAGAGTTTGACGCCCTTGCCGAGTTTTACGTCGGGAGCGATCGATACGTACTGATCCATAGAAGAGTTCACCTTGTTCACAAGAAGCCGGGGGATGAACCGTGGAGTGAGCCGGCGCGGCTGGCGTTCAGTCTGCGTCGGCGCTCGCTATTTCCGGAGCGTAATAGCGATCTGCAGATTCACTGGGCCTCTGAAGGGGAAGATCCGGGGTGTTGGGCGATCCCAGTTGGAATTCCTCGTGGGTGGTGATGACCGCTGCCTGCACATCCTGTTGGGCAACGACGAAGGAAACATTGCAGTCCGAGGAGCCCTGCGCGATGGCGATGATGCCGATACCTTCACGATCGAGAGCGCCGAAGGTGCGACCGGCGATTCCCGATGGGCCGCGCATGTTTTGTCCGACCAGGGAAACGATGGCGACAGGATTTTCGAGCGCGATGTGCTCTGTGGTTTCACGAGCAAGATCGTGGGCAAATTCCCGGCGCAAAGCTTCGACGGTGTGGCGGGCGACGGCGGCCGGCACGATCAGGCAAAATTCGTTCTGGGACGAGGATTGCGAAATCAGCAGCACGTCTGCGCGGAGCGCGGCGATAGTAGCGAAAGCACGTCCAACGACATCGGTGACGCCGATAAATCCGGGACCGCCGACGGTGATCAGGGCGACGTCTTTCATTGCGGTCAGCGCCTTCAAGCTGGTGCCGTGGCTGGGGATTTCAGGAACAATTCTCGTGCCCGCGCCATCCGGGGAAAACGTGTTGCGAATCGAAAGCGGGATTTCCGATAGCATGACCGGACGCAGCGCCTTGGGATGCAGAACCTTTGCACCGAAGTAGGCAAGCTCGGAGGCTTCACGATAGGAGATTTCCGGGATCGTGCACGCAGTTGGCACCAGGCGTGGATCGGCGGTCATCAAGCCGTTCACGTCGGTCCAGATGACGACTTCGTCGGCGTCGAGCGCCGCGCCAAGGATAGTTGCCGAGTAATCCGAGCCGCCGCGTCCGAGCGTGGTGCGAACCCCTTCGGCGGTGGCGCCGATGAAGCCGGTGACGATAGGAACGATTCTTTGCTGACGAAGTGGGTTGAGCCGCTGTTCTGAGCGCTTGCGGGTGAGGTCTATGAATGGCTCGGCAGCGCCGTGACAGGAATCGGTGACGATGAGTTCGACGGCTTCAATGGCTTCGCTCGCCAAGCCTTGTTCGGTTAGCGCAGCCGCTACCAGCGGAGCCGACAAGCGTTCTCCCAGACTCGAGATGGTATCGAGCACGCGCGGCGTGAGTTCGCGCAGGAACATGGTTCCATCGCAGAGACATCGGCCTTCGTTGAACAATTCGTCGATATGGGCTTCGATCGTGGCACGCGTCTCGGATGAATGGATCAGGAGGTGAGCCACGGCGAGGTGGCGCTCCCGCAATTCTTTGAGAATTGACGAGACAATGGAACGATCGCCGGCTGCGGCTCGCGTGGCGGCTTCGATGAGTTTGTTGGTGACACCAGCCATGGCGGAGACGACCACAACCAAATCACCATCAAGGGCGGTGGACTTCACGATCTCGATGGCTCTCTGAATGCAAGAGGCGTCACCAAGCGACGTACCGCCGAACTTGATTACCTTTAGCAGTCTGTCGTTGTCTCTTCGAATTCGAGGACGTGAGGGCACGGGTATATGGCTCAATCGGCGATCGGCTCCGGCCGAGTTGCGATGGGCAGGATGGCTACTCATAGCGCGATCCGATCTCCCTCGCCATCAATGGTTCCAGGTTTTCACTGGAGGGTCTGTACTTTGCGGGAACAAATGTCGCCGGCATTGGCGGCTGTTCGCGGCCAGTCTGCTTTCTCGCCTTCCGCAAACATGCCTCGACCAATTCGGGCGATTGTACGGGCACGTCGTGATAGGCGGAGCGCAGGTACGGACTGGCTGCGTCGCGAATCCACTCCTGCGGAAAAAGTGCCACGGTGTCATTCTCAATCACTCTCGCACTCGGCCGAGACGGCTGGCCATTGACGGCGGCAAACAGCGCGGCCGGAAGATCGCGGCCTTCGCCCATCGACAGATGACCTACCTGCGTCGTACGCGGGTTGATCTCCACCAGGTATGCATCGCCGGTCGCAGCGGCTAACATGAAATCGAATCCATACAGGCCGGAGAGGTTAAGGCGTTGAGCGATTTTCGCGACGGCAGCGGACATTTCCGGATGATCGATTCTGCGCAGAACGGTGGCATGACCGAGGGAGCTGATTTTTTCGAGTACCTCGAAGTGAAGACCGGCGAGAACTTTGCCGTTCCAGCAGGCAACGGCGCTGGTGGCTTCCCGGCCATCGATGAACTCCTGCGCATTGACTACGCGCCCGCGACGAAGAAGCGAGGGAGCCATCAGGGAATGGTCGTGATCGATTAGGGAACGCTTGGCGGCGCGGGCCAGCAGGGGCGGCGCCTGCAATTTATGAAACGCACGATGCGCGCCTTCTGCGGTGTCGGCGATACGTACCCCATCACCGCCGGAACTGCCGTTGGCTTTCAGAACTACCGGTAGTCCAGTGCGCGAGATCCAGCGCCGGAGATCGGCGTCGGTAGAGATAACAGCGGTGCGCGGGGCGCGAATACCTTCGTCTTGCGCAATCTGAATGAAGGTCGCTCTTTCACCGACTAAGCGGTAACTCGCGGGAGAGCCGATGGAGCGTTCTATGAGTGCGCAAACCGCAGAGCCATGTGCTTGCTGTTTAGTCTTGCGATGTAATTCATGCAGGTGACAGGTTGCGAGGTCATCACCGGGAATGACGAGGACTGGCTTGCTTGCCTCGATCGCGCGAGTGAAAGACTTCAGCGGCGTTAACCCCTGGTACGAGTATGCGCGCGATACGGTGTTCGCTTTTCGAAGCGGATGCGCCGGTGGGCACAGCGCGGACACCTCGAAGCCAGCCTCCGCCATGGCGATAGCCAAGCGGGCTGTCGCCACCCAGTTATTGGTTGTTGCAATGAGAATTCCAGGTTTCAATGTCGGTCCTTGGGCTTGTCTATCCGGCGAGTTGGCTGTTGAGTGCTGCGGGTCGGGGGGTGGCCTGTTGCGGCAATTTGATATCGGAAACGTCGAGCGGCATGAGTGCGCCACGCTCGCGTAGGGAGCGATTCGCCGCTTCGAGCATTCGTACCACGCGCAGGCCAGCGGCGCCGTCATTGAACGGAGTTTTGTTATTGTTGATGCAATCGGCGAAGTATCCCATTTCTTGGCTCAGCGCCTCGACCTGCTCGACCTGCGGCGCCCACATGTCGCCGGAGCGATAATTCACCAGCAGGTTATACAGGCCCTGCTGACTGGTGACGTCGATTCCCTTGTCGTAGATTTTGATCTTCTCGTCGGCCTCGAGATCGTTCCAGACCAGCATCTTTTTCTCGCCGCCAATCAAGGTTGTGCGCACCTTGACCGGCGAGAGCCAGTTGACGTTGATGTGCGCGATGATCTTATTGGGGAAATAGATGGTAAGAAAGGCCACATCTTCAAAACCATTCAGATGGGTCTGGCCGGTGGCGGAGATGGCTTCCGGAGCTTCGGCGATCAAATGATCGATGATCGACAGATCGTGGGGCGCGAGGTCCCAGATGACGTTGACATCGTGCTGGAACAATCCCAGATTGACGCGAGTGGAATCATAGTAGTAGATGCTGCCGAGCGTGCCTTCCTGCAGGACTTGTCGAATCTTCTTCACCGCGCCGGTGAAAAGGAAGGTATGGTCGACCATGATCTTTAAATTCTTACGCGCGGCCAGATCGATCAGTTCCTCGGCTTGTTGCGTGTCACTGGTGAAAGGCTTCTCCACGAAGATGTGTTTGCCTTGTTCGAGGGCGGCCTTGGCCAGTTCGTAGTGCGTCCATACTGGAGTGATGACGGCAATCGCGTCGGTTTCGGTGGACGAGATGAGTTCTTCCGCGTGCGCGGTGACAGGGATGTCCGGATGCGCCTTTGACGCTCGCTTGCGCGCCGCGGGACTCTTATCGCTGATACCTACAACCTTGCAGCCGTCGGTGTGGACAAGATTTCTGACCACGTTCGGGCCCCAATAGCCATATCCAATAACGCCAAATTTAATCATGGTTAGGTTCCAAAGCTTTCATGTGAAAACGAACAGCTTCGGGAGAGGATGAGCAGAAATAACGCGTGTCAGTGAGCGCCGTCGCCGGAGAGAACGGCTTTCGGTGTGCGGATAAGGATCTGCAGGTCGAGCCACGGGGTCCAATTGCGTGCATAACGCAGGTCGAGGCGAACCATTTCGTCGAATTTGACCCGGCTGCGTCCGCAAACCTGCCATAAGCCGGTGATTCCGGGCTTGGCTTCGAGTACGCGGCTACGATGCCAGGTGTTGTAGTGCTCGACTTCGTAGGCGATGGGTGGACGCGGGCCGACCAGCGACATATCGCCGGCCAGCACATTCAAGAACTGGGGAAGTTCGTCCAGACTGGTTTTGCGCAGGAATGCGCCAAAGCGGGTGATGCGGGAATCATTGGTGAGTTTGTAGACGCCATCGCCGCTGCTGGCTGAGTGCGCTTCCGCGGTGCCAGAAATCAGTTTCTTGATGTAGGCCTTATGAGTGGAGGCATCGTTGTTTACGTGCATCGACCGGAACTTCAGGAAGCTGAAGGTAACTCCGTGCTGGCCGATTCTGCGCTGGCAGAAAAGAACGGGACCTTTGGAGGTGAGCTTGATCCCCAGGGCAATCGCCGCAAAGATGGGCGAAAGCAGGATCAAGGCGAGCACGCTTCCGACGATGTCGGTCATCCGCTTCATGGCCTTGAACATCTTTCGCTCTTCGTCTCTGTCAACGAGGTCGGGATAAAGCGTGGGGTTGCTCGGTCGTTCGGTCAGGTCGTGGTTCCAGTCCTCCGGAAATACATGGAACTCGATGCTGAGCTG
Organism: Terriglobales bacterium; assembly: GCA_036392935.1. Taxonomy (GTDB): domain Bacteria; phylum Acidobacteriota; class Terriglobia; order Terriglobales; family Acidobacteriaceae; genus DASVWZ01. Next base: position 48,052 of record DASVWZ010000299.1, on the reverse strand, counting down.
AGTAAACTGCTCGAGAGAGAGTCCCTGTTGCAAGGTCTCGCTGACACGCGCCAGCAGAGTTTTCAAAACGGTGGTGCGGTCTTCTATCTCGACATCGGTGAACATGACGCCGGCCACAGCATTGTGTTTGTACCAACCGGCAACGTCGGTTTCCCGAGTGCACAACGCGAGCGCTTCGAGAGTTTTGTGAAGTATCTTCGAGTTGCGCTCAGACGCGCTGTTATCGCCGAGATCGAGCAACATGAGCAGAAAGGCTTTTCCGGAGCGCTCGGCCCGCTTCCGCTCAAGCGAAATCTTTCTTTGAAAAAATTTCTCTTGCAGAATCTCCCGCTCTGCGGCGGAAGTTGGCTGTAAGGCAAGGGGACCAAGGACGGACCGGTTATTTGAGCGTCGCAGATTCACGACTTCCTCTCTTTACCTCTGCTCTTTTCTTGGAAGCAGCTGGAATTGGTCGAACTTTTTGCGGGGGCGTTGGTAGTGCTGTTGGTAATGTTCGAAAACCGAATGCTTTGGAAAAACGCTTATTCTGCTGAACCGTTGGTTCCGTAGTTATAGTAGTAATTGCTGCTGCGCGCGACGTCTGCCGAGCTATTAATCACGGTCCCGAGAAGCTTGGAGTGATCCAGCGCCTCGAGTCCTTTCTTTAGCTGCTTCTTCTCACTGGCGCACCTACGCGCTACCAGCACGATGCCATCAGCCACCCGCGCCCAAACGCTGGTGTCAGCCAGCGGCAAAACCGGAGGAGAATCGATTACGATCCAATCGAATTGTGCCGCCAACTGCTCCATGAGCGAAGAGAGCGCGCCAGCTTGCATCAGTTCCAAGGGATTGTGAGGAGTGGTGCCGGCAGGCAATATCCACAAACCCGCAGATTCGAGCCGGTAGATGTTCTTGATTGGCCCGGGTTCATGTTGAAGCCACTCGCTCAAACCCCGGACATTGCCGAGGCCGAACTGCCGTCCAAGCGTTGGGCGGCGCAAGTCACCATCGATAAGCAAGGTTTTTTGCTGCCGTCTGCGGGCCAGTGTGCACGCCAGATTTGACGCCACCATGCTCTTGCCCTCGTGCGGAATCGCGCTGGTGATCAGAACTTTCTTGAGTAGACGTGTCTGCTGCATCTGCCGGAGACGAACGCCGAGAAAACGAAACTTTTCGGCGGCGAGGCTGTCCTTCTGAGTCAGGCAAACCAGACGGCCATCGGGAGGAATCGAAACCGGAAGCGATTCGAATTCGGGAAATTGTGCTGGTGAAGCTGACCGCTCCAGTGTGGGCAACATTTCAGCGATCGAGTCGGCGCCAGAAAGCCCGGGAACTGTTGGAATTTCAGGCAGCTTAGGGGCTGGGGCAGCCAACGAACCCCGAGCGCGCTCTGCTGCGCGTAGCAGCTCTGTCGCATTCTCGAGTTCGGTGAGGTTGCTTCCTAACCGCTCGGCTTCTGATCGTTGGAGTGCGTCGAAGATCTGGCTCATGTAGATCGATGAACTTTTTTGGATTACAGGAACGGCCTTTGCAAGGAAAGCAAGGTTTCGGTCAGCCGGTGGGCATCGCGGTCGTCGCCGTTGCGCGGCTCAGGGTCCACGGTTGCGGTGGCATCGCCCAGCCTGAAATCGGCTGCGATTTCTTCAATGATGTCTGGTGTGACCGTTTGAAGCTGGCGAGCGTAAGCGGTGATCAGGCCATTTTCGCAAATGGTGTTGATGAGACGTGGGACGCCACGCGAATAACGAAATACTTCGACGATCGTTTCTACCGGCAAAAGCGAAGATGCAATTTCGGAACCAGCCAGCTTGAGGCGGCGATAGATGTAACCGGCGGTCTCAACCATGTCGAGTGGTTGCAGCTGCGAGCGCAGAGCGATCCTCTGTTTCAACTGCCGCAAGTCGGTGGAGTCGAGCTTTTCGTCGAGTTCAGGCTGGCCTACGAGCATGATTTGCACCAGCTTCTCTTCCGCGGTCTCCAGGTTGGTGAGCAACCGGACCTCTTCGAGAACGTCGGTTGAAAGATGGTGGGCTTCATCGACCACCAAAACCGTGGTGAGCTTCTTCTGGTGACGCGCAATCAGATAACGGCTCAAGTCGAGCAGTAACTCGCTCTTGTTTTTGCCGGCGATGACAAGCCCGAAATCCCCGGCGATGTATTGCAAAAACTCCATGGGAGTCAGCCGTGGATTGAAGACGTAGGCGTAGGCAACGTTGGTTCGGCCGAGCAGCTGCAGCAGACAACGCACCAGCAGAGTCTTGCCGGTGCCAACTTCTCCGGTCATGACCACGAAACCCTTATGCCGGCGCACGCCAAAGTAGAGCGCGGCCAATGCCTCGTTGTGCCTGCGCGTCGAAAACAGGAACGACGGATCAGGAGTAATCTCGAACGGGTTTCGCTTGAGATTGAAAAATGCTTTATACATGGTCAGAAGTTAACCGCGAAAATAACTGATCGCCGATCCCGACAAAATAAAGATGAAGACCAATGCCGTCAACGCCCAGGCCAGTTTGGCGCGGGACTTGGCTTTGGCTTCTTCAGAAGCGCTGACAATGACTGGAATTTCGCACAGGACTTTAGCCGGCAGCAGAGTCTTGAGTTCTTTTTCGTCGTAGATGCGGTCGTCCAGCATTTCGAAAGCTCCGGCGACGACGCCTCCGAGCACGAGACCCACGCCCAGGCCGATGGCGCAGAATTTCAGGCGGTTAGGGAAGTCCGGCTTCACCGGCAAACTCGGCGGATCGAGAATGCGAAAGCGTTCCCCTTGTTGCAGCAGTTCCATGCTGGTGGCCATTTCCGACTGGTTCCTTTTCCTGAGCAACTCGTCGTAATTGGCTTTGGACTGGTCGTATCCACGGGTCAGATCAGCCAGTTGTTGTTCGCGGACCGGCTCCTGATTGAGCCGGTTCTGATAGTCGTTAATTTTTTCTTTTAAGTTCGCAATCGTGCTTTCGCGGTTGCTGACTTCGAGCTGATTGGCCTGCAACTGGCTCTGTAGTTGCGCCAGCGGTGCGGAAGCCGGATCAGAGCCAGGTGTAACGGTGATTGAGGCGGTGTCCGATGTTGGGTCGGCCAGCATCTGGTCTCTTAGCTTTTCTGTTTTGGCGATCTGGTCTTTTAGCTTGCGGACATCCGGATGTTTGTCGGTATAGCGGGAACTCATGTCGGCAAGCTGCGTTTTGAGTTTATCAAGTTGCTGATCGAGCGCCGCGACACCGACCGGCGCGTTCTGTGGAGTCTTCGTAGTTCCCTGCATGGTGCGGTATTGACTGGAAAGCGTTTCGAGGTAAGCCTTCTGCTGTTTCGCGGCGTTCAGCGCATCCTGTTCGGCCTGCAGTTGCGATTGCAGCCCGCTCAGAATCTGCAGATTGCTGCCGGTTTGCGTTGGCAGTTCACCAACATGCTGCCCTTTGAACTCGCGGACTTTTTCTTCCTGTTCAGACAGGCTCTTGCGCGCCTCTTCCAGTTGGTCTTCCAAGAATTTGGTTGTGTCTTCAGACATCTGCTGGCGCACTTCCAGATTTTCGTTGATAAACAGATTTGTGAGTTCGCTGGTCACTTGCTGGGCGACATAAGGGTCATGCGAAGAATAGGAAACATTGAACGCAGTGACCTGGTTTCCCGCATCTCGCACTAATTGAATGTCGATGTCCTTGCGCATGCGCTCGACCTTGTCATCCGGGTTGAGCTGGGCGTGCCTAGCGGAGTAAAGATTCAACTGATCGATGATGTGCAGCAGCCGAGTCCGACTGAGAATCTGCTGGGTAATGCTCTGCAGTCGCTCCTGTAGGTCGTCGTTCACGTTGGGGACGACGTAGTCTTTGGGCATGGTCGGCTGCTCGACGAGAATAAGAGTGCCTGACTTGTAGCGTGATGGCAGAACCCAACTCGCGGCCCAAACTGCGAACCATCCGATGAAAAGCGGAATCAGAAAATGCAGATGGCGCCGCCGCGCCACGTCCATATAGTGGTGCAGATCCAGAGCGCCCGATCCCTGTTCTTCTAATTCATCGGCCATGATTTATCTTCCCAGCGGTCGTGCAAAGTGATACGAGAGCGAGAGGTACTCACGGTTAGTATCAGGGAATGCCGCAACCGCGGCGATGGTCTCGTAGCTTTGATGCAAACGCGAATACCCGCCTTCGATGCTCAAGTGCTCGCCCACCGAGTGCCGAACCGTAGCGGTCCCTGAAATGGTGTGGCCTCCCGAGCTCGATAACGAAAGAAGAGAGGATTGGGTCTCGTAGATTCCATAAGTGGCGGATGCCCCGGCGCTCCAGCTGCGAGTAATTTGTACATTTACGGAGCCACCGGCGTTGCTGGAATCATAGGCTCCCACCAAGCCTCCGCCGCTGGTCACGGTGCGCGAGTAAACGGCTGCCAGTCCTAGCCGGCGCGTCTGCCAACCCAAACTCGCCGTGCCCGCCGGCGACCATGCGTGGTAGGCGGGAAATGGCGACTCGGTGGCGTCGACGTGCTGAGGACCTCCGGAAACCGAAAGCGACAGCGCAGGTGTGAAGTATACCGTGTAGAAGCCGAGCACAGCATGAGTCTGGGTTTCGCTCTGCGCCCCCATCTGCGAGCCGATGGGATAGGCCAAAATGCGTGCGTACTGATAGGTCAATCCCATGTAATGCTTTTTCGAGAGGCGGTGGTTGTAAAATGCAGATCCCGCTTCCGAACGCGAGTTATACAATCCCGGGACTTGCGCAGGATTGCTGTAATCCAACAAAGTGAATGTGCCGTTAGCGCCGATCATGCTGTTCGGGGCGAACTGATAGTTGATACCGCCGTTGGCAGTGTTGCTGATCCTGTCGGCCAGCGGCGCTATGACTGGGACTAAAGGCTGTTGTGCCGAGCCCGAGATCGGAGCTGTTCCAAAATCCGGTTGATTGAAGACGCTTGACGATTTCTGAAAGGTGTCCTGGACGTTGACAGTGACGTGTTGCGTCAGCCGGTAATCGAATCTTCCTGACGCGTTCTGATCGGCTTCGTTTCTTGAGCTGGTCTTCTGATAGAAAGTGAATCCGGGACTATAGGTCAGAACCGAGTGCAATCTCGGAGTCGACTGATCCAAAGAGATCGTCGGCCAGATGGAATAGCTGACATCGCTCACCGGGTTTGGCGATACGCCTCCTAGCACGTTGTCGCTGTATGCCGTCATGAACATAAATCCGTAGCGCAGGTAATTCGAACGCTCGCCTGCAGTTCCCACTGAAGGGTAAGATTCGCCACTGACCGGCGGCGGTGTCATCATGCGGTTGTCTTGCACGTCCGCGCTTGCGGCGGCCTGACTTGTATCGGGCAGGCTCGTATCGGTCGCGGCGGGAGCGGGACTGACTTGCGCCCACGTGTGAACAGCCGCGATCACCAATATTCCACAGAGACGGCTAAGCATTAATGTCTATCAGGGAACAACGATGGTGTCATGCGCTTGTAGTTTGACGTTCTGCGCAGGATCTTTGCCTTTGATGATGTCCTTATAGTTAAACGGCAGCCGGGCTTCGGCCCCACCGGGATTCTGGCGAAGGATGTAGATCGACTTCTGTTTCGCGAAATCGCGAAATCCTCCAGCGAGCGCGATGGCGTCCAGCACGGTCCCTGCCTGTGTCAACGAATAGGATCCGGGCCGCACGACTTGGCCGAGAATGTTGAACTTCTGGCTGCGGATTTCCTGAACGATAACGGTGACTTCGGGCTCGGCTACATAATCCTTCAGTTTGGCGGAGAGATCACGCTCCAGTTGCAGCGGAGTCTTTCCAGCGGCTTGCATCTCTCCCGCCAAAGGCAGGGAAATTTTTCCATCCGAGCGTACGGGAACCGATCGCGAAATATCTGGTTCCTTCCAAACGCTGATCGCCAACACGTCGTCGTTGCCTATAACAAAAGTATCGTCATGCGGCTTGCCAGTTGGAGTATCGCCAGCGGGAGTTGCTGCCACAGCCTTACCCGGTGTACCCGCGCCGGAAGCAGTCTGCGCCGGCGATGAAGGCGAGAGCAATGCGCAAATTGCGACGACTGCAAGCTTTTTATGCCACGATGCTCTGGCGTGTGTCATGTGAGTTGTCTCGTTGGTGTAAGGTTGAAAGCCTGGTTAATGGCCCGTCGGATTCTCTTTTGAACCGTTACCGCCGTTGGTACCGTTTTTCAGCCAATGCGTGCCCGGATGTTCCGGGGAACTCATGCGATACTGCTCAATCTTATACAGCATAGTCCGGTAACTGACTCTCAGCAGCCTTGCTGCCGCCTTACGGTTCCAGCCAGTCTTTTCAAGCGCGCCGACGATGGCGTTTCGTTCCGCTTCCCATTTGACGGTCTGTACCAGCGACTTCAGGCTTAAAGCCTTGGCCGATTCGCTGTGTTGGGCCTGCGCTGATGGTTCGGCAAGTATCGGTTCGACGGCGACGTCGCCATTCCATCCGGGCTTCAGGTAGCCGAGTCCGGGATCTTTGTCGCCGAGCACTAGGCAGCGCTTGGCAAAGTCCTCAAGCTCTTTTAAATTGCCCGGCCAGGAATAGGCTTGGCATGCTTCGAGCGTTGCCTCGGAGAACGGCTGCGCGGGCAAACCGTAATGTTTTGCCAATCGCAGCATGAAGTGATGCAACAAAAGCGGAATCGCTTCTTTACGTTGCCGCAACGGCGGCACCTGGATAGTGAATGCGCTCAAGTGATAATAAAGATCTTCGCGTAGTTTTTTCTCGAGCAGAGCGTGTTCAAGGTTGCCGCTGATTGTCGCGAGGATTCTCACATCTAACGGGAGCGGCATCTGACTCCCGGCACCCGGTGATCGTTTGCTCTGCAGGACATCGAAAAGCTTCGCTTGCGTGACGGGTGGCAATTCCGTGACATCCTCGAGCAACACGGTTCCTTTTTCGCATAGCTCAAGCACCCCGGGCTTAGCAGAGAATGTGTCTGCTACACCGTTATGGTGCGAGCCGAAAAGTTCATGATCTAGCAAGTCTTCAGGCAGAGCGCCGCAGTTCACCTGGGCAAACCGGAATCCGGAGCGAACCGAGAGATCATGGATCAGGCGAGCCACGGTAGCTTTGCCCGTGCCGGGCTCGCCGAGGATTAGCAGCGGAGCATTGGTTTGCGAGAGGAGATCCGCCTGGGCCATCAGCTTTCGCATAATGGGGCTGGCGAAGACGAAGAACTCATCGCCTCTGATCTGTCGAACCTCTTCGCTCAAAATGCCGGCTTCGCTTGTTTGTCTCAGCGGCAAGCGGCGCTCCCTGATGATGGGCTCCAGGTTTTCTGTCTGAATCGGTTTCACGCGGGTAAGCTCGGGTAAGAAGTCGCTTTCAGCTTGATCGACTGGTAGGTGTGCGTAACTAACGAATTCGGGCCGGGCTAGGGCAGCGCCGGGACATGATCCCGAGAAGAACTAATACTCACGCAGGTTCGAAATCATATCCATCGATTCGGACTGCCATTGATCTTTGTATGGCGTCGATCGAAACCACTAGAGTGCTGTCGCCATTTCTCGAAAGCAGCGTGCCTTCAACTCCGTCCAGCGCCCCACCGCGAATTCGCACCCGCTGACCAATCTTGATGAAGGGGTGAGTACAGTATGGTAGCTGCTGGGCCAAGAGTGTTCTTACAGCATCAATTTGTGATTCCGGAATCGGCGTACCTTCCCATCCATTTCCGACAAATCCAATCACACCCTGGAAGCGAAGAATGCTCAGCCGTTCTTCCGCTGCGCGACTCAATTTTGCGAAGACGTAACAGCTGAATAACGGCAACTCAACCACCTTTCGACGATCGCTCCAGCGATGGACCTCGCTGACTAACGGCAGAAAGGTTTCGAAGTTTTGCCCCTCAAGGCGCTGGGTAACCGACTTCTCATGGCGCGCTCGGGTGTGAATTGCATACCACTGCGAGTTGGCGCAAGCGCCGTCCGGATCGGCCAAACTCGCCAGAACTGGTGGTACATGTAATTGGCAGTTGCTGCTCACACGAATCCCCTCTGGGTCACATGAAAATTCTTGACCGGTTGATTCACTGATTTCTTTCTGAGTTCTTACTGGTTCGGGGGTAACCAGTCTAGCCCTTGACTGTGGGCTAATCCCTGTGCAATGTCGCAACTGTACTCATCGTTGCAAGCCTCTGCAAGATGTAAAACGACCCTGAGAAATTCGTATACGGCACATTGGTGTGGGTTACTTTTGCGTTAACAGCCCCAGCCCAAGCGATTTCTCTATGATTTCTACTACTCCCGCTAGTATCTGTGGGAGTCAAAGTCAGGCTATCTCGTCAAAGATGGGCAGTCGAGGCTTTTCGGAGGCCCGCTTAGTCGATTGGCACGCGCGCGCGGTTACTCCGGTCACCGCGTGCAGCTGGCACCGGCCACCAGGAGGGCTTGGCCTTTCGATTGTCAGGATAACTCTAACCAGATGTGGGAAAAAGCTTAAGAGACACTCGTGCGGGCAAGTCACATGCCTTGGAATCAGAGGAATCCGACTAGATTCGGTGAGCCGCCCGGCTTCGATTACGGAGCAACATTGCCGCCATGCAGGATGCCATGGTCAGAAGCAGATAGCCGGCGACTGTTCCCCCTTCGGGTACGCTGACTCTGCCCCACATTTCCCCGCCGCCGGACTTCGAGGCGTACAGCCACAGGTTCGAATACTGGGACAGGGAGTCGCCGTTCTTGTCGACGTAAAGCTCGGCGAGCAGTACCAGAGCCTTGGCAGCGAGATTCAATTGATTCCAGTTAAGCCCGCCGCTGATGTACCAAAGGGCCTGGGAATACGCCAACTGCTGGGAACCGGTAAGGCTCGAGGTGAACATCTGGTTCACAAGATAGGCGAGCGCAGCGTAGCCCTGCAGGCCGATGTTTTTTCCGAACAAGGTGTCGCCGCTGATATTGCCTGCGTTCAGGCTGGCCACGTCGATCCCGTTGGCGGACCACTTTTGGCCGTTATTGAGGTTCTTCTGGTAGTCGTCGCAGATCATCCCCGGATCGCCGGAGTTCTGCGGTCCAACCCCAACGCCGTTAATGGTTCCGTCTAGAAAGCCGGTGTCGACGCATCCGTACTCACCGCCGCAATAGCTTTTGCCTTGCGAGGATCCATTAAATGAAAGATTTGAGTTCTGCGCAAGAGCGGAACTTCCCCAGAGGGCGCATGCAACGACGGCAATAAAAATAATTCTCTTCACGGTCTTCCAGTCCTCACGCGTAATCTACCGGGGGAGAACGGTGTCGGGGTATATCACCCCGATGCTCAATTTAGCGCGTATAAGATTAGTGTCAAGACTGATAATTTCTGCTACCGCGGTTGCAAGCCATTGCAACTATGGCGCAGTTGCTTTTGTTTGTGTATGTTGCAGTCAAAGCGACGCGATCGCGGCCTCCGAAAATTTTTCTGGATCCCGAGACCTTGCCCTCAGATAGATACGTTGCGTTATAGTGCGAACAGTTGGCGGTCGGCCGATGCAGCCGTGGAGCCCTCGTGAAGATTCGTGGTTTTCGGCATTATCGTCTGTTCGCGGTGGTCTGTACGTCTGTCCTTATTAGTGTCCTTGCCTGTTCCCGCAATCCGGAAGCTCAGAAACACAAATACTTTCAGAATGGGCAACAATACTTTGCTCAGGGGAAGTACCGGGAAGCGGCGATTGAGTTCCTGAACGCGGTCAAGATTGACCCTCAGTACGCCGACGCGCATTATCAGCTTGCCCAAACCTATCTCAAACTGCAGCAAGGAGCGGGCGGCGTGCAGGAGCTCTCGCGGACGGTGGAGTTGCAGCCGGGCAACTACCAGGCACGCATGGAACTAGCAAATCTCTTAATCCTGGGCCACGATTTTCAGACCGCCCAGCAGCATACAGATTTGCTTATCAAACAGCGGCCAAATGACCCGGCGGTCCATTCACTGATTTCCAGTCTTTTCGCCGCGCAGGACAATGTGCCGGCAGCAATCGACGAAGTCCAAAAGGCGATTGCCTTAGACGCGGCCCGATGGGAGTTTCATCTCGAACTGGCGCTGCTGGAATCGAAGAGCAGCCAGTCCGACAAAGCGGAAGCGAGCTTTAAGAAAGTCATCGAACTGAATCCCGCTGCCACCGAGGCATACCTGCTGCTGGGAGCGTTTTATCAATCCAACGGCCGCTTCAGCGATGCTGAACAGCAATACCGCAAGGCCATCGAAGTCGGGCCTTCGAATGTGGAACCTCGCGCTGCCATGATTCGCCTGTATCTCGCGGAAGGGAAGAAATCCGCTGCCGAGGATCTCGCCAAACGAACCAAGTACGATCTTCCGAATGATCCAACTGCTTATCGAATGCTGGCGGATCTCTACTTCGCCACGGGAGACTCCGATAAAGCCATGGCAGAGTACGGTGCACTGTGTCAGCTGCATCCCAAGGATCTGGAATTGAAGAAAGCTTACATCCAATTACTGATTCAGCAGGAACGCTGGGACGAAGCCGAAAAACTCAACAACGAACTATTGAAGGGCGACCCCAATCTTAACGACGCGTTGATCTATCGCAGCCAGATGCAGATCGGGAAAGGCGATTTAAAGGATGCCACGGCGACGCTGCAGGCCGTGCTCAAGAAAGATCCCAACAACTCTGAAGGACATTACGTTCTGGGAGTTGCGTTTGAAAAGGCGGGCGACTTACAACAAGCCGAAACCGAGTGGATGAGTGCCACCCATATTCGTCCGGACCTGGTTGATGCTTACCGCTCCCTTGCTGGCCTTGCGCTGCGCCGTGGCGATCCCGCCAAGCTGGCAGAGGCTGCGACTCAGATCATCCGGTTACAACCGGCATCGCCCGATGGCTACTCGTTGCGCGCGCTGGCAGAAATTAATCGCAAGGAATTCATCCCTGCGGAAGCCGATATTCGCAAAGCAATTCAGGTGGCTCCTCAAAGTTCCACCGGCTACGTTCAGCTGGGAAACTTGCGGAGTGCCCAGGCTCAATACGATGAGGCCGTGAAGGCTTATGAGCAGGCACTGGATCGGAATCCGAACTCAAAGGACGCACTGCGTGGCTTGATTAACGCCTACGTCGCTCTTAAGCAGGTCGACAAAGCCATTGCTGCAGCCAATACTCAGATCGCCAAATCGCCGGATAATGCCGGTTTCTACGATCTGCTCGGGACCTTGTTGTTTCGTGTTAAGAGGGACTTCAACGGCGCCGAGGCAGCGTTTGAAAAGTCGATTCAGTTGGATACAGCGAACCCAGATTCATTGTTGAAATTGGCTGAAGTAAAGGCGGCTCAGGGCTCGATCGATGGCGCGCTCGCCATCTGCGCAGAGGCGTTGAAAGGCTACCCGAATGACGCCAGCTTTCCCATATTAATGGGCGAGTTGTACGAGTCCAGACGCGACTGGCCGAAGACAATCGATGCCTATCAGAAGGCGCTGGCGATTCGGCCCGATGATCCTGTGGCATCCAACAATCTTGCGTGGGCGATGGTCCAATCCGGAGGTAATCTCGAAATCGCCCTATCTCTGGCGCAGACGGCGCGGCGAGGTATGCCGGATTCTCCTAGTGCCGCTGATACTCTGGGCTGGGTGTACTACCAGAAAAGTGACTACGGAACGGCAATCCATATGTTTCAAGATGCGCTCAAGTTGACCACGAAGATTGGTGCACCCGATGATCCCGGCATCCACTACCACTTGGGGATGGCCTACGCCAAGACCAATCAGCCCACTCTGGCACGCCAGCAATTGCAATTGGTCTTGAAGATCAATCCCAATTTCAGAGAGGCTGACGAGGTGAAAAAGCAATTGGCCCTGCTGGGCTAAAAACTTGCCGCGGGATCTCTCCGACTTGCTCAGAATTTAGTGTGGTACCGGCCATCCACCGCAATGCCTCCTACTTCATTACGCGTTACACTGACGGACCATCGCTTATTAATTTGATATTCGCCTTGCACAATTTCAGCTTCTGGCTGGCTCACATCGGTTGAGAAGGTGAAAAGGAAGTTCTTCGTCACCCGTTGCTGCAGGGCGATGCGCGCGGAGGGGTCCGAGCTATTTGCGCCCATGGTCGGATCGATCTGCAGGCTGGAGATGCCGGCAAGCTTTTGCAATCCGCCACTAAACTGGCTGGCTGCGCCACTGGCAAGAATGGAATCGGTGCTGGTTCCGGCAGCGGCGGACTGCTCGGTGGTCTCGCCCTGGTAGATGAGACTGATAATGTCGGCCGTTGGCAGGGCAGGATCAGAAACGTAATTCGTGGCCAGGCGATCAAAAGGACCGTTCAGTGTGAGAGTGAGGTTGTATTGCTCGATGGTGCTGGTGACCTGCACGTTGAGATTGGGATGGGTTTCGTTGGGATCATCGAATGTGATGATGCCACGTTGCAGCTCATATCGATTGCTCATAAAAAAGAGCTCGCCCGAAGTCAGGTCGACTCGTCCTGTGATGACCGGATCCGCGGCTGTGCCGCGGATCTGCAGGTTGGCAATGCCTTCAAGGGAAATCTGTTTGCTTCGCGCTGAAAGATTCTGATTGGACTGGAGCAAGACGGCAAGTTTGATTTTGTCGGCGAAGTTTTCTCCGCTCGACGGCACGGAGATTCCATTGAACTGACCGGCAAAGGTGGAAAGATCAAAATCAGGTGTGAAATCCAGACTGTCGACGAGAGTTCGTCCGGTGAGAGTGGAAGCGTCCATGTTGCCGGCAAATGTCAGATTGCTGTCGAGCACCGTACGAACCCCTGTCGGATAGAGCAGGCGAACCGATTTGGCCTGGAGGGCGACGCCGAATTGCAAGTTGGGACGGTAGGTGATCGAACCGCCCACTGAAATCTCTCCGCCACCCATCTGCCCCTTCATGTCCACGATTTGAACCTTGTCGCTGGTGAGAGCGAGCGTCCCATTCAGCTTCGAAAGGCCTACCGGCATATCGCTGGTGGAAAATGCCGCGTTCCGAATCTGGACCTGTCCGGACAGCTGTGGATTGCTGGACGTGCCGGCGCCGTGCAAATCGAGATCGACAGTGCCGCTGCTCTTAACGTCCGAACTGAACATCGCCAGCAATCCGAGGTCTACGTTGCCCTTCGCCTGAAGAGTTAGCGGTCCACCATTCATGGGTACCCGGCCTTGGAATGAGAGTGAAGTATCCGTTCCCTGAATCTGTGCGGGCGCGAGCACGATGACGGAATCTGCATAGTCGAGGCGGATAGGGCCGGCGTTGGAAAACTCGAGCGATTGATAACTGCCGCGCAGCTCGGGAATTGTGAGGTGTGCTTCCAGTTTGGATGCATCTTTTAGCGGGCCTTTGAGAATCGCGTGTAACTCAGTTTCGCCGTGGAACCCTTCCGGCACAGTTGCCGCATAAAGCGCAATGAATGGATCAAGCGTAACTTTGTTGGTATTGATCGATGCGTTGGCGTTGTAGTCGCCGGTCAAGTCGACAATCGCGTTGGCTCGAATAAAGGATTGCGCGGCGGTTGAGGTCAGAGACAAATTCGCTCGCTGGTCGCAAACGCCCAATTGAGCTTTGATGGTTTTGACCGTAGTCTGTTGAACCTGCAGCGATGGAATTTCGAAAGATGCATCCAGTTGCGGGTTGTCGGCTGTCCCTGCTCCGCGTGCGGAAGCAGTGAGTGTGCCGGTCAGCGGCAGGTTCCTGGATCGGATTACCTGCAGCTTCTGCAAGACTATTCCGGCACTCTCGAGATCAAACGTGTATGCCTTGGTCTTGGGCGTATAGGACAAGTTCGCGGATGCCGAACCGGCAGACAGGTCGACGTTCGTCTGCGTATCAATCGTGTCATTCGTCGCGTGGAATCGGACATTCAGATCGCGAATCGGCTGATTGTATGCCGTTCCATTCACGATCCGCAGGGACCCGTGGCCGGAGGGATTGAGATGCGAGCCACGAATCGAGACGTTGGCGGACAGACTGCCGGAAATCGGATATTGAAGATTTGCCAAATGCTCGAGATCGGCGACCGACATGCCCTTGCAGTTCAAATCGAGCGTTACGGGACTGGAAGCGAGATAGGCCCATCGCTTTAATCCAACCTGGCCGTTGAAATTCATACTGCCTTGCTTTGCGTTGACCAGCGAAGCGTGCAGGACCTGCACGTTGGATGCATCCGCCTCGAAGTCAAGTTGCGCAGTCTTCCACTGACTGCCCTGCACTTCGAGATGCTGAGTATTTAGTTGTCCTGTGATCCGCGGGTTTTGCATCCGACCTTGCACTACTACTTGCAGCACCGCTCCACCCGAGACTGCGATGGGCTGCGCAGGTGGTTCGGAACTTGCGCTCCGCAATGAAGACGCCAATGCTGAGAACTGATGTAAATCTCCGGCGGTGGCGCGGATGCGCAAGTCAGAATTGTCGCTGAGTTGGCCGTCGAGAACCACGGCGGTCGAAGGGATGTGGAAAGTTGTTTGACGGAAGGCGATCGCGTTGCGCCTGCCGTCATAGCTGACGTGAATGTCGCCGTCGATTGGCGTTTCTGACTTGGCCGTCCGATCATCGTTCCAAACTGCAGCTCTCACGCCAATGTCTCCCGAAAGACGAATGTTCCTGATCTGGTTTGACCATGCACCATTTAGCTTTCCATCGATGGTGCCGGTAACGGGCATCCGCCTCACATCCGCCCGGCTGACGGACTGTCGAAGTGATGCCAGCGACAAACGCTCGAGCGACGCGGCGAACGTGCCCTGCGGAGCGGTGTCCAGATGTTGTAGGCTCAGATTGGCCGCAACATGACCATTCGCCAGGTCGGCACCCATTCCATCGACGTCTAGCTCACCATTCGCTAGTCGATATTGAGTTTTCAGGTGATCGACTACGAGCCGGGCATCGGTGGTCTGGACTTGAAGTTTGTTACCAATCAATTCTCCGTTTGCTGTGATGTTCCGCAGCATCGGTTGGTTCGCTACGGACTGGTAGCGCATTTCGCCGACGAGATGCGCCTCTCCGGTTGGCACCGCCACACGCGACAAACTCGCAAAATCCTGCGCGTGCAGGTTCAATTCGTACGAGGCGTGGATGTTCGGAGCGTTGTAGTCAGTCATCTCCGCGTGCGCAGTGATCTGGGAAGAACCTACCTCGAGAACCAAAGACTTCAGCGACGCGGCTCGCCGATTGGCGCTGAATTCCGCATTCATGCTGTGAGTGAGCGGAAAATAGTCCGCGTACTGTAGGTGGCCATTTTGATATGAAATTGATCCGCTGTAACTCATCGTCAACGCATCAAAACCAATTTCCGATTTCAAGCCATACAGGTCGGCGCTTAATGGGGTCTTTTTATCGTTGTAGTAGATCTCGCCGTTGTTTACCACGGTGTGGCCAACCGCCAGACTCCAAACTGTGGTTGTGCCGCTGCCACTTGTACTGGGGGCTGTCGGCAAGTTTTTTTCCCCGTCTTTGCCGACGGTGACGTCGACCACTGGATGCTGAAGCAGCAGTTGCGTGAGCTGAATTTTTCGATGTAAGAGCGAGGCTGGATTCAGACCTATGGTCAGTTGGTCGGTTTGAAATAAAGGTTTGGCGCACACCGGCTCGGCGCCGTGAAGCGTAATGCCGTAAAGGGTGAAACTCAGCGGAGCAAAATGTAGGCTCCAGTTCTGAACCTCAACTTTGCCTCCGGTTGCTGTCTCAGTCTCCTGCACGACTTTGGCCAGCACATAATGGTGCATCCACCGTGATTTCAACAAAGCGTAACCGCCAATCGCCAGGACCAGAACCACGATCACAAGCGCCACGGCTGACCAACGGATCCATCGACTCCACTCCATAATTACCTCAAAATGCCTGGCCCAGTGTGATGAAATATTGGGTCGCCCCGATGCCTGGCACTGGATTCAGATTGCGGCCGATGTCGAGGCGTATTGGGCCGATTGGTGTGGTGTATCGCAAACCGACCCCAACCGTGTTGGTGTAGTTACTGACAAATTGATTGAAGTTGATAGCGCTGTAGACGTTGCCGCCATCGTAGAAAATCACCGCGCCGAGGTTCGGCATGATCTTCAGAGGAAAGCGCAGTTCGGTATTCACGATGGCCAGTTGCCGTCCGCCCACCGGGACCGTGATGTTGACACATCCGGCATTGCCAACCAGCACGTTGCAGAACGGTACAATTCGCTGAGGGCCGGCAGAATAAAGAGGAAATCCGCGTATGGTTGTGCCGCCGCCGGCAAAAAAAAGTTCGCTGGTTGGAACGAAGCTTCCAGCGAACGCACTGGCCAGGCCGAGCCGCAAGCTGCTGGCCCAGACCATCCCGTGTACGGGTTTGTACACAGCGTATTGGGCAAAAAGCTTGACAAAGTTCGCGCTCGATCCAAGTGCGGTCGGGGTAATGCTCAGGTTGACCGTCTCATACGAACCTTTGTGGGCGTCGAGCGGTTTGTCCCTGGTGTCGCGAATCAGCGCGGTAGACACGGTTGACAATCGAACATTTCTGTCTTGCGGCAGGACCAACTCAGGAACCAGCAGCTCCGACAATGCCGTGTGATTGAAGTCGTAGCGAAACTGCAGTCGAGTATTGGTTTTCTTGTTAAGAACCCGCTCTACTTGAAACGCCACATCCGCCAGATTCGCAGCGAATAAAGGGTTCTCAGTCGTACGTTCGTACGACAAAGTAGTGAGCGCATTCCAACGGGTTTGCTGGAAATCCGGGAAGGCATAGCTGGCAAGGGCCTTCTGGTCAAGCCGCGAGGCCAACAGCGAGAAACTTGCGGTCTCGGCCAGTCCGCGCATGTTGTGACGAACAAATTCGATCGAGCCCCGCGGGCTGGCGTAAGTCGCTTCGCTCGGTGCCACCTGGTTATTACCAATATTTACGGGTGGCAGCCCCGGAACTGCGACCGATCCAACCGGAACATTGCCTCCGCGCTTTGAAACTTCGAAGCCGAATCCGTAGATGATCTCCGTGCGCTTGGCTTCGTGAACCTTTACTGTGGTCTCTTCTTCTGTCTGATCGGTGATCGGCTTTTTGGGCGTTACGCTAGTCCAGTCAAAAACGTCGAGGTCATACAGGCGGGTTTGCGATTCCAGAAGTTGCTTGGTGCTCAAAGGTGCTTCCACGTTGATGGCTGCCGTTTTGCTCAGAAGTGAGAGTCGAGTTCGCTTTTGGCCTTCATAGAGAACCTGACTGATTCTGACCAACTGGTTTTCGGTAACCGCGAACACAATGTCGACCTTATTGTGATCATCCACGTGCCGGTTTACCGTGGTCTTCACATCTGCGTTGAGATAGCCATTATCGAGATAGGCGGCGGTGATCTGGTTGCGGTCGCTGGCAAGCTTGCCGGGCGAAAATGGGGCACCGGCGCGCAACTGGAAGCCCGTTTTCCCGGCGAGAATGTTGTAGGGGACGGTTTCGTCACCCGTGATAGTGACGTCAGAGACCAGCGTTCTCGGTCCTTCAACAATGTTGAACGTGATATCCAGCAACGGTTCGCGATCCACCACCTGGGCCGTCACTTTCACATCTTCGTAGCCGGTATCGTGGTACAGAGCTTGAATATTTTCTTCACTGGTCTTGAGCAGTTTCTGGCTGTACGAACCGTGCGTCCAGACGTGCGATTTCTTCACCGGGATGTGGTCCAGCAGGTCACTGCGGCTAAGCGCGGTATTTCCCTGAAGAATAATCTGCGCAACTTTGTGCTTCTTGCCTTTGTCAATGACGTAAGTCAGGGAGTACTGATCGGCCTTATGCTCGAATTCGGTCTTGACCTGAATGTCGAAATATCCCTTCTTCTGAAAATAATCGACGAGATTCTGCTGACCTTCGTCGACCAGGTCACGGTCGATGGTGCCTTCGGAATAGATTGGTACATTTTTTTTCTCTTCCTGGTGCGAGACGAATGGAAGCACGCTCAGGCGAGCGCCCACGGTTTGGACCAGAATCACGGGTCCGGGATCAATGTGGATTGCCACATCGACCAGATTCGTGTCCGCGTGATACTCGAGCGGTAGCGGCTTAACTTTGGCAGCCAGGTAATGCTGTTTGGCAAGTTTCTTTTTGATCAGGTCGATGGCATCTTTCATGCGGCCGGGAGAATATGCCTTGCCGGGCTTCAAAAAGCCCCCAGTGAATCTCGCGCGTAGCGACTGCACCGAGTGTATGAGCACCGCGGCTTCAGGCTCCGGCGGCCCTTCAATTTTTACGGTGCCAATTCGAGCGCGGGCGCCCATATCCGCGTGGAAGCTTATGTCCACAAGCTGATTTTGGTCGTCGACCCGTGTTTCGCTGCGGACCGTCGCCCGAAAGTATCCGTTGGCTTTTAGAAAATTCTGCAGCGCGGTTTCGGCAACCGGCGTGAAGGATTTGTCATAAGGATTTTCGTCCGAATAATTAACCACCTGCAGGAGCCGCACATAGCTGAAGCGTTTTTCGGCCTCCGGAAAGTCTACGATGCCCACGTAATAGGCCGGCTCAAGCACAAAGCTCAATTGCAAACCTTTCTCTTCCGGCGTTTCGATCGTATTCACTTTGCGAAACTGCTTTGTGGCCTGCAATGCCGTGACACTGGCGTCGACATCTTTTTGTGAATACGGTTTTCCGGTTTTCTGAACTACCATCGCTTCCAGTGGCCCTACGTCAATATGCGGGTCGGTGACGATATCCACTGCGGTGACGATTTCACCTTCATACATGGCTCCCGCATTCGGTACGTTTTGTTGCGCCTGGACGGCCCGCGCAGCCAGAAACAAGAAAAGAAAAAGCAGTCGGCGCATAGGCGGGTAGTGAAATCGATGTCAATTTACACACGGACCTCTTCGTGGCTCTTTTTCGAACCCGTGCCGCCTTTCGATGCCACAGATTCTTATAAAGATGTCCGGCTACTAGGCCGCTGGCTTCGTCATTTCATCCGTTGGGCTGCGACCGCCGATAGCCAAAAGAGTTCGTCGCTGGGTGGCAAGCTCGGCGTTGAGCTCGGCTCCTAAAAGGAACGCAAATCCGGTCCAATATAGCCAGATCAAGAGTGAGATCGCTGCTCCAAGAGTCCCGTACGTCTTATGGAAGTCAGCGAAGTGGCGGAAATACAGTCCCAGCAGATAAGAAAGCGCCAGCCATGTGCTCAACGCCAAAGTGGCCCCTGGCAACGTCTCACGAAAGCGCCGCCCCACGTTGGGCGCGAAAACGTACATGATCTCGATCGCCAGCAAAGTAAAACTGACCGCGATCGCCCAGTGGATCACCGGCCAGAGCCACACGAAATGACCCGAGACATAAATTCTGGCTGCCAGCCAATCACCAAACCTTGGCCCCAGAAGCATCACGGTGAGAGCTACGATTAAAAGGCTGCCGATCAGTACGGCCAACAACAAAGACAGCAGCCGTGTCTTCCAGAACGGTCGATCTTCAGTCGCTCCCGAAGCCACGTTGAGCGCCTCGATGCTGGCCGACACGCTGTTGGAGGCGGTGTATATGGTTCCGATCAGTCCTAGCGACGCATATGTACTGCGATGAGGCGTGATCACATCAGTGAGAACACTGGTCACCATTTGCATGGAATCCCGAGGCACGAAAAGTGCCAATGCACTCAATGCCTGATCAAAGAGTGTGTGTCCGGGCAAGAATGCGACTGCCGCAGAAAATAGAATCAATGCGGGGAACAAAGCCAAAAGAGAGTAGAAGGCTAAAGCCGCGGCCATCGGCCAGGTGTGTTTCTCGTCGATGTTTTTGTAAATGCGCAGCCACAGATGCCACTGCGCCCATCTTCGGGCAAATTGCAACGGCTTCCGTCCGAGCGAAAATCGGCCGAGGGAAAAACATATCCCGTCCTAAAAAAATTTAGGTGCGAATCCGACCGATGCCGTTGTCAGGCAAAATTGGCAAGTTTCTTTTAAGACAAGAAGGTCACAAAAAGCGATGCCGGCTTCCAGGGAAGATTTGGTAGCGCTAACGGGAATCGAACCCGTATACCGGCCTTGAGAGGGCCGTGTCCTAACCGTTAGACGATAGCGCCGCCCGGGAAGTTGATTATAACAAAGGGAAACGAACGATACTTTGGTAATGGGTCAGTCTGATTTCCACAGTCAATACTGCTGCCTGTTTAGCCATTCCCACGCATCTTTGACGAGCCATCCCTGATGATCCGATTCCAATCTAACCACAAGCAAGCTGTCAGTATTCAGCATATGGGGATAGAGTAATTTTGCAAAGTCATCCGAAGAATGCACGGTCGCAACTATCCATGTGTGCGGAAGAAAGTGCCACCATTCAGCGCAATTAGCCTTGATCGCATCGAGAAATGGCGTGTAGTCCTTGGTCACATCTCTCAATTCGTAGTTGATTAGCAGTACCATGTCAGCTTGGGTTTGTGCCTCCCGTCAACTGTTGCGGGTTGCGAGTCGGCGGAATCATCTGCAATTCATCTTCTGTGTAAGTGCGCGTGCTGCTGCCGAGAATGATTTTTCTCTCAGCGCGATGACTAGCCTCACCGTAGGTTAGGTGATGCGGCTTGAACCAAGCAAATAGTCCAACAAAAACGAACATTCCTCCGAATATCCAAGCGGCAAGCTTCAAGAGATAGACTTTAATATCGACTGGAACGGGGGCATAGAGGATCAAACCCCAGATGCCAGTAAGCCACGGCAGCACTTTAAAAAAGAACGACAAGGGAGTTTTTACCTCCCCTCGGGAAAACCATTTCCCGATAATCTCTTTAACGTCGATCTTTTTGCCGTCCAGCATCTTTTCACTGGGCACACTCCTGTGTTACTGTCTGAGTGCTGCCTAAACAGGATATGGCCCGACTGCAAATCGGGCTTTTTGTTTTGGAGTGATCTTACTCGCCTAGTGCCGTAAGCACCAGCTTTTTCTCGATACTCCGCGATGACGACGGCGCTATCGGAAGCAGCGTGCACATTTCCTCAAGGCTCCAAATGTGGTCACTGACTCCTGCTTCCATCGCCGGAGTGACCCGCAGAGTGGAATGTATGCGGCAGAAATTGTAGTAAAAAAACCACAAGGCAACGGCTGCGGCATGGTTCTCAATCTTTTTGGAGAACGCATTGGTTAGGCGAGTGAATCTCCTAATACTCATTCGCATTGAGAGATTCTGCCGCTCAACGAAGCTGGTACTCACGTGTTTGGGTTCTGGGTTTCCGCTGACAACCTTCATCTCGCAACCGATGCATTTTGCGGGAGAATAGCGCGTTTCGTTTTCGACCACACCGTAAATTTTCTGTAATTGTGCATAGTCAATGTCGGCACCAAACGCATCTTCGACGGCTTCTAGATATGGCCTGTGGCCATCAGTTGTGATCTGCACTCGGTTACGAATCCGTGATGCACAGTCACGCATGAACTCTTTTGCCCACCCCAAATCGCGCCCGCCAACTAGATAGCTGATACAGAGTTTGGTATCCGCGTCAATTGCCGTCCACGTCCAAACATCGCCCCAGCCGATTGCTTTCTTTTCCGGGCGAGTATTCTTCGCTTTAGAACCAACATACTGCCAAATTTCGTCGCATTGAAGGCGGCGAACTTTAAGATTTCGCACATTCGCATCATGGTAGGCAGCGCATCCATCGGCCAAATCGAGCAGCAGTTTTATTACGGTATTCTTGGCGACTCCAGTCAGGCGCACGGTAGAGCGGATGGAGTTTCCTTCTACCAAAGCCCTAACAACTTGCGTTTTCTGTGCCATCGTTAGCCGTTTCATATACTGAACTATATGCTTGAGCGAGTAAGCGTGTCAAGCACAAAAATGCCCTTGCCTCTCGGATGAGGACAAGGGCAATGGCTAACTACACGTATTGGCACCGCATCGTGGCGGGGTCGATGCGAATATCTGACGGGTCGTCACACGGATCATCGTCAATGTCAGGCATCATTGAGATGAGTTCGTTTATTTTGTCGTTGAGCTTGGGACTCAAGTTGACTGCAAGCAGACGAATCAATTTGTCCGTCTGCTTGCCGATCTCGACCTTGTTATTCTCCATTTTGGAGAGGGACGTATTGTCCAAATGAATCAATGCGGCTAGTTCCTTGGCGCTTTTGCCGAGATACAGCCGAATGAACCTCAGCTCTTCGCCGCGGAACCTGCACGGTTGGCAAACAACAGCCAATGCCAGCGTGTCCATCAATTCGTTGATATTCGGAATGATCGGTTCCTTGGTACCGCACTCCGTGCACGTGATTATTTTGATGTTCCCCAGAATGACAGGCAATCCCATGTCATCAAAACGGTAGTCACCCCGCGTGACGACTGCCGAGTGCCCGCACTCCCCACATTCCGTTCTCATTCGCTCCTTGGTTGGTTTGTTCATAAAAGTTTCTCCACTTCGACCACTAGGCCCTCGATTTAGCCTGAACGGAGAAAACAGTAATCAAATATGCTTCGTTAACTTGCTTAAAACAAAACACGATCACCAGCCACTTCCCATCAGGCTCATGTCCCTCTACGCTGTATTTCCAATGCCCCTTGCGGACATCATGCTCAGGAGGATTGAAAATGCAGCCTGAACGAAGGACGTGTAAGGCAGCCGGAAGTGTAAGCCCTTCATTCTTGAGTTCTGCCAAGAAATGACGACCCGGAATAACCGAGGCCCCCGACCCAAGACAGTCTCTCAACATGTCCTGAGCAACATTTATGCTTACTGCTGCTATGGCCATAGTTGGTATAATGCCAACTTTGGCGAAGGCTGTCAACCCCATAATGTGTGGTGTATAGTTAGAGAGCACTATAGGTTGTGGTCATGACCAGCGGGCTTTTGCAGCCTCTTTTGCAATCTTTTTCCGCTTTGTGGCACTGAGCTTTTTGGCTCTGGCTTTCCCGCCTTTGGCCCCCCCAAGTTTTCCCAAGGCTACGGCATGAGGATTCCGTTTATCTGTTTCAGGTTCCGGCAATGGCTTGCCGTCCATCTGCTCTCCGATGGCTACCTCAACAATGCCGCGTGCAACTTCCATGAAATCTCGCTTCGGATTGGAGCGTTTCGGCATGACTTATTCTCTCACGGTTTCTAGATCACGTCCGTCTGGACTGTCGCCGTGCAAGCCATCATTCTTCGTGGCCATGCGCCGCTCATTCGCTCTCTCAATGTTGTCTGAAATCGTACCGCGTCGGTTAGCTAGATAGGTGTCGGCCTGTTTCTTGCCAATTTCTAGGTTCTTGGCAATTCGTCGTTTAGTGCTGTTCTTCACTGAATCAAATCTTCCCACAAGACACTCAATGATTGCCAGCCCTGTGGAAAAGATAAAGACCCACTACCGATACTTTCGATTGCTTGACAACCTTCCCGGTATGTAGCAAAATCTCAACGGCGAATAAAAGGCGAAACTATTCGCGCAGGACGGCCGCCCGCCCTGAAGTTCCCTGAAATCTTTATCTTGAGGTTTTTGATGTCATCGATTCCGCAGTTTTCCATTGCGGAGGGAAGTCCCATTGTTCCAACTCAGGCGAAGCACCCTGAGCTTGGAGGGATATGCCTTGATCGGATTGGTCTCGAACGGGTTGGCGTGGAGCGAATTCGCGCTTTGCCAAAGCTCGGGCAGGTCATGGCGGCGTCGCGACTGGAAGTACGGCCCATACCGGAGATGGCGGCAAGCGGCGTGGGAGTGCTAGATACCTTGACCGGAGGCTGGCCACGAGGCTGCCTGAGCGAGATTTGCGGCTCGGCGTCTTCGGGACGAAGCAGCGTGATGCTGGCGGGTCTGTCAGCGGCGACACAGCGGCAGGAGGTCTGTGCGCTGGTAGATGCGAGCGATATGTTCGATCCGGAGTCGGGGGCAGCGGCGGGAGTGGATTTTGAGCGATTGCTGTGGGTGCGGTGCGACGCGTCCGTAAGAGAACCACGGAGGCACAGAATCACGGAGAAAAGAAATAAAAACAGCGCAGAGATGGAACCAGCCGTCGAGCAGGCGATGCGCGTGACCGATCTGCTGTTGCAGAGCGGAGGGTTCGGGATGGTGGTGGTCGATCTGGGAGGTGTGCCGTTCCGTACGGTACGGCGAATTCCGGTGGCGTCATGGTTCCGCTACCAGCGAGCAGTGGAGCATGCCGCGACAGTGTTGTTGGTGATCACTCCGGCGCCATGCACACAAAGTTGCGCAATGACACAAGTAAAGTTGTCAGCTACTGGCTGTTATCTATCAGTTCGTGGCGAGGCCATTCCTGCCCACGCGAAACTTTTAGGCGGGATTTCCGTGGAAGGCGAGCTTTTGCGGACGCGGCTTGTTAAGCCGGTTCGATCCGTGAGGGCTGCATTTGATACCAGAGCAGTGCGTGGGGTGAATTGATCTTACTGATTGCTAATAGCTTCAATGCCTTTTGCCTGTATCTTCGTGCCTGGCTTTGCGATAGCGGCACTGCTTCGAGCAGAACCGGAGCTACGATCGCGGCCGCTGGCGGTTCTGGAGGGCAAAGCTCCGCTGCGGAAAGTTTTTGCCGTGAACGAAGCGGCGCAGCGAATGGGGATTGAGCCGGGGATGGGCAAGGCGGAGGTGGAAGCGTGCGAGGGATTGGTGCTGCGCGCGCGGTCATCGGTGCGGGAGGGGTCGGCACATGCGGCGCTGCTCGACTGCGCACAGTCGTTTTCTCCGCGAGTAGAAAGTATTGCGTATGGCACAGTAGTGCTGGATCTGGCGGGGCTTGAGGTGTTGTTTGGCCCATTGCATAAGATTGCGCGCGATTTGGCAACGCGGGCGGCTGAACTGGGCTTGGAAAGTAATGTTGCCGCGGCTAACAATATTGATACGGCGATGGTTGCGGCAAGCGGATTGGACGGCGTGACGGTCATTGAAGAAGGAAAAGAAGCGGATCAGATTGGGCGTTTGCCGGTAGAGGTTTTGCTGCGGGAGGATTCTAAGGGGCAAGATGAGATTTTTGAAACATTCAATCGTTGGGGAGTGCGCTGGGTACATGATCTGGCGGCGTTGCCAGATGTAGGAGTGAGTGAGCGACTGGGGCAGCAGGGAATTTATCTGCAGCAACTGGCGCGAGGGACGGCAAAGCGTACGCTGGTTCCAGTCGATGTGCCGCTGTTGTTTGAAGAGGCGGAGGAGTTGGAAGACCCGTTGATCCTGCTGGAGCCGCTTGCATTTTTGCTAAACCGAATGCTGGAGCAGTTGTGTGCACGCCTCGCGGCGCGGGCGCTGGCGACGCAGGAATTGTGGCTGGAAATGGAGTTAGCCAGTGAGTATATCGACAATGAGAGCACGACGGCGTACATACCTGAGCAGGCGCATTCGCGGCAGAAATTTTCCCGGACGTTGAAGCTGCCGGTTCCGCTGTTGGATGCTAGAACTTTTCTGAAGCTGTTGCAACTGGATTTGCGGGCGCATCCGCCAGGCGCGCCGATTATGAAAGTCAAGTTGACGGCGCAGCCTACGGAGCCGCGCGCCGCGCAGGGTGGGCTGTTTTTACCACCGTCGCCGGAGCCGGAGAAGCTGGAACTTACGCTGAGCAGGATTGCGAGCATTGTCGGCGTGGGGAGGGCCGGTTCGCTGCAGTTGCTGGACACGCATCGACGAGATGGATTTCGAATGCAGCGGTTTGCACCCGGCGATCCGCAGGAAAGAGCGGGAACTGAAAAACCGGCTGGTGAGTTGGTGACGGCGTTGCGGATTTTTCGGCCGCCGCTGGTGGTGAATGTGGCGATGCGAAATGGGTGGCCGAAAGGAATTATCTGCCGCCAGCGCAAAGAAATTGGCGGAGAGGTTCTTTGGGCGGCGGGACCGTGGCGGTCATCGGGCGATTGGTGGGAGCAAGATCCGTGGGTGCGGGATGAGTGGGACATCGCGGTGCAGACCCAGATTGAAATCGCGCTTTACCGGCTCGTGCGCGATGTGCTGGCGGGAAGGTGGGTGGTGGAAGGAGTGTATGACTGAGCACTCAGCCGTCAGCACTCAGTCACCGGTGTGCTTTCGCGACTCGAGATTTCACATGGCTGATGTTGATGGCTAAGTGCTTTTATGTATGTCGAGCTTCATTCCCGTTCGGCGTTCAGCTTTCTAGAGGGCGCGTCTCTGCCGGAACGCCTCATAGAAACTTGCGCTGACTTCAACATGCCAGCGATGGCGCTGCTCGATCGGGATGGAGTTTATGGCACTCCGCGTTTTCACATGGCGGCGGGGAAAGCAAAGATCAAGGCGCATATTGGGGCGGAAATCGCATGTGAGATTTTTTCACCACGGAGACACGGAGGCACAGAGAAATTTAA
Source organism: Terriglobales bacterium (assembly GCA_036392935.1). Classification (GTDB taxonomy): domain Bacteria; phylum Acidobacteriota; class Terriglobia; order Terriglobales; family Acidobacteriaceae; genus DASVWZ01. Next base: position 21,977 of record DASVWZ010000299.1, on the reverse strand, counting down.
GAAAACAAATTCATCGAACAGCGGCCAGTTTTATTTCCCAATACTTGCAGCCTCGCGTCGTGGTTATCGGAATCTTTGCCGGCTGATCACGCGGATGAAGCTGCGGGCGGAAAAAGGCGAAGGCGCAGTTTATGAAAACGAAGTCGAAGAGCATTCTGCTGGGTTGGTTTGCCTGACGGGCGGTGATGAGGGGCCGCTGGCATATGCACTGGCGCATGGTGGCATGGATGGGGCGCGCAGCAGCGTCGAGCGGCTCACGCAGATGTTTGGCCGGCAAAATGTTTATGTGGAGCTGCAACGGCATTTTCACCGCGAACAGGAGGCGCGCAATCGAGCTGCGATCGACATTGCACATTCGCTGAGGCTCCCATTGCTGGCTACGAATGGCATCTGCTATGCCACGCCGAAAGAACGCGAACTGTGCGATGTATTTACCGCACTACGGCATAAACATATCCTGGCCACTGCCGGACGATTGCTGACACGAAATTCTGAACGGCATTTGAAATCTTCTGAAGAGATGCAAGCTCTATTCGCCGATTTGCCTGAGGCTATTGCCAATACAGCTGAGCTTTCTGCGCGGCTGGAGTTCACACTGGAAGATCTGGGCTACGAATTCCCCAAATATCCGGTACCTGATGGCGAGACCATGATGTCGTTCTTGCGTGAGCGCACCCGCGAGGGATTTCAGCTTCGCTACGGACGAACCGAGCCTGACCTGAAAGCCCGCGCCCAACGGCAGGTGGAAAAAGAACTCAAGCTGATCGAGAAACTCGCGCTGCCGGGATATTTTCTGATCGTTTGGGACTTGGTGCGATTTTGCCGCGAGCAAAAAATCCTGGTACAGGGGCGGGGATCGGCTGCTAATAGCGCGGTATGTTACTCACTAGGAATCACGGCGGTCGATCCGGTTGGCATGGAACTTTTGTTCGAGCGGTTTTTATCGGAAGAACGCGGCGAGTGGCCAGACATCGATCTTGATCTGCCAAGCGGAGATCAACGCGAGCGCGTCATTCAGTATCTTTACCAGAGATATGGGGAACGCGGCGCGGCGATGACCGCCAATGTCATCACCTATCGCAGCCGCATGGCGGCGCGGGAGATGGGCAAGGCGCTGGGGTTCGATCCGGAGACACTAGAGAAGCTTTCGGCAGCGGCCTACAACTGGGAATATCGTGATGAAAACGATCGTTTCGAAGAGCGCTTTCGCCAGGCGGGACTGGATACGTCGCATCCACGCATTCGCAAATATTTCGAACTATGCCTTGCGGTTCAGGATTTGCCGCGGCATTTAGGTCAACATTCCGGCGGCATGGTGGTCTGCCGGGGACAACTGGATTCAATGGTGCCACTGGAACCCGCATCGATGCCGGGCCGCGTGGTGGTGCAGTGGGACAAAGAAGATTGCGCTGACCTTGGAATCATTAAAGTCGATCTACTCGGGCTAGGGATGATGGCAGTGCTGGAAGATTCGATCGAGTTAATTCGGAAACACTATCGGCACGATGTCGATTTGGCGCACCTGCCAGCGGATGATCCGGAGGTGTATCCGGTTTTGCAGAAGGCGGACACGATCGGAATGTTTCAGATCGAGAGCCGGGCGCAGATGTCGTGTCTGCCGCGGCTGCGACCGCGGCGATTCTACGATCTGGTCGTGCAGGTGGCGATCATTCGACCGGGGCCGATTGTGGGACAGATGGTCAATCCATACCTGGAGCGTCGCCAGGGACGGCAGGAAGTTTCTTATGCACATCCGTCGCTTGAGCCGGTGTTAAAACGTACTTTGGGAGTCCCACTTTTTCAGGAGCAATTGTTGCGGATTGCTATGGTAGTGGCGAATTTCACCGGAGGCGAAGCCGAAGAACTGCGCCGGGCCATGGGATTCAAGCGATCGCAAAAGCGCATGCGCGACATCGAAGCGCGATTGCGGTCCGGAATGACGCAGAACGGAATTTCTGCAGACGCGCAGGAACAGATCATTCTTTCGATCACGTCGTTCGCGCTGTATGGGTTTCCCGAATCTCATGCTGCCAGCTTTGCTCTGCTCGCCTACGCCAGCGCTTATTTGAAATGCCATTATCTGGCGGCGTTCACAGCGGCATTGCTGAACAATCAGCCGATGGGGTTTTACCGTCCGGCAACCCTGGTGAAAGATGCGCAGCGGCATGGGCTGAAAGTTCTGCCAGTAGATGTAATGAAGTCGGAATGGAATTGCACGCTGGAAGAAGTTATCAGTCATCAGTCGTCAGTCATCAGAAAAAAGCTGGATTCGCAACTTGCGCTGCGTCTGGGACTCCGCTACGCGCGGGGGTTACGGGAAGAAGCGGCGCAGGCGCTTATTCAACAGCGCAGTCTTTCTTCATTTACTTCCGTCAGTGATCTGGCGCATCGCGTGCCGGAACTGCGTAAGCCGGAATTGAATACGCTCGCGGAGATTGGAGCTTTGAATGCGGTTGTCAGTCATCAGTCATCGGTCGTCAGTCAATCGCCGTCAGCCAACGATCGACGACCGAGTCAGCGACTTCACCGCCGCGGTGCGTTGTGGCAGGTGGAACGCGCGGTACGTAACTCCGGTCCGTTGCTCGATTCACTTCCAGAATCAGATTCCGCATCGCCGCTTGAGCCAATGAACGCCGAAGAACGGCTAGTCGCGGATTTCCGCGGAACCGGGTTGACTGCTGGTCCGCATCCGATGGCGTATCACCGTGCGCGCATGAATTCTATGGGAGTGCATTTCGCAAGTGAGCTACACCAAATACCCAACGGTCGCCAAATTCGCATCGCAGGATGCGTCATTGCCCGCCAACGTCCCGGAACCGCGAAAGGCTTTGTATTTCTTAGTCTGGAAGATGAAACCGGAGTAGCGAATGCGATTCTGCATCCGGAGATTTTCCAGAAGAACCGCTTGCTGGTGAGTTCCGCACAGTTTCTGGTGGTCGAAGGAACGTTGCAAAATCAGGACAATGTCATTTCGGTGCGCGCTGACCGGGTTGCGCCCATCGATATCACCCAAGCTCCCACTACTTCGCACGATTTCTACTAAGGAATCGCTGCGTTATCGAACATGTTTCAGTTTGATGAATTTCACCCTAAAGCTCTTCAAGTTTCCTGCCGATGCGTTTATCATGTACTTACGAAGACAATCTAGTAGGTCCGCAAGCAGTTCTGCGCACGCGTTACCTTTGGGAGACCAAGCGCGGGACATTTTTATAAAATCTAAAGATAAGGAGCAACAAGGAGTAAGAAGATGGCAAAACCTACCACACCTCGTACCCGCAAGACCACGACTAAAACCGCACCAGTAGTCCCCGTAGTTCAGTCAGCGGCTGCCCTGAACGCCACGTCGACGGAACCCAAAGGCTTCCTCGCCACACAGATCGATCTGGAAACTCAGATCCGCCAGCGCGCTTTTGAGTTGTACAAGGAGCGCGGATGCATGCCCGGCCAGCAGGACGAAGACTGGTTGCGCGCCGAACAGGAAGTTCGCGCGCACAACGGCCATCATAACGCATAGTTTTTCGCAGCTGACGAGGCGCTTGAAACTCGCGCGCTGGCGCCTCGGTGTGCTTTGCCAAGAACCGGCCCCCCGTTAAGCCCTGCCGAAATCAGACCTTTACGGTTGCTAGTTGCGGCCACTTTCTGAAAAAATGGCTTCCTGGGTTCTCCCATGGCACAAATAGGCAGTTATGCCTTGCTCTTTGCCTTGGCATTGAGCAGTTACTCATTCCTCGCGGGCGTCGTGGCTCTCGCGCGCAAAGATGACGGCGCCGAGCGACTGGGCGAAACCGCGCGCCGCGCTGGCATCGCGACGTTTGCCGTTGTTTTTCTTGCCGCGGTCGTGCTAGTCGTTGCGGCTTTCACCAACGATTTCTCCATCGCCTACATCTATCACCACAGCAATCGCGACCTCCCGGCTCCTTATAAGTTCGCTACGCTCTGGTCGGGGCAGGAAGGTTCTCTACTTTTCTGGGCCCTCTTGCTCTCTGCTTATGGGTTGGTGCTACGAGTTCGATACAAGACTGATCCCCGGCTGTTTGCTTATGCCTCGGTCATCATTGCTGCGGTCCAAGTTTTCTTCCTATTGTTGGTGAACTTCGCAGCCCACCCGTTTGCCATCATGCAAGGCAACCTGCCGGAGGATGGCAGCGGGCTGAATCCGCTGTTGCAGTATCCAGAGATGGTCATTCATCCGCCAATGTTGTATCTGGGATACGTCGGCTTTACCGTGCCGTTTGCGTTTGCGTTGGGTGCGCTGGCGATGAAGTATCCGGGTGAAAAATGGATCCACATTACCCGGCGCTGGACGATGGTGACATGGGGATTTCTCACCTGCGGAATTTTTCTGGGCGCGCACTGGGCCTACAAAGTGCTGGGATGGGGCGGATATTGGGGGTGGGACCCGGTGGAGAATGCGTCGCTGATGCCGTGGCTGACGGGCACCGCATTTCTGCACTCGGTGATGATGCAGGAAAAACGCGGCATGCTGAAGACATGGAATATGTGGCTGATCTTTTCGACTTTTGGCCTATCGATCTTCGGCACATTCCTTACCCGCAGCGGAGTGGTCAGCTCGGTTCATGCTTTTGCGCAATCTTCGATTGGCGACTGGTTCGTCGGCTTCATCGCTCTGATTCTGGCGACCTGCGTTTATTTCTACGTGCGAAATCGCTCGCACCTGCGCAGTGAACATAAACTCGAGTCGCTGGTTTCGCGCGAGTCGAGTTTTCTATTCAATAATCTTCTTCTGTTATTGGCGTGCTTCACGGTTCTCTGGGGAACGCTGTTTCCGGTGCTTTCCGAGTGGGTGCAGGGAAACAAGGTCACGGTCGGGCCGCCGTTTTTCAACCGCGTAAATATTCCGGTCGCGCTGCTTCTTCTTTTATTGACAGCGCTCGGTCCGCTGCTGGCGTGGCGCAGAACTTCGATCGAGAGCATTCGTCGCAACTTCACCTGGCCTGCATTGGGAGCGCTGGCAGTGGGCGTCATTCTGATCGCTGCGCCGGCGAGCTGGGGCGCACCATTCGGCATGAGGCCGTGGCAGGATGCATCCGCGTTTTATTCGCTGATGACGATATTGCTTTCGGCGCTGGTAGCCTTTACGGTTGCACTCGAATTTTACCGGGGCGGCCTTGTCATCAGCCGGCACACCGGGCAGGGGATGGTTGGATCGATGATCCAACTCGCTCATCGCAACACGCGGCGGTATGGCGGATATATCGTCCACTTCGGGGTAGTGGTCATCATGATCGGCTTTGCCGGCGCGGCGTTCAATCAGGATAAAGAGCAGGAGATGAGCTTTGGCGACAAGATGATGATCGGCGGTTACACGCTGGTCTGCAAGTCGTATACGCAGGACGACAACCCGAACTACAGCAGCGAATGGGCTGTGATGGACGTTTACAAAGACGGGAAGCAGATCGATACGCTTTATCCCGAGCGGCGTTTTTTCAAAGCCAGCCAGCAGACTTCAACTATTCCGCAGGTTCGCTCAACGGTGCAAGAAGATCTTTATCTGGTGTATGAAGGGCAGAATCCGGACAATGGCAAGCCGATCATCAAAGCGCATTTGAATCCGCTGGTGGGCTGGATCTGGGTTGGGGTATGGATCATGATTGTTGGAACCATTGCGGCATTGATTCCGAATGCCGCCGCGGTGCGGGTTGCGGCGCCAGCCCGCGTCCAACCCGTTCCGGCCGGAGCGGGCGATTGATGGGTCGGAGCCCAAAATCGCTGATGCGCGCGGGACAACTGGCATTTCTTTTCATTGCCGTAGTTGCGTTTGTCGGGGCCGGTGATGACTCTGCGCGATTCGGTGATCTTGGTCATCGTCTGATGTGCGCCTGCGGCTGCAACCAGATTCTTCTGGAATGCAACCACGTCGGGTGCTCGTACTCTGATCGAATGCGCGGGGAGCTTACGACGGCCCTCGATCGGGGCGACGCCGATGATCTGGTTTTGCAGGGCTTTGTCCAAACATACGGACCGACGGTTTTGGCCGCACCGAGCAAAAGCGGATTCAACCGCGTGGCGTGGATCATGCCGTATCTGGCATTGGTGGTCGGCATCGCCGGTGTAAGTTATATCGTTCGTATCTGGAAGTCGCGTCCGCTCGTCGTGCCTGCGGACTTGCCCAGGGCGGTGCACGGAGTCGAACTCGATCACTTCCGCAATGTCGCGCGCAAGGAGACAGAGCTGTGACGATCATCATTCTGACCTGCGCGATCATGACTCTGGGGTCGCTGTTTTATGTCTTCTCGCTGCCACAGCACCTTTACACCGGGCCACTGAAGACGCGCCTGGCTTATCTTCGGGAGCGCAAAGAAGTGATTTATGAAAACTTGCGCGACCTGAATTTTGAATACAAGGCCGGTAAGTTTCCTGACGCAGACTACGAGTCGTTGAAAATGTCGATGGAAGAAGAAGCCGCAGCTGTGCTTGCCGAGATTGCCCGGCTCGAGGAAGCTGCGCGGATGGCGTTCGCGAATCCCAAAGGAGCAAGAGGTTGAAAGCTTTTCGGATCACTATTGCATGGTGCATTTTGGCATTATGTTTTGTGGCTGCAGCTGGTGCACAAACACTTTCCGGCAACGTGAAGAACGGCACCAACAACCAGCCGGCAGCCGGGGACGAAGTGGTCCTCATGAGCCTTGCCCAGGGGATGGTCGAAACCGGGAGCACAAAAACCGACAGCAAAGGCGAGTTCAAGCTGAAGCTCGACGACGGCAAAATGCCGCATCTGGTAAAAGTCACGCACCAGGACGTGCCGTACTACCACATGGTCCCCCCGGGCACAGCTACGGCAGATGTTGAAGTGTACGATGCGGCTAAGAAACTCGATGCAATTAGCGTCACCGCCGATGTCATGCGCTTGCAGGCGCAGCAAGGGCAGTTGCAGGGCATACGAATTTTTGCGGTGAACAATACCTCAACCCCTCCCCGCACGCAGATGAACGAGGCCAACTTTCAGTTCTACCTGCCTGAGGGGGCGCAGGTAGATCAGGCGGAAGCGATGACCGCCAACGGCCAGCCCATCAGCGCCGACGCCGTGCCGCAAAAAGAGAAAAATCTATTCGCCATCAACTATCCGCTGCGGCCCGGAGAGACGCAGTTTCAGGTTGTTTATCATCAGCCATACAGTGGATCGGCCAGTTTCGATCCTAAGCTGACATACAAGTCCGATCACTTTGTGGTGCTGTTTCCTAAAAGCATGACGTTCACCGCGGCGCCCGGTGTGAATTATCAGGGGATGGACGATCCACGGCAGCCGGATGCGAATGTGCGGTTGGCATCGAATGCGAGCCCGGGTCAACCTTTAGGGTTCAAGATTTCGGGTACCGGAACGCTCGGCGCTGCGGGCGACGATAGCGCCGGACCGCCGCAACCTTCGGGTCAGACGGGCGGCGCGTCGGCCAGCACCTCACGTCCGGGCGGCGGACTTGGCCCGCCCATTGATGCCCCCGATCCGCTGGAGAAGTATCGCTGGTTTATCCTTGGTGGGTTTGCGATTGTGCTGGCAGGCGGCGGAATTTATGTGTATGAGCGATCGCACTCCACCCCTGCAGCGCCGGAGTTCGTGGCAGCGGATATCGGGATCATGACGACATCGCCTGTGGCAGCCGCTCCGAGGCCCGCAGCAGCAAAACAGCCGATGATTTTGGAGGCTCTGAAAGAAGAGATCTTCCAGCTTGAACTGGAGCACAAGCAAGGAAGGATTTCTCAGGCGGAATACGAAAAGGCCAAAGCTGCGCTGGACCAGACGTTAGAGCGGGCTCTCAAGCGTGGCTCGGCGAAAACAGGCTAACGAGGCGCGTCACCTTCCGGTTTCCAGCCATCGGGCAGCAAATCGAGCGACAGCGTATCGCGGTAGGCGTATTGGTTTCCTTCCTGCACTGCGACGGGCGTCAACATGTGCCAAATGCGCTCATCGTCGAAGATGTAACATTCACCTGACTCGCGCATGGTGAAGCGATCGATTTCGCGTTTGTCGTTGTCCGTTATCACGACTTCGCCGCCCGAGGCTCCGCATCGCCCCAGCAGATGCGTGACAATGTACTTTTCTCCGTCTTTATGCAATCCGGGCGGGCTGGTGTCACACGGACGGCCTGGCGTAGCCGTGAATCTGATCACGTGCAGGTTGATCAAATATGTAACGCCCACCTGCGAGAGCGGCAGGTAGCGCAGGTGGTAGGCAATTATTTTGTACACGCCCACTGAACCGGCGATCTTCCATGACAGCGGCGCGTACTCGCGCGGCTGGCCTCCCAATGTTGTGTTGTATTTTTCCAGCTGCACATAGGGTGTGTTCTCCTCGCTCGGCCACACCTTCACGCCGCCCTCAACAATCTCGGCCCGCAGGCGATTCAACGAACGGAACCTGTCGCCGCCTTTATAGTATTTGTCTCGCGGAATCGACCATGCCGCGTGCGACAACTCTTCCAGAGTGCGGGCGATATCTTCATCAACTTTGAGCGGCCGGCGGCTAAAACCGAGTTCAACAAGGTCGGCTCGCGAGCGGTGGTTGATTTCAACTGGAATAAAGCTGTTCGGTTTCACGGCGACTCCTAACGTTATCACCTGGCGAACTACGGCCTCGATGCCATTATCGCAGCGGAGCGCCGTCGGCCAGGCGGAATTAAACTAATAAATCGCCCGGAATCAGATGATTACGCTGCCTCGAATCCGGCTGCCTGAGATACCATCTAATCTTTTGTGAGGCGCGTATGGGAAACACTTTTAAGACCGCATTTCTTTTGACCCTTCTGACGCTGCTGCTGATGGCCATTGGCCGGGCATTTGGCGGGCAGAACGGCATGATCCTGGCATTTATTTTTGCCGCGGTAATGAACTTCGTGTCGTATTTCTATTCGGACAAGATTGCGCTGGCCATGTACCGGGCGCAGCCGGTGACGCGCGAACAGTTGCCGCGGGTATATCAGATCGTCGAGCGGCTGACGCAAAAGATCGGCATACCGATGCCAAAGATTTATGTGATCCCTAACGACTCGCCGAATGCGTTTGCTACGGGACGCAACCCGCAGCATGCGTCGGTTGCGGTGACGAATGGGATTCTGAATTTACTGAACGACGAGGAACTGGAAGGCGTGCTGGCGCATGAGCTGGGGCACGTCAATAATCGCGACATTTTGATTAGCTCGGTCGCGGCGACGATTGCCGGCGCGATCACGATGCTGGCCAGCATGGGGCGCTGGGCGATGATTTTTGGTGGCATGGGCGGGCGCGAGGAGCGCAACAACGGCGGAGGAATCGCCGCGCTGTTCATGCTGATTCTGGCGCCGATTGCGGCGACTTTGATTCAACTGGCGGTTTCGCGGTCACGAGAGTATCAGGCCGATGCCAGCGGGGCGCATTACACGGGCAATCCGTATGCGCTGGCAAGCGCGCTGTCGAAGTTAGACACATATTCGAAGCGGCTGCCCATGCAGGCGACACCATCGACGGCACATCTTTTTATTATCCAACCCCTCCTGGGAGGGTTGAGCTTCGGCAGTCTGTTCTCGACGCATCCGCCGATTGCGAAACGCATTGAGCGGCTGACGGGACGGCCGGCGGAATTTCAGCAGTAAGACGTAGAGACGTAGTTAACTACGTCTCTACAGACCCATCACCCCTTACGCAAGTAACCGGCCTGCGCGCGTTCATCATTGTAGAATCGATTGAAGATGTCGCCTGAGACTGCCAGCGCTGTTTTTACCCGTGCCGCACAACTGGAAACCGCGCTTCGCAAGGTGATTCGCGGCAAAGACGAGATTGTCAGGCTCGCGGTCGTGTCGCTATTGGCACGCGGGCATCTGCTGATCGAAGGCGTTCCCGGAGTCGGCAAAACCACACTTGGACAAGCCATCGCGCGGGCGCTCGACTGCAGCTTTCAGCGGGTGCAGTTTACCAGCGACATGCTGCCGTCGGACGTGATCGGCATTTCGATCTATTCGGCGATCGAGCAGGCATTTGAGTTCAAGCGCGGGCCGGTCTTCACCAACGTTCTGCTAGCCGATGAGATCAACCGCACCACGCCGAAGACGCAGTCGGCGCTGCTTGAGGCCATGAACGAAAACCAGGTGACGATCGATGCGCATTCTTACGCGCTGCCGCAGCCATTCCTGGTGATTGCCACGCAGAATCCGGTGGAACATCACGGAACGTATCCGCTGCCGGAGTCACAGATGGACCGGTTTTTGATGCGGGTACGGATGGGGTATCCGGATGCGAATGCGGAGCGCGAGATTCTGCGGTCGGAAGCGGGCGCGAGTTTGCTGGATGCGATGCGGCCGGTATTGACTGGCGCGGATGTGCTGGAAATGCAGGAAGCGGTGAAGCACATTCGCGTGGATGATTCGTTGGTGCAGTATGCGCTGACGATTGTGCGCAAGACGCGCGAGTCGGAGCATTTGTCTCTGGGAGTCTCGCCGCGCGGCTCGCAGATGCTGTATCGCGCAGCGCAAGCGATGGCGTTTCTCGATGGCCGCAGCTTCTGCATCCCGGAAGATTTCAAGCCGCTGGCCGTGCCGGTTTTTGCGCACCGCGTGGTGGTCAACGGGCTGTATGCTTCGACCCAGAAGCGGTCGGAACAGTCGGAGCAGGTGATCCAGGAGATCGTGGAGAGCACGGCAGTGCCGGTGTAGAGCAGTCGTCAGTCATCAGTCGTCAGTTAACCCAACTATTTGTTAGCGGGAGTATCTGCCGATTGCGGCGCACAATCGAACGTGACACGGATCTGTACCGCAACCGGCAGGCCGTTCTTCCTGGCAGGTTCAAAGTGCATTGCTTTGACATCCGCGGCTGCGTCCTTCACTTTCTCGAGGTGGAGGCCCTTCGGAGATTCGGTTCTGAAATGAACTAGGTGGCCCGCTTGATCCAGCTCCATGAACAGGACGATCTTTGTCGTGCCGGAGTCGTGCAGCTGGGGAGCCGCCGCTTCACACATCGCACGCCCCGCCTTCGGGTGATCGGAATCCGGCATTCCGCTCGTCGCAGACCAGGTTGTTAGCAGCACGACGATGAGCGCTGATCTCATGAGCGACAGTCTACGCTCGATCGCTGCGTGTTACTATCCCGCCATGCCATTTCTACGGTTTCTCATGCTGCTGTCGCTGATCGTGTGGCTGGGCGGGTTGATCTTCTTTGCATTCGGCGTCGCGCCCACGTTGTTTGCGGTGCTTCCGACGCGGCACATGGCGGGATCGGTGGTGCAACGGTCGCTGACGACACTTCATTGGATGGGAATCGTTTCGGGGATCGTCTTTCTGATCGCGTCGCTGATTTATGCGCGGATGACGACGGGGACGCCGCACATCTTCGCAGCGCGCAACGTGATGATCGTGCTGATGCTGGTGCTGACGCTGGTGTCGCAGTTCGGGATCATGCCGAAGATGGTCGCGCTGCGGAACCAGATGGTGGTGATCGATAATGTGCCTCCGACTGATCCGGCGCGGGTGGAGTTTGATTCGCTGCATGTGTGGTCCACGCGAGTGGAAGAGTTAGTGCTGCTGCTGGCGTTGGTGGTGACGTATATGACGGCGCAGGTGGGAGCGCGGTGAACGTTTTGTTTGGGAAAGCAGATTCCTCATGGCTGAAGCCGTTCGGAATGACGATGGTACGTTCAAAATGCCGTTTGCGGTTCTTAAACGCAAGGTCCCTCCACTCGCTAGCTGACGCTACGCTTCGGTCGGGATGACAGGCATTGGAGAATTGGCTGACGCGGCCCTAAAGGGCCGCTCTTCCACGCTGTGATCACGATTAATGTGCTGTCGTAGTGTGTGCCGTAGGGGATGCGCTAGATAAATATGTATCCAAGTAAGCGAGGTAGCCGGCGATCAGGAGGTAGGAGTTGTAATAATCATCCATCTTTACTGCCGACAGGCGGTCGCGGTCGGAGTGCAGGATGGGCCAGGTTTCCTGGGTGATGGAATGAATGGTGATGCGGGGGATGTGAGCACTGGCGAAGGATTCTGAGTCCGCATCCCCCAGCTTGTCGACGTCGACTTCGGCGAGTGGAAGTTTCATTCCGCCAGCAGCCTGATCTAGCGCCGTGAGTAAGGATTGGTCCGCATGGGTTGCCCAGACTTTAGTCGGACTGACGCCGAGCGTGTCCATGTTGACCATGGCGACGATCTTGGCGCGCTGAGCAGGGGTCAGATGCTCGACGTAATACTTCGAGCCGAGAAGGCCTTTTTCTTCGCCGGTGAAACCGATGAACATATAGGTATGGCGGCGAGGTTCGGAGTTGACGCTCTCGTAGAGGCTGGAGAGCAGGGAAGCGCCGCTCCAATTGTCGACGACGCCCTCGCCGGCCTCTGCGACTTTGTCGGTGTGAGCGCCGACGATGATGATCTGGTCCGACTGGCCGGGGAGTATGCAAATGACGTTCGGCGGGAGCTTGGGGACGGCCTGCTCGGTGAGATTTTTGCAGCCGGAGTCAGAGAAGAATTTCTTGATCCCTGCCGCCCGGTCGGCATTGTTCGGCACGTAGGATTTCAAGCGGGTTTCGACGAGGGAGCGGTCGACGGCGTGAAATTGAACTTGCGCGTACGCGGAGAGGGAAAGAAAGAACGCGCAAAGGGCCGCCGGCAGGCATTTCCGCGTAATTTCGAAAGTAGTTTTGACGAAATCGAGTATCAAGCCAGCACGCCCCGTTGCTCGGCGTCCTCCCGCATATTGCCTAGCAATTATTGTTCCTAAGTGATTGGATGCGGGAATGGGTCAGTTGTGCTGTCTGGTGTGCAGTTTGGGAAAAAAAGTCAAAATCTTTAACACAGAGAACGCCGAGGTAACACAGCGGCGCACGGAGAAAAACGGTACGACGTCCCCAACTTCCGCAAGCGCAGGCGATCATTTATTCTTAACTGTACTTCCTGAAATCCCAAAGCTAACGGCTAAAAGCTAGCAGCTAAGAGCTACTCTCATGAAAACTGGAATTATTGGCCTGCCGCAGGTGGGCAAATCATCGTTATTTCGCATTCTGACCAAGGCGGATGTGTCGGGGCAGGCGTACTCCAATCCGCGGGAGGCGCACGTGGGCGTAGCCAAGGTGCCGGACGAGCGTCTGGATAAGCTGGCCGCGCTTTACAACCCGAAGAAGCTGACGCACGCGTCGGTGGAGTACGTGGACGTGGGCGCGATTGGGCAGGAGGCGCTGAAGGAGACGGCGTATCTGGCGCACTTGCGGGGAGTGGATGCCCTGGCGCATGTGGTGCGGGCGTTTGAGGATGCGTCGATTCCGCATGTGGGGCCGGTCGATCCGCTGCGGGACATTAAGAATGTTGAGTTCGACTTGATGGTCAGCGATCTGGGGCAGATTGAGAAGCGGCTGGAGCGGGTGGAAAAAGATTTGAAGAAGATGCGGTCGGCGGATCTGGAGAAAGAATTTGAGCTGCTGAAGCGGGCGAAGGCGCATTTGGAGACGGAGCGTCCGCTGCGCGAGCTGGAGATGACGCCGGAGGACAAAAAGCGGTTTCGCGGATTTATGTTTCTGAGCGAGAAACCGATTCTGTATGTGCTGAACGTGAGCGAGACGACGGAACTGGGCAAAGAGCTGGAGCAGGCGGTCGCGAAGTTTAAGCTGGCCGAGGTGGCGGGGCGGCCGAATGCGGGCGCGGCGGCGATCTGCGGCAAGGTGGAAGCGGAGCTGGCGGAGATGAGCGATGAAGAAGCGGCGGAATTTTTGTCGAGCTATGGGTTGAAAGAGAGCGGGCTGACGAGGGTGATTCGAACAACTTACGCGCTGCTGGGGCTGATTTCATTTTTTACCGCGGGCGAAGATGAATGCAGAGCGTGGACGGTTCCGGTGAAGAGCAGGGCGGTTGAGGCGGCGGGAGCGATCCATTCGGATCTGGAAAAGCATTTTATACGGGCGGAGACGATCCGCTGGGACCAGCTGCTGGCGGCGGGATCGGAAGCCAATGCGCGGGCGAAGGGGACGCTGCGGCTGGAGGGAAAAGATTATATCGTCCAAGACGGGGACGTGATGCACATACGGCATTCGGGGTGAGGGGGGTATTCGAAGCAATGGCAGGCCTCGACGTAAAATATTGATTCTAAAGGGATGGCGGGTGGGCATATCCAGCTAAAGCATTGATTACAAAGGGGTTAAGTATGTAAAATATAGAAAACAAAGGGGTTATATCCACGCTGTGTTTATCATTGAGTAACTACGTGAGGAAGATGACCAGGACGCGGCCGTCGGAGGGGTAGGAGTCGCCGGTGGCGACTTTGGCGTCCTGCACCGTCGGCTGGCCACGATCAGATATAACGGCCCTGCTAGAATAAATTCTAGAGCTGTGACGAAGGTCACTTGTACGTTAGACGTTCACCGATAGACTAGTCGTTAAGGTTGAATCTATGGCTTTGCAGGCGCCGGTTCTGAACGAGTTCCAGATGATCACAAAGGAACTGAGTGCCATTCGTGAGGTCGAATGTGCATTCATAGATTCGACGGGCCATTCCGGGATCCTTGTTACAGTCATACTTCCCAATAGCGATCCCAGTGCATTAGATAAAGTAGTAAACGCAGAGAGCAACGTGATGAACGCTTTTCCTTGGCTAAACATAGACTTCGAAGTTGTTCTTAGGGCGGAACGTGCGTTGCATGAAGTTGTTTCTCCTAAAGGTTCATTGCTGTTTGCGAGATAGCACTTGCCTTCCCGGGAAGAACACCTACAGAAAGCAAAACACAACGAAAAATTAGCGGTGGTTCTACAGCCGGAGTATAAGGATTGGTGCGTTACGGCGATATTTTATGCCGCTCTTCACTACGTTGATATGCACTTAGCTTCGGAGGGTACGCACCCCACATCACACGATAAGAGAAACCCACTGATCGCGAAACATTACCTCCTGCGGGAAATTTGGAGCCCCTACAGAAAGTTGAATATACTGAGTCGCAACGCTCGCTATTATGCTGCTCCGATCGTGGATGCAGACATTAACAATGCAAGAACTTGGCTCGACGCAATCAAGGCGTTCATGCGAAGCAAGGGTCACAAGCTAGATTAATTGATCGCCATTACATCACCCCGTATTCATCTCTAGCCGGCTACTTCAGGAAGATGACCAGCACGCGGCCGTCGGAGTGGTAGGAGTCGCCGGTGGCGACCTTGGCGTCCTGCACGGGATTGGGCGGAAGGTAGTAGTACATGCTGGCGACTTTGCCGGCTTTTTCAAGGCTGGAGCCGATGTTGGTGCGCTCGCCGTCGACGTAGGGGTCGACTTTGTGGGTGATGCCGTTGTTGCGCTGGTCTTTGGCGAAGGCGATGTCGTGCGTGCCGGCGCCGACCCAGACGGTCTGGCCCTTGTAAGTTTGCGGGGCCTTCCAGATGCGGAAGTGATTGCGAGTGGCGACCATGGCGATGGGGTCGGCCATTTCGTAGCCGAAATCCTGCGGGCGGTTGAATAGGTAGAGCGTGGACATGGGCATGGCAAGGTAGTCTTTGTTTTGATACGTAGCCATTGCTGCGGCGAGGACGGCGCCGGTGTCGCTGGTGTCGGCGGGATGCCAGTTGGCGGCGGCGAGCGCGTTCTTGACCTGGTCTTCGGAGCCGACGAGGACGAAGTTGGTCATGTCGCCGAGGTTGTGGGACTGGTCGTTCACGCGGCGGGGGAAGCCGTCGATCATTTTCTTGAGCGCGGGATCGAGCGGGGAGGTGGAAACGTTGAGTTTGGCGGCGTCGGCAGCGGTGGAAGCGGCGGTGGAGGCCGAACCGAACTGGCCTTTGAGGAATTCTTCGCCGGCGGCGGAGAGTTGGGATTTTAATCTCGCCCCCTGATTGCTGACCTGATGAACGCTGACGGCGAACGATCCGGAGCAAACGCCGGTGCCGTTGGGGCCGAGATAAAGATGTCCGGCTTCGGTGACGGAGATGGTGTTGCTGGCGCCGATGAGCTGAGCCGTTCCGGATTCCGAGGTTTTAGCAACGAGAGCGCCGGGCGTGGCCGAGGCAACGGGTAGGGTACCAGAGGCTTTTTTGCCGGATTCACCGGCGGGATTGCAATTTTGATTGGCGCTGGCGGTGATGGTGATCTGGTCGCCGGGCTGAAGGTCGATTTTGGCGTCAGTCCAGGCCTGGGTGGTCGGGACGTCGACTTTGGAGTCAGCGGTCATGGATGGGCGGTTACCGGAAAGACCCTGCTCGAGCTCTTTGACGATGTCTTGTTGCGAGAAGGCGAAAGAAGTGAGGAAGATGAGCGAGACGGCGCAAAGCGTGATGAATTTCACGGAAGTGGCGTTAAATCTCATGAAGGCTCCACAGAGTTGTTTGATGATCTGTTAAAGATATTATGCAATAAGGGTGGAGGGTTGTGGGCGCGAGGATGAAATGGACGAAGTGGCGACAATCGAGGCTAGCGAAACCTTGGGGATGTCGAGACAGTATCTGGTCACGCTGCTGGAAAAAGGTGAAATTCCGTTCCATAGGGTCGGCACGCACCGCAGGATTTATGCACGCGATGTGCTGGCGTACAAGGCAAAACGGGATCTCTCGCGGCGTAATATTCTGGATGACCTGGCACGCGCGGAGTACGCGGAGGGATTGTACGATCAAGTCCCGGATGATTTTAGCCAACCGCGGTGAATATGCCGTAGTGCTGGACGCGTGTGAGTATTGGTGCCGATGCCTTTGTGCGATGCGCTACTCAGGCTGGCAGAAGAGCCGGCGATGTATCGTCCGCTGTGGAGCGAGCAAATCCTCAAAGAAGTTAGCCACGCGTTGGAACGCAAACTCAAGCGCACCCATTCTCAATGCCAGCGAAGAATCAGCGCCATGCGCGCGGCATTTCCTGAGGCCGAAGTTAGAATTCCGCCCGAGATGCTGAAACTGGCGACGGGACTCCCCGATCCAAAAGATCGGCATGTGCTTGCGGCGGCAATCCGCGGTTCGGTGCAGGCCATGGTCACGCAAAATACAAAGCATTTTCCAGAGAAGTGCCTGAAGCCATACGAACTTGTCTGCATTACGGCAGATGCATTCCTGGTGGATCGATTTCACCTCAGTCCGCAGATCGTCTTAGATTGATTGGACGCGCAGGCGAT
Organism: Terriglobales bacterium; assembly: GCA_036392935.1. Classification (GTDB taxonomy): domain Bacteria; phylum Acidobacteriota; class Terriglobia; order Terriglobales; family Acidobacteriaceae; genus DASVWZ01. The sequence continues at coordinate 4,936 of DASVWZ010000299.1, read as the reverse complement.
GGGCGTCGGCAAAGATCGGCCGTCTCTGCTGCAAAGTCTCAAACGGGTGGTTCCGCGTTTTGTCTCGCTCGCCGGGTTGGGAGTGCCTTCCTCCGAATCACCGTTTGTAACGGGCGACTGAGAGGACTGGGTGGCTATGTCGAGGTCTCCCACGCATAACGTGTTATGACGGAGGTGGCGCCGAGGCGTTATGGCCCGACGGCCGTGAAGGACCAGGTGATCGCGCAGGTATTATTTGGGCCGGCCGGAACGAGTCCATTGTAGCTCGAGTAGGGCAGGCAGACTTGGTAAATTTGGAATCCTGTCGTCGAGATCCCGCGCCCGTTGAACACCGCCGGGTCGAGTACCGGCATGGCGATGACCGGCGACATTCCCTTGGTGCTAGAGGATGGGTTGATCGCTTCCTGAGAGAACGTCACGCTCGGGGTATGCGAGAAGGGCGTATCAAATGTCACGGCCACCCCTGTCCAGAGGGTCATGCCGACAACAACGGTAGCGCAGTCACAACTTGTCCCGTACCATGGCGAGTTCAGGTAGACCGTGTCATCGCTGATTTTGGTTATCTGAAGGAATTGGGAGTTGCTGTCGGCGCTTATCTGCAGCCATTCTCCGGAGGTCAGGCCGGTGGTTCCGCTGAATATCTGCAGATCCTTGGATCCGCTCGTGACACCTGCATTCGTGGCGAAAGTTGTACCGCCGCTTCCGGCGGGAATTTGGGTAACTTTAAACCCGCTACCCGAGATAATGCCTCCCCCTCCTGAAACAATCCCGGATACGGTCTTCGTTGTCGCAGGGGACGCTGCGGAAGCTACGAACGGAGCGGCCAGAAAGGGAATATAGAGGCTCAGTGACAGCAGCTGATGACGTTTCATTTGCATTTGTCTCCTTGCAAGGTTTTGGTCGATTTTGCGTTGCATCTTTTTAAAATTTTGAGAGTGTGCCAGCTCCATCGTTCGCGACCCAGACGCTGGCTCCGTCGAATGCGATGCCGTTGGGGTGGCTGGATGGAAACGTTGCCAGCACCACGCCCGCAGGGCTGACTTTGCTTACGGTGTTGCTGTAGGTGTTGGCAACCCACATGTTCGCGCCATCAAAGGTCATGACGTCCGGCCCGTTACCAACGTTAAAGGTTCCTACCAGTGAACCGGTTTTTTCCAGTTCAGTTACGTTGTTTGCTGTTCTGGTTTGCAACCCACATATGGCTGCCATCGAAGGAAATCCACACGGGAGCAGTGCCGACGGCGAAGGTGCCTAAGACCTTGCCCTTCCCGGAGAGTTTCATCACATTGTTAGAGCCGGAATTTGTGACCCACATGTTGTTTCCATCAAATGCCAGCCCGACGGGAGCGGTGCCCACATTGAATGTCCCCAGGATGTTTCCGGTGCTCGGCTGAATCTGCATCACATTGTTGGAGCCGGCGTTTGCCACCCAGATGTTTGTCCCGTCAAAGGCGACCCCCGCAGGGCCGCTACCGACAGGGAACGTTCCGAGCACCGTTCCGGTGCTTGCCTGCACCTCAACAAGCCCACTGCCTGACGTGACCCACATATTTGCGCCATCGTATGCGATATAGCCCGAAGCACCCGGGAGTGAGATGGTGGCGGTGGTGCCATCGTTGACTCGAACCTTCGATAGGCTAGAGCCTCCACTGTTGCATACCCACATGTAGGTTCCATCGAATGCCATGGGTCCGCCGCCGCCGATGGGAAAGGTTGTGGCCACGTTTGCTGCGTACCAGTGCAGCAGCGCGACCTGAAGCGGGTTCTTTTCGGAATTCACGACCTGGGCAAAAGCGGAAACTACTACGAGAGGTGTGCAGAGCACTATGCCGAGAGTCAACACAAGCAGATGGGCAAAACGTCCAGTCGAAGCTTTCATTGTCGTCTCCTTGTTTTTGTTTGAATCGATTACTCCCCCGAGGATCGCCAGTCACACGCGTGGATCTGGGCTGCCAGATCTGCCGCGTAACCCGATGCGGCAGATTCTCACAGCAGCCCCAAGGGAACGTCAATGACACGTTGGTGGGGTATACGGCACTAATGTGGTGCTGAGGCTGGCGGCCAGTGTTTTGCGGGCGCGGGGTCAGGGCACGTGCAAGACTTTGGCACCGGCTCGAAGCGTAGGATACTGAATTCAGCGTACAATTGAGGGTTTTCACAGCTCGGCTTCGGCCGGCCATGGCCTACTCTGATCATGTTCAAGAAGATTCTGGTTGCTAATCGCGGGGAGATTGCGGTGCGGGTGATCCGCGCGTGCCGCGAGATGGGGATTTCGTCGGTCGCAGTTTTTTCTGACGTGGATCGGGCGGCGCTGCACGTGCGCAAGGCCGACGAAGCCTATCCCATTGGGCCGGCGGCGGCGCGCGAGTCGTATCTCAACATTGAAAAAATTCTGGGCGTGGCGAAAAAGAGCGGCGCGGAGGCGATCCATCCGGGATATGGATTTCTATCGGAGAATGCGCGCTTTGCGCAGGCGTGCGCGGATGCGGGCATCAAATTCATTGGGCCGACGGCCTCCGCGATGGAGATGATGGGATCGAAGACGCGGGCGCGCCAGCACATGGAAGTGGCGGGCGTGCCGTTTGTGCCGGGAACGTCGCGGGGCGTGGAGTCGGCGGCTGAGGCGCTCGAAGTGGCGGCGAAGGTTGGATATCCGGTGATGCTGAAAGCGGCGGCGGGCGGCGGCGGCAAAGGCATGCGGCTGGTGCAGAAGCCGGAGGAGTTGAAGGCGGCGCTGGAGTCGGCGCAAAGCGAGGCGCAGCGGGCGTTTGGCGATGGCGAAGTTTATATCGAGAAGGCGATTGTGAATCCGCGGCACATTGAGATGCAGGTGCTGGCGGATGAGCATGGAGATACCGTGTATCTGGGCGAGCGCGAGTGCTCGATCCAGCGGCGGCACCAGAAGGTGCTGGAGGAAGCGCCGTCGCCGGTGGTGGATGAAGACATGCGGCGGCGGATGGGCGAGGTTGCGGTGCGGGTGGCCCGGGCCGCAGGGTACACGAATGCCGGGACGGTGGAGTTTCTGGCGGATGAGAAGAAGAATTTTTATTTTCTGGAAATGAATACGCGCTTGCAGGTGGAGCATCCGGTGACGGAGCTGATTACGGGACTGGACCTGGTGCACTTGCAGATACGAATTGCGGCGGGCGAGAAGCTGCCGTTCAAGCAGGAAGATGTGCGGATTCGCGGGCACGCGATCGAATGCAGAATTTACGCGGAGGATCCAGACAACAATTATTTTCCCAGTCCGGGGAAGATTACGCTGCTGCTGGCGCCGTCGGGGCCGGGGATTCGGCGCGACAGCGGCATGTATGAAGGCTGGACGGTGCCGATTGATTATGATCCGCTGCTGGCCAAGCTCATTGGGTATGGCACGGACCGGGAGCAGGCGATATCGCGGCTGGTGCGGGCGCTGAACGAGTATTTTGTGGGCGGGATCAAGACGAATCTGTCGCTGTTTCGGCGGATTCTGCAGGATCCGGATTTTCACGCAGGGAAGTTCGATACGGGATATCTAGATCGGCTGCTGAAGACGGCGCCACCGACGGTAAATAAAGAAGATGCGGAAGCGGCGGCGATTGCGGCGGGGATTTTTGCGGCGCTGGAGGCGTCTAGCAATGGCAAGGGTGCGGATGTTGCTGATCAAGGCGTGGGATCGACGGACGGATGGAAGCAAGCGGCGAGAGTGGAGGGACTTAGGGGCTAGTTGTCAGTCATCAGTCATCAGTCGTCAGTAAGGGCCAAGGTGGTAGCAATTGAAACTGGTGGAGAATGAGGTCAACAGTTTTGCAAATGGCGAAGGCCAGCAGCGCGATTCGATGGTTGTGGTATGCCCTGATAGGCGTGTGCCTCGTGTTCGCCATCGTTATTTGGGCGTCCAACTCTCCAGGCAAAATTGGCCATCAATACGACGGGTGGGCTGAATTGGTTATCCTGACGGCCGTCGTATTTGGAGGCTACCTCGTGAAACTGGGCTGGCACTATAGAAAGCGAGCCGGGTTTTGGGAACTCTATGCGATTTTGTTCATTGGTCACTGCGCCGTGTTTGTGCCCGTCTTCTCGCATGGGTGGTTGCCCATCCCATGGTTCGCCGTCCTCGCAGCCGTCGAGGCGATGGCAGTGGCGACATTGATCGCTTGGGTTATGCGTGGGAAGTTTTGAACGGGGCGGTGTCGACACAACGAAGCCATCGCCAAGCGCTAGCCGCAAAGGACAGAGGGTTAGTTAGTACGTCGTTCACAGGCCTTGCCTTATAAGAATGATTTACGACATCAACATCGACGGGAAGAATTACCGGCTGGAGCTGGAGCGCAGCGAAAAGAGCTGGCGTTGCCGGCTCGACGGGCGCGAGATGCTGGTTGACGCCGTGGTTGCGCGACCGGATGTGCTGTCGCTGATTATTGAAGGCAAGGCGTACGAGATCAAGCGCGAGCGGACGGCGGTGGATTTGCATTATTGGGTGGGACCGGTGCGGTATGCGGCAGAGGTGCGCGATCCACGATCGTTGAGAAGCAGAAAAGCCGCGGGCGCAGACGATGCCGGGCCGAAGAAATTGATTGCGCCCATGCCAGGGAAAGTGGTGCGGCTGCTGGTGGCGGAAAAAGACCAGGTCGAGGCCGGGCAGGGAATTATGGTGGTGGAAGCGATGAAGATGCAGAACGAGATCAAGTCGCCGAAGAAGGGGACGGTGCAGAAGATTGTGGTGATGGAAGGCGCCAGCGTGAATCCGGCGGATGTGCTGGCGATTATTGCGTAGGGATGGTTGTTGGTCGTTAGTCGTCGGTGGTGCGTCCCTGACGATTTGCCGGGTATAAGGATCCTTCGCGACAAGGTGCGGCCTCAGGATGAGATGGTCGGGGAATGATTATGGTGCAGTTGAAGCCGTGCCCTGAGACGAAGTGCTGTCGAGCTGCGCTCGACCTGGACGGCTGACCAC
>DASVWZ010000298.1:0-18947 GCA_036392935.1 Terriglobales bacterium | reverse complement strand
GACCCCATCATTTACATGGGCACCGCGTCGCTCAAAGACACGCAACCCTACCACGGCTGGATTTTCGGTTTCGACTCGCTGACGCTGCAACTGAAGTACGTCTACTGCACCACGCCCGACGGGCGCGAAGGCGGGGTCTGGCAAAAGGGATCCGGCCTGGCAGCCGATTCCTCCGGCAATATTTACTTCCAAACTGGCAACGGCACCTTCGACAACATGGACGATTTCGGTTTGTCCGTTGTAAAAATCGCACCCAACAATGGCAGCCTTGTGCTGGTCGATTCCTACACTCCCTCAAATTACAACTACCTCAATCAGAACGACTGGGACATTTCCTCCGGCGGAATCCTTCTGCTCCCGCCGCAGCCCGGCAGTACTCCCAACATAGCCATCGGCGGCGGCAAAGAGGGAACGATCTACGTGATGAACATGGACGACCTCGGTGGGTACAACTCCAAGCAGAACAATATCCTCCAATACATCGTCGGCGCCATCCTGCCTTCGGTTCCCGGTGGCCAGGACAACGGCATCTTCGGCGCTCCCAGCTATTTCAACAACAACGTGTACATTTTCGGCGAGGACGACTACCCCAAGATGTTCACCCTGAACAACGGAGCAATGCCCACCACCGCTACTTCTGTAGCAACCATGACCATGATCGGGCCCACCCCGGTTATTTCGGCCAACGGCTCGACCAACGGCATTGTTTGGGCGCTGCAGTTCGAAGCCCCGATTCTTTGGGCCTTCGATCCCAACGACCTGACCCAGGTCTACTACAACAGCAATCAGGATCCCTCGCGCGATCAGATCGCAAAAGAAAAGGTAACTCGTGTTCCACCCACCGTCGCCAACGGACGCGTCTACGTCCCGGCTGATGGCGTGGTCAGGGTCTACGGTTTGCTTCAATAGGCATCAGCTTGACCGAAACCATCGGGCTGCAAATGCACACTTGGTGCAATCATTTGCAGCCCCGTTTTGCACCACCGGCATTGTCCTTCCACCCGATTGACTTTCCCCCGGAATAAAAGCATACTTAGGCAAGTTTTATCCAAGTGGGTCGCTCTCTCCCCTCGTATTCATTGCTTTTTCTGGAGGCTTATATGAAATCCACCCTGCGGACTCCCTGGCTCGTTCCGTCCGTCGCCCTCGTCCTAGCCATTGCTCTCCAACCCCTGCAAGCTGCCGACAAAACGCAGGAGGCATCGAACGCTGCCCAACCGGCTATCGCCCTCGCCCAAACCTATTGCGGATCGGCGACGCCCTGTGTGCTCAGCCACCACAATGACAACAATCGCGACGGCGTCAATCCCAATGAGAGCATTTTGAAAGCCTCGACTCTTTCCTCGAGCACCCATCCCATCCCGCAGTGGATGGCCTCGGTCGATGGCGAAATCTACGCCCAGCCTCTCTATGTTCATCAGTTGTCGGTAAACAAGTCAGCCAAGAACGCCATCTTCGTGGCCACTGAAAATAACAGCGTCTATTCGCTCGATTCCGATTCCACCAGCAGCACCGGTACCGTGCTCGCGCAGATCAATCTGAATAACGCCAGCGACCTTGGCTCGGGATACACCGAAATCGCCGTGCCGTACACGGACCTCCCACAGCAGTGCAGCACCATCGTTCCTGAAGTCGGCATCACTGGCACGCCGGTCATTGACGTCTCCGTCACTCCGCCGGTGATTTACCTGGTCACCAAGCACGAAGACGTCAGCGGCAGCGGCACCAAGACCTACCGCCAGAAACTCCACGGCCTCTACGCCGACACCCTGCAGGAAATCCCCGGCAGCCCCGTCATTCTCGACACCGCTTTCGCCACCGCGAATGCGCCCAACTTCAATCCCTGGGCCAACGGCCAGCGCGCCGGCCTTGCGTTGGTAAAAGAGAACGGCGGCTTTTCCAAAATCTGGGTCTCGTGGGGATCGCACTGCGACATCAACCCTTACCACGGCATCGCCATCGAGTTCGGATACAACTACAACAAAAATGTCTTCGACTCTCACTACACCACCTTCGACGGCGAATCCGCTTGCACTGCTTCGATTTGCCGCGCGGGAATTTGGATGGGGGGTGGTGCGCCCGCAGTCGACACCAGCAACAACGTTTATCTTTCCACCGGCAACGGCGCCGACCAGGACCAAGGCTCCGGTGAATACACCAACAGCGTCATTCGCCTCAGCGACGCCGGCATGCAGGATTATTATTCTCCGCCCGATTACAACGCGCTCGACTTCGGCCAGTCCCTCATCGCCTGCACCAATCCCAATCCCAACAGTTGCTCCAGTCCCTGCAAGTGGGACAGCACGCATCAATACTGCCAGTGGCACATACTTAGAGACGATTGGGATCTCGCCTCCGGCGGCGTGATTCTGCTGCAACCAACTTTCACGACCACCAATCTCCAGATGATCGCCAGCGGCAAAGAAGGCATGGTCTACAACCTTTTCGCCAAGAGCATGGGGCACATCGACGCCGCCAACGGCGAATCATCCGAATACGCCTGCACCACCGGCACCGCGCCCGCCGCGGGCACCATCGTGCAATGCTTCCTCGGCTTCAACATGAGCGCGGACAGCGACAACTCTCAGGGCAGTTGGGGCACGCCCGCATTTCTCGCCGGCAATAATGGCACCTCCAACTTCAACTATCTCTATACCGCCGGCAATCGCGACGTTTTGAATGCCTTCAAACTCACCAATCAGAGTGGTGTCGGCATTTTCAGCACCACAGGCGTCACTCCGCAATCGCCGCACACCTTCGGATACCCCGGCGCCACGCCCAGCATCACCTGGAACAAAGCCACATCCGATCGTGATGACGCCATTGTCTGGACGCTCGAAACTGCGCCCATCGGAAAAATCAATCACGCCGCGACCGCTGCTACGCTTTACGCCTACAAAGCTCTGCCAACGGCAGGTTCGCTGGGCAAAGAGTTGTGGGACACCTCCGCATATAACAAGACCAGTCCCGGCAATCCCGGCGCGGTGAAGTTAGTTGTACCCACCGTCGTCGATGGAAAAATATTCCTCGCCGGTGGCGCTCAGGGATACGAACCGGGCAGCTCGAATTGCCCCGTCCCCACCACTACCGTTCAGCCCACCGCTTGCGGCGCGCTGACCATGTTCAAGTAGCTCGGTCGCGAGGGCACGGTTGGTTTAAGCCTTCCTAGTCTGCTTACGGCAGCCCCAGGCTCCCGTACGACCGCGGATACGTCACAATCCCCCACGGCAGCTTGAACCCCTCGATGGTTCCGGTCTGCTGGTACGAGTTTGGATCGACGATCACGATATTCCCTGAGCGCCCGCACGCCAGCAGGATTTTTGAATCATCCGGGGTGAAAGTGAAATGCCAGCACCGCTGCCCGGTCGGAACCTCCGCGATCTGATCGAGCGTATCCGCAGAAAAAACCTGCAGCTTCCGCGCCATCGCCGCCGAAACAAAAATTCTTTTTCCCGCCCGGTCAAATGTCAGCCCGTAAGGTTTCGCGCCCGTCGGAACAGATTTGATGACATTAAGATTTGCATCGAGTTCAACCAGCGTTCCCGATGTTTCCATCGTCACCGCATATTTGTCGCCCTGCGGAGAAACCTTCACGCCGCGCGGCCGAATTCCATACGATTTCAGATCGACGTCGCGAACATGTTGTCCGCTGACAACATCGAAGACGCCAATCGTGTCAGCCGATTCGTTTGCCACCAGCATCTGTTTTCCATCGGGGGAAAATTCAATGCCTTCGGTTTCCTGTCCCGCAGTCCAGGTTTTTCCCGGCGCCCAATCGCCCACATGAAACGAAGCGATTTGCGCCGGCGGTCCGTTGTCATCGTTTTCCGCCGCCTTTTGCGCTCCCGGCGGTCCGCCTTCAGAACCCGGCTCGTACGTCGCAAACAGCCAATCGCCCGCAGGATTGATCTTCACGAATTCCGGGTTATCGCCGAGCCGAATTCTTCGTATCAAATGCAGGCGCGCAGTTCTGAACACGCTCAGATCGCTGGTGTTCTTGTCCGCGGTAATCACATACTTTCCGTCGTATGTGATCGCAATCCCGCGCGGCGCGATCTCGTGCGTCGGCACGCGGCGAACCAGCTTTAGCGTGCCCAGATCGATCATGCTGATCGCACCTTCCTCTTCGCTCACATAGGCAACATTCGAAGGAACGGCGAGATGATGAGTCCAAACCAAAGCTGCAGCGATACCAAACGCGAGAACTGCAATCGCAACCGGAAGTTGTCTACCCATGGCGTAATTCTATACGGCAAGTTCCAGGCTCGGCTGCTAGAAGTTCGTCACCAGGCGGAAGGTAAACTGCCGCGCGGGACCAATCGCATTGCCGGAAAACAGCCCACCGAAATCGATCAGCTCCAGCGTGTTGCCAATGTTCGCCACATCGCCCTGCAGTCGCACCGAATACTTCTCCTTCTGATAGAGTAATGCGCCAACCGAAAGGCTTTGCGTGAAGTACGGCAGAATGCGTTGGCGCTCGAAGTTCAGGTGATCAATCACCACCTGTCCGTAAATCGAAGCATATTGTTGCGGAGTCAAGTCGGCTTCGAACGGCAATCCGCTGTTGTAATCCGCTCCGACCGAAACCCACAAGCGCGGCACAACTTGATAACGCAGTCGTCCGCGAACTGTATTGCGCTGGTCCTGCGAATCGGGAAAATGTCCAGTGAGCGGATTGATGGCGTCATCTCCCAGAAACAACCCGCCGGTCACCGGAAACCAGGCGTTGCCGACGATGTAAGAATAACTGGCAAAGCCAGAGAATTTGCCCCATTGCAGCACTTCCAGCTTGCCTTCTGCACCGTAGAGAATGGCATGATCGAATGCGATGGGAAAACTGATCCCGGTGCTGAGGATTTGCGAGTCGTCGGCGTAATTGTTCACCGAACGGCGGAATACGTTGGCATCGAAGCGCAGCTTGCCGAAGATTGCCTTGGTCACTCCGCCCTCGTAGTAATTCCCGTGCGACGGCTCGACCGGCAGTTGCAGCGCAGGAACGCTGTTATCGATTGATTCGGCCTGCGGCGAACTCGCCAGCAGAATATTCTCGAACGATGGCGTCTGGAAGATGCGGTCATACGAGAAATGCAGATTCACACCGACGTCGGGAAAGTAGCGCGAGACCGCAACCCGCGGACTGACCGCATTCTGATTGACCAGCAACTGATAATGGTCCCAGCGAAGGCCGCCATTGATCGTCCAGTTACCAAGGCGAATCAGATCCTGAACGTAAGCCGCCTGTTCAAGATCCGGGCGATTGCCATGAAAGGAAAAGCTAGTAACTCCGGAATCCAGTATTCCGAGATTGATCGGGCATTGAGGATCGGTGGGATTTTCGCAGTCGGGTATTACGTAGCTGGTGTTTTCATGCAGGAATATGTTGTCCGATTCGATGCCGGCTTTAAACTCCTGTCTGCCGTGGTGAACGGCCATGCTGCCGTTGAAATAGATCTCCCTGAAATCATTGCGCTGGGTCGCGATCAGCGGCCACGATGCATCGTTGGAGTCGAAGTTGATGTTGTTGTCGCGCGCCATTCCGCGCAGCCAGCCGATCGTGTCAGCAGAAAATACATGCTGGTATGACGCGATGCCCATAGTTTCGAAGTTGCCGCCGGTTTGCAGTTGTCCGCCGGGAACGAACACGCAATCGGGCGGCTCTTGCGATGGCGGAACTAACGAACAACCAGCCGTGTTATCCGCGTTCGGCAGGAACGCGCCGTTCTGCTGGACCAGTTCGTTTGGAATCTGATACCGAGCGAGTTCATGCCTGACCATCAGCGTCAGCCGATCTTTGGGAGTGAGTTCGCGCTCGTAGCTCCCCGACGCCGTTGCCGTGGTGCCGGTGTTGGTGTAATTCTCCGGCACCACCGGATTAAGATAATGACTTGTCATGTTCCCCGATCCGCTGACGGCGAAAGTATTCTTGCTCCACGTATATTGATCCTGCGTATTGATGCCGGCTGTGTCATAACTGCCGCCGAACATAGTCAACTGCCCATGAAAACCCGGATCGTGGTCCTTAATAGTGTTGATCTCAACTACGCCGCCCATCTTGCGGCCGAACTCCGACGGAATGCCGGCGGTATAGATGGTGAGGGATTGAACGTCATCGGCTTCGGCCGGTTCCGGACCAAAGCTGGGCGAGCGGTTGTCCGTTAGCGGGATGCCATCGACTACGAATTGCGTCTGATATTCCGATCCGCGCGGGTGAAGCACAGCGTTGCCTTCATAAAGCCAACCCGGCTGTGAATTGACCAAGTCCTGCATCGAACGCCCGGGCAGCGCGGTCAAGCGGTTCTGAATGCTCTCAGAACCGATCTGATTGGCAGAACCGGCGCGGTAAGGATCGATGAGCGTGGCATTTGCGTTGACCTTGACCTGCTCGGAAATCGGTGCCAGCTGCAGCTTGATAGTGCGATCGAGAGGAATGGCGGAACGAATTTCCACCGGCTGGGAAACCGCGGCGAAAGACGGCGCCTGAACCCGAAGCTGGTAAATCCCGTAAGGCAGTCGCGGAACATCGAGGCTGCCTTGATTGCTGGTAGTAAATGTATTGCGATACTGACTGGCGCGATTGACAAGCTCAACCGTGCTTTTCAGGGCCGCACCGGATGGATCGGTCACCTTCAGGTGCAGCTCTCCGGTGCTGCTTTGAGCGTGTGAAGGCACAATGAGAAAAACGGGAAAGATAAGAAGAAAAACCCAGCAGACGAGCTTCCCGCAGGCGCTCGCGAAGCCGCGGTCATCACGTCCCGCGCGTTCACCAGCGAGAACATACTCGCCATGAAGGCTTGGGACGCTCGACATTCCTCTATTATCCGGGATATCGTCCGGTGATGTAACCCTCCAGCTCGCGGATCGTGTGTTCGTGTCCGGAGATGATCCACTTCACCAGATCGCCGATCGAAACCACCCCGATCACGCGGTCATCCTTCAGCACCGGCAAATGCCGGAAGTGGTGATTGGTCATGATGCCCATGCTCTCATCGACCGTATTCTGCGGGGTGACGTAGACTACCGGGCTGCTCATGATCTCATCCACCCGCGTGTCCTTCGACGAGCGGCCTTTGATGATCACCTTGCGGGCATAGTCGCGCTCTGACAGGATCCCGATCAACTTGCCCTCTGACATCACCAGCAGCGCGCCGACACTCTCCTCTGCCATTTTCCCTATGGCTTCATAGACCGGTTGCTCCGGCGCCACCCACAGAATTCGCTGATCGCCCTTGTACAGCAGCAATAACTCGATTGTGTCTGTCAGTTTCATGCCCCACCTGCCCTTGGCCGTTCATAGTAGCACGATGCGGCGCGCCCGCAATGCCCAGAATTTGCTGTAGATATTTTCCATACAACCCGATCCTGCCGGTTTCTCAGGTCGCTCTAGCAGCGTAAAATAAGGCTCTTGCCTGCCAACTTGGATAACCTGCGCGTGGTGCTGGTCTCGCCGCGCAACCCGCTCAACATTGGCGCGGCGGCGCGGGCCATGAGTAATTTCGGTTGCCTTCATCTCAGGCTGGTGAATCCCTACAAAGTAGCCTTTCGTGAAGCGCGCTCGGCGGTCGGAGCCAGCGGAGTGCTGAAGGCAGCAAAGGAATACGAGTCGTTGGGCGATGCGATCGCCGATTGCTCGCTGGTGGTGGGGACTACCGCCGTACGGCACCGCGAATTGCAGCATCAGGTCAGGCGATTAGAAGCAGGCGGTCGGCTGGTTCGCTCCAAGCTGGCATCGCACCGTGTGGGACTGCTTTTCGGTACGGAGAAAACCGGCTTGTCGAATGAGGATTTGAGCCACTGCCATTGGCTGATCCGAATCGCGACCCGCGCTGAGCACATCTCGATGAACCTGGGGCAGGCCGTGGCAGTATGCCTGTATGAGTTGGCGCGCGACGGTACGATCAAGCCGCAGCCGACAAAGGCGAAGCCCGCAACTGCCGCTGCTCTGGACCGCATTTCTGATAACCTCTTCGCCGCTCTCCAAATCAGTGGTTACGTAAACCCAAAAAGCGCGGAGTCCGCCGAGATTAAACTCCGGCGCATGGTGCGCCGGCTCAATCCTTCCAACGAGGATGCCGAAATGCTCCTCGGCATGCTGCGGCAGATGCTTTGGAAGCTCCACTACCAACCGTAAGCTGCCACGTACTTCCGGACATTCGACCCGGCTCACGTTTGTCGCTCAGCCTCGTCCAAGCTGTGTGCGGAATGGAGGGATTATGAACCGGCAAAGATTCGAGGTCTGGACGGGTGCGATTCTCGGCATGGTGTGCGCCCTTCTGTTATCTGGCTACGCCCACGGCTCGGATTTTCACGGCAAGGTCAGCGAAGAATTCCATCACACCTATCCACTGTCCGCCGGTGGACGGGTCGATCTCGACAACATTAATGGGGACGTCAAGATCACGGCCTGGGACCGCGATGAGGTTAAGGTGGACGCCGTCAAGTACGCGCACAGCAAAGATACCCTCGCGGACGTCGACATTGATGTCAATGCCGATAGCAGTTCTGTTTCCATCCAGACCAGATACCGCAGTCATGATCACTATTTCGGCTCGGGCGATCACGACTCTGCCAGCGTTGACTACACGCTTATGGTGCCGCGCAACGCTCGTCTGGACGAAATCAAGCTGGTGAATGGCCCGCTCGAAATCCATGGTGTTGCCGGCGAAGTCCACGCTTCCACCGTGAATGGCCAACTCTTGGCTGACGGATTGCAAGGCCGTGTCGAAATTTCAACCGTGAATGGACACTCCGAAGTGCGCTTCGAGCGTGTTTCGGATTCGATTGATCTTTCGTCCGTGAATGGAAGCGTGAAACTGGTGATCCCTTCGGATACGAAAGCGCGACTGGATGTGTCGACAGTTTCCGGCAGCATCGACAATGATTTCGGATTTCGGGCCAATCGTCATAGCTGGGTTGGCCACAGCATGGCGGGTGACTTGGGCGGCGGCGGGCCGGACATTAAACTTTCCAACGTAAACGGACACATTGAACTGCGCCACGCCGACGATGGGAAACCACTCAGCCCGGTGAACGATCGCAGTCGCAGCAACGATGACGGCGACGAGATTTAACGGCGGTTTGGGTCAGAACTTGCGCGAGTGTTCCTGTGACCAGCGCTCGACCACGACTTTTTTCTCGGTGTAGAACTCGACAGCGTCGCGTCCTTGACCATGCATGACGCCAAAGAAGCTATCCTTCCATCCACTAAAGGGAAAATATGCCATTGGGGCTGCCACACCAATGTTGATGCCGATGTTTCCGGCAGGCGCCTCATAACGAAAACGCCGCGCGGCGCCGCCGCTCGAAGTAAACAGCGAGGCCTGATTCCCATAAGCGCTACGCTGCAGAAAAGCGATCGCTTCATCCATGTCTTTGGCATGAATAAGACTCAGCACCGGGCCAAAGATCTCCGTGTCCGTGAGGTCGCTTGTCATCGGAACGTCATCGAGAATGGTCGGCTTCACGAAGTTGCCGGACTCGTAATCTGCGATTTTGATTTGCCGGCCATCGAGCAGAACTCTGGCACCCTGTTTTTCTCCGGCAGCGATGAGCGATTCGACTCGCGATTTGCTTTCCGGGGTGATCACGGGGCCCATCTGAACGCCGTCATCTAATCCGCAGCCAACTTTGAGGTGAGAGGCGGATTCGGCGATGGCGTCACGAAAAGTCTTTTGTGCTTCGCCGACAGTCACCGCAACGGAGACCGCCAAACACCGCTGGCCGGCGCAGCCGAAGGCGCTGTCGGTAATGATCTGGGTCGCCATGCTCATGTCAGCGTCGGGAAGAACGATTACGTGATTCTTAGCTCCGCCCTGGCACTGCGCGCGTTTCCCGTTCGCTCCCGCACGTGCGTAAACGTGCCTGGCAACCGGAGTAGATCCAACGAAGCTGATGGCTCGCACCGTGGGGTGGTCAATCAGTGTGTTCACGGCATCTTTGCCGCCGTTGACGAGATTTACCACGCCTTTGGGCAAGCCGGTTTCGGCCAATAGTTCGAAGGCACGATGCATGGTGAGCGGCACACGTTCGGATGGCTTGAGAATAAAAGTGTTTCCGCAAGCAATTGCGTAGGGAAGAAACCAGAAGGGAATCATCCCCGGGAAATTGAACGGCGTAATCGCTGCAACCACGCCGAGCGGCTGGCGAATCATGGTTTCGTCGATGCCGCGGGCGACATCTTCAAGGTTGTAGCCCTGCATCATCATCGGAATTCCGCAGGCCACTTCGACATTCTCGATCGCGCGGCGCAGCTCAGCTTTCGCTTCCGCCAGCGTTTTGCCGTTTTCGCAGGTGATGATGCGGGCGAGCTCGTCGAGATGTTGTTCGAGCAAAACCTTCAGCTTAAAAAGAGGCTGGATGCGGTCTTCCGGCGGAGTCCGCCGCCATTCCGGAAACGCGGCCGCCGCCGCCTCAACGGCAGCATTGACTTCGGCAGCGCGCGACAGCGGAACTCGGGCAATTACTTTGCCCGTGGCGGGGTTGGTAACGTCGAGCAGTTCTGGCGATGGTGACTCGACCCACTGTCCGGCGACATAGTTGGAAACGCTGGCGATTGGTGGTGCGGCAACTGGCATCTTGAAAACCTCGATGAAAGACTACGCAGGTTGTGGCACGGCTCCGTGCTTTTCGCCCACACTTTGCAAGGCGCCTTCTAAAACATCCATCGCTTCGTCGACCTGCTCGCTGCTCACGACGAGGGGCACCAGCACACGAATCACGTTGGAATACGAGCCGGCAGTGATCGTGATCAGCCCGTGTTCGTAACAATATTTCGTGATCTCTTTGGTTTCTTCAGCTGCGGGCTCGCGAGTTTCACGCGATTTGACCAGTTCAATCGCCTGCATTCCGCCGAGGCCGCGCACGTCGCCGATGATCGGCCAGCGCTTCTGCCATTCTTTCGCGCGCCGCTGAAAGTGCCTGCCAAGTTCGTCAGCTCGCGCCAGCAGATCTTCGCTTTCGAATAGATCAAGCACAGCCAGAGCTGCCGCGCACGATACCGGATTGCCGGCAAATGTTCCACCCAAGCCGCCGGGACCGGGAGCATCCATGATGTCGGCGCGGCCGGTTATCGCAGCCAGAGGCAATCCACCGCCAAGTGATTTTGCGGAAACCAGAATGTCCGGCTCAATGCCGTAGTGTTCGCTGGCGAAGAGTTTGCCCGTGCGCCCGAATCCGCTCTGGACTTCATCGGCGATGAACAGAATGCCGTGTTTGTGGCAGATATCAATGAGCGTGGGAAAAAACTCCGGAGGTGGAACTACAAAACCGCCTTCGCCCAGCACGGGCTCTGCGATCACGGCAGCAACGTCTTCCGATGCCACCACGCGCTTGAAGGTATCTTCTAAATGCCGCGCGCAAAAGACATTGCACTGCGGATACTTCAGCGAATACGAACAGCGGTAGCAATACGCGTAGGGAATGCGATAAACGTCGCTGGGGAAGGGCGCAAAGCCAGCTTTGTAAGGGTGGGTTTTGCTGGTTAGTGCCAGCGTCATCATTGTGCGGCCGTGAAAGGCGTCTTCGAAAGCGATGATGCTCGACCGGCCAGTATGCGCGCGGGCAATCTTTACAGCATTCTCCACGGCCTCTGCGCCTGTATTTACAAGGAGCGTTTTCTTGTGAAACGTGCCGGGCGTGGCTTGGTTCAACCGTTCGGCAAGTTGAACGTATGGTTCGTATGGTGTGACCTGGGCGCAGGTATGTAAAAAGTT
Source organism: Terriglobales bacterium (assembly GCA_036392935.1). Lineage (GTDB taxonomy): Bacteria > Acidobacteriota > Terriglobia > Terriglobales > Acidobacteriaceae > DASVWZ01. The sequence continues at coordinate 7,239 of DASVWZ010000298.1, read as the reverse complement.
GCCGAGCTGCTTTTGAATGGCCGAAAGCACGGCTTGCTGGCGATGACCAACATTGAGACATCCAATCCCACCGGCGAAATCGATGTAGCGATTTCCGTCCACATCTTCAATCCAGGCATCCTGCGCCTTCGCAACGTAAATGGGAGTTCCGTGCGACAACCCACGCGGGACGCTAGAATTTCGGCGTTCGCCCAACGCTTTCGATTTCGGCCCGGGAATCTGCGTTTTCAGTTGGATGGTTGCCATGTTCAGTACCAGCCGATCGGTGCCTCATTCAGGTTGATGTAAACCTGCTTGGTCTCGAGATACTCTTCAATGCCCCACGGTCCAAGCTCGCGCCCGAAGCCGGACTGCTTGTAGCCGCCCCACGGCGCTTCGACGTACGTCGGTTGCATGTGATTCACCCAGACAACTCCCGCGCGCAGGCTCTTCACTACACGAAAGGCTTTGAAAATGTCGCGCGTCCACACGGCGGCCGCGAGCCCGTAAGGCGAATCATTCGCGATCTTCAAAGCATCTTTTTCGTCCTCGAACGGAATGACGGTCGCCACCGGGCCGAAGATCTCTTCGCGCGCAATGCGCGCGTTGTTGTCCACATCACAAAAAATCGTCGGCTGAATATAAAAGCCTTTGCCAAATTTCTCCGCGCGCCCTCCGCCTGCGGCCAGCTTGGCTTCTTTCTTTCCGATCTCCTGGTACTCGCGAATGCGGTCGTATTGATCTTTGCTCACCACCGGCCCCATCTTCGTATCGCGATCGAGTGGTGGTCCGAGCTTGATCTTCTTCGACTTCTCAACCATCGCGTCGACAAACTTCTTGTAAATCGGCTTCTGCACCAGAATGCGACTGCCCGCCGAACAGACTTCGCCCTGATTGATGAACACGCCAAACAGCGCGCCGTCGATAGCGGCTTCGAAGTCCGCGTCGGTGAAGAAAATATTCGGCGATTTCCCGCCAAGCTCCAGCGTGACGCGCTTTACTGTGTCTGCTGCCTCTTTCACGATAATCTTCCCAACCGCGGCGCTGCCAGTGAATGCAATTTTATTTACATCCGGATGCTTCACCAGCGGGGCCCCGCAGGTCTCGCCGAAACCCGTAATAACGTTGACCACGCCTGGGGGCAATCCGACTTCCGTGAACCAGTTCGCCATTTCCAAGGCTGTCAGCGGGGTCTGCTCGGCCGGTTTCAAAACGCAGGTGCAACCTGCGGCCAGTGCGGGAGCCAATTTCCACGCGGCCATCAGCAACGGATAATTCCATGGAATAATCTGCCCGGCCACGCCGATGGGCTCTTTCATCGTGAGGCTGACGGCGTTATCCGGAACCGGATTCACGAAGCCGAGAATCTTGGTCGCCAAACCACCGTAGTACTCAAAGCATGTCGCCGTGTCATTGATATCAAATTCGGCCTCAACGATCGGCTTACCGCAGTTGCGAGCTTCGAGTTCGGCGAGCATCGCCGCGTTCCGGCGAATTTTGTCGGCGAGCCGGAACAAAACGCGCCCGCGCTCCTGAGCAGTTGTCGAAGCCCACGGCCCATCTTCGAACGCCTTCTTCGCAGCGGCAACCGCACGGTTTACATCCTGCGCATTCGCTTCCGGAACCTGCGCGATCACCTCTTCGGTCGCGGGATCAAAGACTGGAAATGTCTTTTTCGACTTACTCTCGACCAGTTCTCCGTTCACATACATCCGGTAGGTGCGAACGTCAGATTTAATTCCTTTAGGCATAAATTCCTCTCACGCAGACCGGCGAATCATCGCCGCCTGGCCCTTCATTCTGCCGTATACAAAAAAGAAGAATACCGCAAGGCCGATAAACAGCAGGGTGAACCCGAACATCTTCGCTTCATACTGCCAGAGCGAAGTGATCTGCTTCGCCGGGAAAAACGCCAATGTAATCCCCAGTGCAGTTGTAACCAAACCGCTGGCCCCGGCAAAAAGCAGTGTCGCCGTGCCGTACCGTCCACCGGCTGACCTCCGGACAGCAAACTTCAGCAGGGCCGCAAACATATATAAAAACGGCACCAGTTGAAGCACTACAGCCAGCGAGAGCATGGTTTGAAATGCTTCCTGCACCCCGCCCGACGCGTAGAAATTAATCACGATCAGCACCAGCGAAACCACCGCCTGCACGATCAGCGCCGCATGCGGCGTAGCGTACCGCGGGTGCACTTTTCCCAGCCACGACGGCATATACGAATCGAGACCCGCAACGAACGGAATCCGGGCTGAGCCGCCCATCCACGCCGATCCGATCCCTGCGATCGACAGGCTAAGCATAATCGCGAACGGAACGATTACCCATCCGATGCCGACGCTGATCGCCATATGGCTCACAGCCTGCACCACACCTTGCAGCACGTTGATCTGGTTTTTCGATATAGCGATGAGCAGGGTCAGCGTGACCCCCACATACAAAGCACCCGAAATCACGCCACCCCATGCCACAGCACCCGGGAGCGTGCGCTGTGGATCACGAATCTCATCACCCATCACCGAAGCCAGCTCAAGTCCAACCAGCCCGAAGCAAATCACGCCGAACGAGTTCAGCACAAACCGCGGATCGGCTGGCACGCGAAAATCCGCCGCCGTCAGCGTGGTTCCGAAGCGGAGGAAAACGGTGATGCCCAGGCCAATCAGAACTGCCGCAGCTACGAACGTTCCAATCGCGCCGGCATTATTCAGCCACTTGCCCACGCCCAGACCGACGATGTTCAAAATCGTCAGTACAGCCAGCAGCGCAACCGACGTCAACAGCGCGAAGGTTTTGTTGTCCGCCAGCCCGGCATGCCCCGCGCCAAGCGCGAAAACCGAGACTCCGACGAAATACAGCATCACCGTCGGCACGTAGAGCATGTTGTTTGTCCAATAGCACCAGCCGGATAAGAATCCGTGGAAATCGCCGAACACTTCTTTCGCCCACAGATAAACCCCGCCTTCGCCGGGATAACGATGCGCCAGTTCAAGCACCGCAATCCCCTGCGGCCAGAAAAACAACAGAATTGAGATGATCCACAGCCACAACGTTACGCCGCCATTCGCCGCGATCGACGGCACCACATTCAGATTGAAAACCGCAACCACGAACAGAAGCACCAAGTCCCAGCGTCCAAGGACCCGCTTCAGATGAGGCTGATCGTGGCCATTGCCTTCGCCGGTCATGGAATTGAACTCGCGCTAGTGCGCCACAACTTCCGCCGTGCGCTCCTGCTGCGCCTTCGCCAGCGCCGGAGCTACATCTTCGAACGCCGCGATGTGTTTGTCGATGTCCGCATCCGTATGCTGCACAGACATCGTCCACTGCTCGTCCCACCAGTAGGGCTGCGGCATCACTCCGCGATTGACCATGCCAAACCAGTAGTGGCGCCACAGGTCCGTGTCGACCGCCAGCCAGTCGCGGTAGTTCTTGATCTCCTTCGGATAAAGCATCAACGCGCCATTCGCGCCCGCGCTTACGATATATCCCTGCAGGCCGGTCTTCGCGATGGTCTTGCGATAGCCGTCGACGAGCTTCTGAGTGAGTTTGTCGACCTTGGCGTAATTCTCGCGTGAAAGCACGTCGCGGAAGGTCGCCAGTCCGGCAGCCATGGAAACGGGATTGGTATTGTAGGTGCCGCCATGAAAAACCTTGTGGTCGGAAATCAAATCCATCACTGCCTTGTGCGTGCCAAACGCCGCCAGCGGCAATCCGCCGCCGATTGATTTCGCAAGGCAGATCATATCCGGTTTCACACCGAAATACTCCGACGCTCCGCCCCATCCCAACTTGGCGCCAGTCTTGACTTCATCGAAAATCAGCAACGCGCCATTGCGAGTGCAGATTTCACGCAGGCCTTCGAGGAATCCCTTTTGCGGCATGCAGAGTCCGACATTCATCATGATCGGCTCGAGGATCACGGCTGCGATCTGGCCGGGATTTTGCTTGAAACGCAACTCGACCGTGTCCAAATCATTGAATGTCGCGATGGCAACATTTGCAATCGAAGCTTTGGGCACGCCTGCGCCTGCCGAAACCTGAAGGGGATCGTGCACATCGCCAAACTCGGGCGCATGCGGCTTTACGCTTACCAGCGCCGCATCGTGCAGGCCGTGATATCCGCCCTCGAACTTAATAATCTTGTCCCGCCCGGTCGCGGCGCGGGCCAGGCGAATGGCATGCATCGTTACTTCGGTCCCACTGTTGCCGAAGCGGCACATCTCGACCGGGAAACGGTCGCAGATCACTTCTGCCAACTCCCATTCCATGTCGTGCGGCATGCCAAACATCGTTCCAGTGCTCAACCGTTTCTCAACGGCTTTCATTACCGAGGGATGGCAATGTCCGGCCATCAGCGCGCCGAAGCAAAGGTTGTGATCGACATATTCGTTTCCGTCGAGATCGCGGAATCGTCCCGCCTGCCCCTCCTTCACGAAAATCGGATATGGCTCATACGCGCGGTAATTGCTGGCCACACCCAGCGGAATGCGCTTGAGATTTTTCTTGTGCGATGCGGCGGACTTCGGCGTGCGGCGCTCGAATTCCGCGAGCTCCTTTTGCAACTCGGGATACATCGTGATCTCCAGATGGCTCAGGCCGGCTACGCGGCCATTAGATTATGCCCGGCAAGTAGAAACCCTCCGGGACTTCGGGCTAGTGAATAAATTTTATAGCAAATTCTCAAACCAGTGCTGCGCTGAAGCCGGAAACTCGAATAATTGCACTCAGCAAAGTCCGGCTTGCACACCTTGCTATAATTATGCAAGGTTAGAGAACATGGTCCGCGCTGTCAAGTTGAAACCGCAGCGTTAGGATGGCATTTGGGTGCTGTAGACGCGGGATTCCGGGATTCGGCAAGCAGATCGCACATGAGCACCAGTCGACGCGAATTTATTAAGTTCGTTGTGGCGGGCGCAGTTTCCGCGGGTTGCCCCGTCGATCTCGCACTGCTTTCGGCGCAAACCGCCAGTTCCCCCGAAGTCGATAGCGAAAGCAACGTCATCTGCCACCAGGTCCGAGACGCCAAGGTATTCACTCTGCCTCCCGTTTCCGCCCGCCACGATATCGTGATTGTGGGCGGCGGCATCAGCGGACTCTCCGCCGGTTATCTCCTCCGCGGCCACGATTTCCTGCTGCTTGAAAAAGAGCCACACTGGGGTGGCAATGCGTATCTGATGGAATTCCAGGGCAACGCTTACGGTACCGGCTCTGCGTTTATGGAAAAAGATGAGGATTCGGCCTACCCGTTCGTCAAAGAACTCGGGCTGCCCCTGCTCCCCATCAATTCCCGCGACCCCAGCATCATCAAAGGCCATTGGGTACCGGCAACCTGGAATGAAGGTCTCGACAAGCTTCCGTATCCCCCGAGCGTCCGGGAAGGCTTCAAAAAGTGCAAGAAGGATCTGATGGCGATCAACCTCGAAAAGCGCGCCACTGAGCTCCACAACGCGCGCTTCTCTGATTTTCTGAAGCCTTATCCGCCGCAAGTCAAGCTCTGGTGGGACACGTTCGGACCATCCAATTGGGGCGCCGTAAGCGACGAGACCTCCGCCTTCATGGGGGTCGATAACCTTCAAGGTTTCGCGGGGGATGAAGTGCCCGACTTCTATACCTGGCCTGGCGGCCTCGGCGCCATCAGCCAGAAACTCACCGAAATTTTGCACGCGTCTTCGCCTGAGCGCATGCAGTCCGGTACGACCATCGTCGCCGTTGTCCCATCCGGCAAGGAAGTCCAAGTTACATACATGCAAGGGCAGGAACTCAAGACGGTCGCCGCCAAAGCCGTCATCATGGCCACGCCCAAGTTCATCACTAAATATCTTGTGCACGGCATTCCTGACAAGCAGCGCGTCGCGATGAATCAGATTCGCTACATTCCCTATCCAGTGGTGAATCTCATCTTCGACAAACCGGTCTACGAAAAAGGCTACGACACCTGGTGCCCCGGAAATACCTTCACCGATTTCATCGTCGCCGACTGGGTCGTCCGCAATCAGCCCGGTTACAGGCAGAAATACAACATCCTTACCTTCTACACCCCTCTTCGCGAATCCGATCGATCGAAACTGCTGACCGACGCCGGCGCGCGCCAGGTGGCCGTCAACGTTCTCCGCGATTTCCAAAAACTTTATCCCGGATCGAACGTCGATCCCATAGAGGTTCACATCTACCGCCGAGGCCATCCTCTTTATATGTCCACGCCGGGCCTCTACACGCAAGTGCAGCCCGTTGCTCGCCAGCCTATCGACCGAATTTTCTTCGCCAACACGGACTCCGAAGGTCCCGAATCGACCACCGACAAAGCCATCGTTGCCGCTCAACGCTGTGTCAAGGAAGTCCAGCATCGGCTCGCAGGCTGATCCCGCCACGCTCGTGCTGACCATTCGTCCTGCCGCATAGTAGATTAGTAATAGAGCCATTGCCGAAGGATTCCCTTTGAACCCAGCTATTCGCAACATCGCCATCATCGCGCACGTCGACCACGGCAAAACCACCCTGGTCGACGCCATGCTCAGGCAGAGCGGCACATTTCGCTCCAATGAAAACGTCGTCGAGCGCGTCATGGACTCCAACGAGCTCGAGCGCGAGCGCGGTATCACCATCTTGGCCAAAAACACCGCCATTTTTTATCACGACACCAAAATCAACATCGTCGATACCCCCGGCCACAGCGACTTCGGTGGTGAAGTCGAGCGCGCTCTCAAAATGGTCGATGGCGTCATGCTGCTGGTCGATGCCAGCGAAGGCCCGCTGCCGCAAACCCGTTACGTCCTCAGCAAAGCTCTCGAAGCTCATCTCCCGCCCATCCTCGTGATCAACAAGATCGACCGCTCCGACGCCCGCGCGCAGGAAGTCCTCAACGAGGTGTACGACCTGTTTATCGATCTCGACGCCAAAGAAGAGCAGCTCGATTTTCCTGTCCTTTACACGAACGCAAAGGCCGGCACGGCTACAACTGACGTCAAACGCACCGGGGAAAATCTCCAGCCGCTATTCGAAGCCATAGTCAATACAATTCCTGCGCCCGAAGGTGACGCTGCCGGCCCGCTGCAGATCCTCGTCGCCAACCTCGATTACAGCGATTATCTCGGCCGCCTCGCTATCGCCCGCGTCTTCAACGGAACCATGCACACGGGTGACGATGTCGGCATTGCTAAGCTCGACGGCTCGCTACAGAAGACCAAGATCACCAAGCTGTTCTCCTTCTCCGGCCTGAAGCGCAGTGACATTACCGAAACCACGCTGGGCGATATCGTAGCC
>DASVWZ010000297.1:0-74927 GCA_036392935.1 Terriglobales bacterium | reverse complement strand
ATTATAGCCCATCGTCAGGCAGCGGCCGTAGTTCGGAATTGAAGCTTCAGATTACCCCCTTGTGATCCCTCGCAGCGCCGCAGCCACGCGCGTCACACTTTGCGGTGATTTTTTTCACTCATTCCCGGAATGGGATTTGCGCTGAATTTTCCCGTTGGCAATCCACTCACCATTCGTCTATATCCCGCATCCATCGCGGCTTCCGGAGCCTCCTGCCGTAGCGGTCTCTACATCATCTCGTGGCCCACATAGCGCGGTCTGGTGAGGTTAGTCACAGGCACGCATGACGAAAATCACCGACTCGCGGGTCAAAAACCCGCAAGACTACGCCCCATACTGGCCACTTTAAATGGCCAGTGCCCTGAAATCGGTTCAGGTAGGAGCCTAAGAATGCAGGTCTTGCAGCGCGCAGCGGCTTCGCGGCCGGCTGATTCCGGCCGTTCAGTGCCATACAGCTTGCGCCATAGGCCTTGGTTCGACGTCTCGCGTCTGACCCCGTTCGGATCGGTTCGCTTCCCCGCTCCGATCGCCCATGTCGATCTCGTGTGGTACGGCAGCAACCAAAACTTCAATTGATGAAAGAGAGAACAGTAAAGGAGACAAGGTATCTATGCTGAGAAAATCCTCCTGGGTTGTGTGTGTTCTTGTGGTCTTATCTACGCTGTTCCTGTTTGCCGAAGAAAACGGCAACGCGCCAGCGGCAGCTCCCGCAGCAACTTCCGCGAATGCGGCCCCACCAAACGGCGCTGCCCCGAACCTGTCCGCGGCCACCGGCGACAACGCGACCGCATTGCTGGGTGTGCTGGTAATGAAAGGCGTGCTCACAACGGCAGAAGCCCAATCCATCCAGTCAGCCGGCCCCAACGCTCAGATGCAAGCCCTGGTCGAGGTCCTCACCCGCAAAGGTGTGGTAAGCGCCTCCGATCTCGCGCCCACATCCACGCCCGCTCCATCGCCTTCAGAGCTCTCCGCATCTCTCGGAACTCCGCAGGGGCAGGCCGCGACCAAATCGCTGACTGAAAGCAAACCACCAACCCCACCCACTCCCGCGGTTGTGCCGGCCGTCGCACCCATACGCGTGCTGCCGGTCGATCCGCCGGTCAAAGACGGCCTGAACGCCGCCTTCAAAATGGGTGCCGTCAAGATGACGCCTTATGGTTTCATCAAAGCGACCGCCGTGCGCGACTCCAGCAGCCCCAACGGCGATGACATGCCGTTTCCCGGACTTTTCCTGAGCACCACTGCCATTACCAACACCGGGCCGAGCACCGCTCCTGAATTCCACTTGAAGGCCCGCTCTACCCGCATCGGCGCCAACATCGAGTGGCCGGACATGTCGAGCGAGATCGTCCTCACCGGACGCATCGAAGGCGACTACGAAGGCAATTTCAGCGAAGTTGATAACCGCGATGTCTCGTCGATCCGCAGCAACGCGTTTCAGTTGCGCCTCGCTTGGGCGCGCCTGGATTACACTGCCAGCGACAAAACCGACATTTACTTCGAAGGTGGCCAGGACTGGACCCTGTTCGGATCGAGCGCTCTGCCCAGCATTCTCGAAACCACGGCTCTCGGCTATTGGTACGGCAACATCTACGAGCGCTCGCCGCAATTTCAGTTTGGCCTGGTTCAGAAGCTGGCCAAATGGCACAACCTGAAATTTTCGCCCACCTTCGCCATCATGATGCCCAGCACCGGCCAGATCGAAAAGCTCGGCTCTTTGGGATTGCAAGGTCAGATCGCGCAAGCCGAACGCGAAGGCGCCGACTCCGGCCGTCCCGAGCTCGAAGCGCGCGCCGTCTTCCAATGGCAGCTCGATCCTGCCAAAGGGGTTGCTCCAGCGCAACTCATCTGGTCCGGATTCGACGGCCGTCGCACCTCGATTGTCACCAGTTCCAACGGCGCCGTCGGCGAATGTACCGCGACCGTCACCACCAATTGCGTTCCGGTGACTCTCGTGAACAGCTACGTCAAAGCCTTCCCCAACGGCTTCACCACCTCCAGTTCACTCTACGGTAATCAACTGGCCCTGCAGTTGCCCACCCGTTGGGCAACTCTAGTTGCCAGCTCTTATTTTGGAGGCGATCTGCGCTTCTTCTTTGGCGGCCAGGTTAACTCGTTCTATACCGACGTCAACGGACTCAGCAATCCCGTCATGTTCACCACCGTGGACGGCGGTCCGCTGGCCGCAGCCGGCGGAGCAACCCTGGCCACCAACGCCTCCGGCCAGGTTGTCGTCGCGCCGCAGCGCCCCATCCGCGCCTTCGGGGGTTTCGTCAACCTCGGTCTGCCGCTCTCGCGCTGGTTCGACGCCGATCCTAAAGGCCACAATGCCGGCTGGGTCTTGTACTTCCACATGGGCAAGGATCAAGTGGTTCACAGCGAACTCACCAATCCCGGCGCCAGCCCCGCAGCCAATGTTTTGTCACCCTTGCCTCTGCTGATGGGCAAGCTGACTGCGGCCACGCTGTACTACAAACTTAACCAGTGGTGTCAGTTCGGCTTTGAGCAATCGATCTACGCCACTCGCCTCGAACCTGGGGCTACTTACACAATTGCAGGTAAGCCTTCGAACGAATGGCAGGACCATCGCACCGAATTCGGACCGATCTTCACTTTCTAGGCCGGCCTGAATTACTGCGAACTAAATGACTAACGGGGTGAGTGACGCAGTTCTCGAAAAGCTCACCACCCCAGCGACACAAAAGAACGATAAAAACCATTGCTGTAGGGCCGCTGGCGGGAGCAGAATGTTTCGCTAATACGCGGCCGGCCCTGAGCAACCTGCAGAACGGCTTATATGGCTGATCACTGGCAACTGGAGGGTCTTCTGATGAAGCGCACAATTCTCGCGCTCGCGATACTTCTGTTTCTCGCTGCGTTTTGCAACGCCGCCACCAAAAACGTGGCCATTCGGCTGAAAGTTCTGGATTCAGAAACTCATTCAGTGGTCATCGACGACAGCGGCGTCCCAAAAAACTGCGACCAGCTCAATTACGATGCCTACTGTAGCTCAAGCAAAACCCAACAGGTGACCAACACATTGCTCGTGCAGGACCTGGGCACCGGTGCGCAATACCGCGTCAGTTGCGGCATTGACACCAAGTGGTCCCGCTGCATCCCCCTGCCGAAAGGCGACACCTACGACGGCCACAAAGAAAAGCACGGCCTCACCATCTATTACCCCGACGATGACGGCAAAGCCCGCCGTCAGTTCTACGCCTTTGTAGCGCCTGACGGAAAAGCGAATCCCTCCGCGCCGCCAGCCGTCGCGCAGGCCATCGCGCCTTCTGCGCCCAATTCCGTGCAGACGGCTCTCGTCGCAACCGGTTCATCGAACTTGCCCGAAACCGTGCGCTGCAACTTCAGCTCGACTCCCGCCGGCGCCGAAGTCACGCTCGACGGTCGTTACATCGGCAGCACGCCCTCGGTTCTCGGCGTAACCACCGGCAGTCATGTCGTCGTGATCGCAAACCCGGGTTTCGCTTCGTGGAAACGCGAATTGACCGTTGTCTCCGGATCGGAATTGACCGTGAACGCAATCTTGCAGAAGCAGTAGAAAGAAATCCGCATTCCACTTTCGCGCTAAAGGAGAAAACAGTGGCTACTCAAGATTCAGTTCAATCCGCCCAGCCCCATCTCAATCGCTGGTGGCATGTCATCGGCGGCCTCTCCATGAATCTCGCCTTGGGCACCCTGTACGCATGGAGCGTCTTTGTCGCCCCGCTGGAAAAAGAATTCGGATGGAAGCGCGCCGAAACCTCCAACGTCTTCACCATCGCCGTGGTCGTCTTCGCTCTGACCTTCATCCTGGCCGGCCGCTTGCAGGACAAGTTCGGGCCTTTCTGGGTATCGCTCACCGGCGGAGTCCTCGTCAGCCTTGGCTTTTTCCTCTGCTCCTTCACCCACAGCCTGAATTATCTCTACGTCTGCTTCGGCGTCATCGGCGGATTGGGCAACGGTTTTGGTTACGCCACGCCCATTCCCGTCATGGCCAAATGGTTCCCTGACAAACGCGGCCTCGCCGTCGGACTTGCCGTCGGCGGCTACGGTGCCGGTTCCGCCATCTTCGGCCCTTTGGCGAACCTCAAGCTCATCCCCGCCTACGGCGTGCACACAACTTTCATGATTCTTGGCGCAATCTTCCTGGTCATGACCGTGTTTGGCGCGTTTCTCCTCAAAAATCCCCCCGCCGGATATCGGCCCAAAGGATGGTCGCCTGCACCTGCTTCCAAATCCGCCGCTACAACTTATGAGTTCAGTCCCAGCGAAGTCCTGCGCACTCCAACTTTCTATTTCATGTGGGTCGCCTACGCCCTGGGAGCCTCGGCCGGCCTCATGGTCATCAGCCAGTTGGTGCCGTTTGCCAAGAGCATGAAAATCCCCAGCGAAGCCCTGCAGACCCTCACCATCTTTATTGGCGCTACCGGCAACGCCTCCGGGCGTATCCTTTCCGGTTGGATGTCCGACGCCCTGGGCAGGCTCAACGTCCTGCGCCTGATGATCGGAATCTCCATCGTCGCCATGCCCGTTCTCTACATCGCCGGATCCAACGTGATGGGCCTGTACATCATGGTCTTCATCGTTTATTGGTGTTATGGCACGCAGCTTTCCGTGAATGGCGCTGCCGCCTCCGATTTCTGGGGAACAAAAAATGCCGGTATCAATTACGGCATGTTATTTACCGCCTGGGGTGTTGCCGGCATCATCGGGCCCAGGATCGCCGGCGTGCTGTTCGATAAATACAAGAACTACCAGATGGCCTTCTACTGGGCCGGCGGTCTGGCGGCCGTCGCCCTGCTCTTTGAGTTGGCCGCCCGGCGTCCGGACGCACCTGCAGGAAGATTCGCCGGCAAAGGCGCTACGGCCGCGGCCTGAACCGGTAGCTCAAAAAGAACGCGGTAGAAGGCAGGCACGCATGCTTGCCCAGCTTTAAGATGGCTTAACGCAGTTGGCACCAGTTATGTCAGGTCGACAATTAAACTTCAGGCCTACGAGGAGCAGCAAATTATGAGTCAGCCAATTCATCCCCACAAAGTTGCGGAAACCAGCGAAGCGCAAATCGCCGTTCACTGGCAGGAAGAGGAATACTATTACCCGCCAGCAGCCTTCGTCGGCCAGGCCAACCTCACCGATCCCTCTATCAATGACCGCTTCAGCGAGGGAAACTTCCCCGAGTGCTTCCGCGAGTACGCCGATCTTCTCTCCTGGGACGAGTACTGGCACACCACTCTCGACACCAACGACCCGCCTTTCTGGAAGTGGTTCGCCGGCGGCAAGCTCAACGCCAGCTACAACTGCGTCGACCGCCATCAGAAGGAATACAAAAACAAAGCCGCCATCATCTTCGTTCCCGAGCCGGAGGACGAATCCACCCAGGTCGTCACCTACCGCGATCTTTACGTTCGCGTCAACGAATTCGCCGCTCTGCTGCGCGACTTCTGCGGACTCAAAGCCGGCGACCGTGTCACCATCCACATGCCCATGGTCGCCGAATTGCCCGTGACCATGCTCGCTTGCGCGCGCCTCGGCGTCATCCACTCCGTGGTCTTCGGCGGATTCAGCGGCGAAGCCTGTGGCACCCGCGCCGCCGACTCCGGTAGCCGCGTCCTTATCACCATGGACGGCTACTACCGCAGCGGCAAGATGATCGACCACAAGGCCAGCGCCGAAATCGCCGTCGAAACCGCCAAAAAAGAAGGCCAGACCATCGACAAAGTCCTCGTCTGGAAGCGCTACCCCGGCAAATATTCTTCCGCAACCCCCATGGTGCAAGGCCGCGACCATTTCGTCGACGAAGTCCTCAAGAAATACACCGGCCAGACCGTCGACCCCACTCCCATGGACGCCGAAGCGCCGCTCTTCCTCATGTACACCAGCGGCACCACCGGCAAACCTAAAGGTTGCCAGCACCGCACCGGAGGCTACCTCGCCTACGCCGCCGGCACCACCAAATACATTCAGGATCTCCATCCCGAAGACGTCTACTGGTGCATGGCCGATATCGGCTGGATCACCGGCCACTCCTACATCGTCTACGGCCCGCTCGCGCTCGCCGCAACCACCGTCATCTACGAAGGCGTCCCCACCTATCCCGATCCCGGCCGTCCCTGGCGCATCGCCGAGCGCCTCGACGTCAACATCTTCCACACTTCGCCGACCGCCATCCGCATGTTGCGCAAAACCGGTCACGACGAACCCGCCAAATACAACTACCGCTTCAAGCACATGACCACCGTCGGTGAGCCCATCGAGCCCGAAGTCTGGCGCTGGTACTACGAAACCGTCGGCAAAAAGCAGGCCGTCATCGTCGACACCTGGTGGCAGACCGAAACCGGCGGCTTCATGTGCAGCACCAAGCCCGCCATCGATCCCATGAAGCCCGGCAGCGCCGGCCCCGGCATGCCCGGCATTTATCCCGTCATCATCGACGAAATGGGGCAGGAAATCCCCGCCGGCGCCGGCAAAGCCGGCAACATCTGCATTCGCAATCCCTGGCCCGGCATCATCCAAACCGTCTGGGGAGATCGCGACCGCTTTGTCAACCAGTACTACCGCAAATATTGCAAGAATCACAAAAGTAAAGACTGGCGCGACTGGCCCTACTTCGCCGCTGACGGTGCCGTACTGGCTCCCGATGGATACTACCGCATCCTCGGCCGCGTCGATGACGTCATCAACGTCGCCGGCCACCGTCTCGGCACCAAAGAAATCGAGTCGGCCTGCCTGACCGTCCCGGAAGTCGCCGAAGCCGCCGTGGTCCCCGTCGTCGACGAGGTCAAAGGCCGCGTGCCCGAGGTCTACGTCTCACTGCAACCCGGTTTGAAGGTCGATAACCAGGTCGTCCACGATAAAGTCCTCAAGGCGATTGAAACCATCATCGGCAAAATCGCTCGCCCGAAAAACATTTACATCGTCCCCGATATGCCCAAAACCCGCTCCGGCAAGCTGATGCGCCGCGTCCTCGCCGCCGTCTCCAACCGCATGAACACCGGAGACATCACGACGCTCGCCAATCCCGATGTGGTGGAGAAAGTGCGCGAACTGGTGCAAGGCAAGGAACCGGTGAAACTGATGGACGGCCCCGAAGACCTGAAGAAGTTCGGGACCAACGAGTAGATGCAAGCAATCGGTGGGTCCGTCTGCGCAGCGGCCGGACCCGCCTATGCCTAACCTTGGTTACGACACTTGCAGCCCCGACTCGCGGGTGGGCAGGCTACTGACTTGATCCCGTTCTGACCGGAGCGGTTTCACTGGCGCGGGGAGCGATGGTGTATTCGAAGACGGCACCAAGATTGTACATGCCGCCGGCGACGGTGGTGCCGAAAAGATGACCTTTCCCGTCGTAGGTAAGGCCGTTGGGGCCAGCGCCGTCGGGGCCCTTAAACTTGTGCAGGACGGTGTATTTCCATTTGCCGTCGGCCTGGGGCGTGAGCGAGAAGATGACGCCACACAGACACGCGGGGTCGCCGCCGGCCGTCGCTGTGCCGTAGATCAATCCGTTTTCCGGGTCGAAGACGACGGCGGCATCAGGGGCTCCTCCGTATTTCTCCGGGTTGCAAAAGGGGTAAAGAATGGTCCGCTTCCAGTCTCCGGCTGCCTGCGGCGAAAGCTGGTAGACGGTACCGTCGCAGCGACCCTCCTGATAAGTGGTGCCGTAGAGGTTGCTGGACCCGTCGAACACCAGCGCGGAGCCAGGGGGGTACGCGGAAAAGTCGTATATCACGTTTTCGCGCCAACCGTCGGCGCTATGCTGGAGCTCGTAGGCAACGCCGAGGTTGTGTGTGCCGCCATAGTAGGTGACGCCATAAAGGTTGTCGGCGGTGTCCCAGGCAAGCTTATACACCGGCAGGTAGCCGTCCGAACAGGCTTTGCCTAGGCAGAAGTCGAATAGATCCTTTTCTTCCCAACCCTGACCGGGGCTGCGCCACAACTTGCCGACAGCGCCGGCGTAGCCTACGCCAACGCCGAAGGGGCCGTAGAGGTTCCCGGACGCGTCAAGCAGGATGTCGTCGATTTCCGGGGCGTTGTTCTGGGGGCCAGCTTCGCGGCTGCTGCCGGGCCAGGGGTATATGATCTCGAAATTCCAGCCGTGCACTGTCGGCGTCATTTGAAAGATGCCGGCGCTGCTGGTGTCGTAAAGCTGGCCAGCGGCGTTGACGGCTGGTGTGTCCCAGACGCCCAGCAGCGTTCCGTCGCTGCAATGGGGAAAGTCGCGGCAGAAGCTCCTCAGGATGCGTTCGCTCCAGCCCCCGCTTGGCCGAGGCGAGGCCTCGAAAACGGTACCGTAGCCGTAGGCTCCCCCCCCTGGTGCTACCGTAGATATTGCCCTGCGCATCCACTGCTACGCCTGAATAGACCACGGCACCGTCCGGTTCCCCTTGGAACGAGTGTATGATCTGGTAGCTGCTGCCCGCAGCAGCCAGCGGGGGCGGTCCAAGCGTTAGCGCGAGAAGTGTCGTAAGGAGCGCGAAGAAAAGTTGGTCCTGCGCCATCGTCTGCCTCCTAGGCTGTTCGGGAGGGGTCGGTCTGTCTCCCTGAATTATACAGCTATATGTTGTACCGGAGGCCGCTGTTCGGGCCCCCGGCGCACGGTTTGCGGTTGAGTTAGTCGGGGTCAACCGCGTCATTGTCGGGATCGAGAACCGGGTTTCCGTTTGTGTAATAGTTGACGAAATAGCTGGCGTTGTAGCTTTGCCAGGCTGTTGGAACAGCTATTGGCGTGAACTGCCGTGGACTGCTGAGCGTAAAGAAATCCGCCAGCGGGACGGTTGGCGGGTTGCTGCTCTTGTAGTCTGGTGCAAACTGGTCGGCGAATGGGTATTGATTGCTTGAGTTGATAGCGCCGATGTCACCGAAGCCGAGGAAGTTGTTTTCTATGAACGCCAGTATGCTGCCGAAATCGTGAATGTATGGAAACTTCTCGTTTAGGCAGTTCCCCGGGGACTGACAGGCCCTGAAACATACCCGGCCGGTGTGTACGCCGACACGACCAGCAAGGGCACGCGGAAGCCGTAGGTGTACCCGCAGCCGAACTGTGAAACAGGGTCACAGGTTTTATTCAGGCTCGACTTGTTGATGAATACGCCCGGGCCGCCGGATGATTGGTCGGGATTGATGTGGTCCCACCAGCCACCCCAGTCGTCCCAAGTGATGAAGACGGCGGTGTCCTGCCAGTAAGGGACTTGTTTGCCGTTGACGTTATCGGTGCATGAACTGGCACCCAGTGTATTGATAATGGTGGCGACCTAGGCAGGGCCGCCTTCAGTCGATAGGGAGTTGTTTTCGACGCCCTGGAAGCCGGGATGGTCGGATGAGTCGCCGTTCGGGGTCACCCAACTCACATTGGCTAGATTGCAGGGGCTGCTGTTGTAGCCCATGTCGGACAACACCTTGTGCGGATCAAGAACCACGTCGTTCACCCAATCTGACCCGCCGCATTGGCTGTCGGGGCCGTCGGTGAGGGGCCAGCAGATCTCGGTAATTCCGTTTGGTGCTGTCCAGATGCCTTTAGCGCCCGACTTGTAGGCGTAATACCTCCACGACAACCCGTTCTCATCGAGCAGGGTTGGTAAGCTGTTGTGTGTAAAACATGGTGCTACTGCGTTGGGCCCATTGCCGCCGCTCTCCTGGCCGTTCTGATTAATCATCCACACGCTTGTGCTGGAGCCGGCGCAGCCGGTGTCCTTCTCGTTCGAAGGATTTTCTGCGGCAAAGTAGTCGTAGTCCGTTCCACCGACAGTGCCGGAGGGTGCGGAGGTGCCGGAGAGGATAAACTGGTGTGCGATAAAGCTTGGGCCCTGATTCGTTTGGAACATGTAGTTGGCGAAGCCGTAGTTCTGCGCGATGGAATAGTAAGGCTGCACGGCGCCGCTGTCCCACGTGTACTAGTGAACGCCTGCGCCGGGCAATTCGGAATCGGGAGTTGGTTGCCGGGACCTACCGTCTCGCCGTTGCAGTAAGTGGGCGAGACCGGCGAGGTGCACTCGTTGCCAGCGAGGGCATAGCCGCACACGTTGTTCCCGATCGCCTGGCCATTGATGTCGCTGTTCCACATATTGTTCCAGGCGCCGTGAGAGTGATTGGGATTGAAGCAGGCGCCGAGGCACCATTGGACGCTGTTGGGGGCGGTTTGGATGTCGACGCCGGTCTCGAAGTTGGGGTTACCCCCGAAGAGGTTATCGGGTGTGCGGTTCTCCTGGAAGACGATGATGATGTGCTTGAAAGTTGGCAGGGTTTGGGCCGACGCCAGCGCGGATAGCGCGAGCGCGAATAGGAACGCTCTGACAAAAAGCTTCATACTGTCCTCCGTAAGTTCGGCCCAAGGTGCGTTGGGGGATGGGGTTCTTTGTTTTGTCGTTGACTCGGTTGCTTCGGTGGTGCCAAGTGAGGAACGCACTATAACCTACTTGTCTGGCCGGGCGGAATTTAATTGGTTCTTGTTACGAAATGCGAACAAAATGATCGTCTGGGACTTTACAGGCGGGCCCGTCAATTGGCGTTAGATCGCGATTACACCCGTCGACGGCGCGGTTTTCCACACCCAGCCACCGTTCACCCCTCACAATTTCGCTGTGACCGCCGCCACAGACTCCGCTTTCCCTTTTTGGCACCATACCTACGGCACGCGCAGGGAGCCTGAACGTTGGCGGCCAAGAGCCTGCCCCTAGCGGAGTCGACGGGTTCGCGTACGTTCTGTGGACGCTAACCTGGGATCCCGACGCCTTCCTTGAAAGGACGTCATCCCGAAGTCTCGCGCTTTTACCAGCGAGACGAGGGATCTGGCGCGCAGTGTCGGCACGCTTGGTGGCGCATGTCGCCGCAGGGTCACGGCTCACAGCCCAGCCGACGACTGACGACTGATGACTGATGACTGAAAACTGACGACTAAGTCCTTTATTTTCTAGATTTTGACTGTTTTTGCTCTTTAGAATCAAGATTTTACGAGAAGTCACAAAAATCGCCCCAATGGAATCAAGTATTTACGCAATTCCGCAACACAAAAAATTGTTAGATAGTAGTAAACACACGAGGAAAAACAAACAATGACAAACCTGAGCGCAGTGAAACCAAACGGCAAGCACAACAGCCAGCAAGAAGCCCCGCCAGAAGCCCAACAACCCAAACCCTCAACCCACGTCCGCCAGTGCAACTACGTCAAAACCAGCGGCCTCCGCTGCGGATGCCCCGCCCTTAAAGACCACTACACCTGTTACTTTCACACCACCGCCATCCAGCGCCGCGCCAACCCGCGCAGCGCGCCATTTCCCCTGCTCGAAGACCGCTACGCCATCCAGACCGCCATCATGCACGTCATCGATCTCTACTCCCACCGTCAGATCAGCGACCGCGAGGTCTCCGTCTACATGAAGTTGCTGTCACTCGCCATCCGCAACGGACGCAACCTCGACTTCGACTCCAAAGAAGCCCGCGCCGCCATGGTCACCGACTTCTCCTTCAAACCGGCCACCGCCGGCCAGACAGCCGTTAGCCAGCCCGCGCAGCCCAAGCCGCCGCAACCCGCGCCGCAACCAGCCGTAACAAGCGCACGCCAACAACCACCACACGACTCGCAGCGTAAAGTTCAGTCGGGAGGGCACGGCTTCAGCCGTGCCGTACAGGACCCCAACGTGATCGCGGCTTTAGCCGCCGAGGGACCAGCCGGAGCCGACAAAGCCCCGGCCATCGCCAAGCAACTCCTCGAAGCCGCCAGTTGATGTGCAGCAACCGCTACGACACTAATACGACTGATGACTGACGACCGATGACTGACGACTGACAACGAACGACGACTCACAAATCGGGAGGGCACGGCTTCAGCTGTGCCGTACAGGCTGCTGATGTAGTCGCGGCTTTAGCCGCCGAGGGCGAACGCGGAGCCGCCGAAGCGGGTGTCGAGGCTCGCATCGGGAGGGGCACGACTTCACAACTCGCGGAAAAGTCGAGTCGACGCTCGATTTTGGGTGGCGCAGCGCTTTAGCGCTGCGATCAGACTTGTTTCTTTTCGGCGGCTTTAGCCGCTGAGGTTAGGAGCCTCCGGTCAACAGCCTTTCAGGCCAGCCTGCAAGGCTAAGAGCCAAAAGCTAAGAGCTAGGAGCTAGAAGCTAGCCGCCACTAAGCTCTATACTTCCCATGCCCATGAACCGCACGCTTCGCCGTCAACTCGCTTGCATTCTCGTCTTTACTGTTACCGTCTTCGCCGCCGAGCCCAAGCCTAACGACGACCCCAAGAAAGGACGCGTCACCGCCAACCCCTCCGCCGGCAGCTTCACCTTCGACCAGGAGATTCAAATCGGCCAGCAGGGCGCCCGCGAAGTCGAGAAGCAGATGAAGGTTCTGCCCGCCGACCATCCCATGTCTAAATTCGTCGCCCAGCTCGGCGCAAAGCTCGCATCCAAAGCCCCCGGATACGCCTTCCCTTATACGTTCAAAGTCGTCAACGAAAAATCCGTCAACGCCTTCGCCCTGCCCGGCGGACCAATTTTCATTCACACCGGCCTCATTGCCGACGCCGATGAAGACGAAGTTGCCGGCGTCATGGGCCACGAGATCTCTCACGTGGTCATGCGCCACTCCGCGCGCCAGCAGGCCCGCGCCATGAAAGCTCAGCTCCCGCTCGCCATTCTCGGCGCCGCCGTCGGCGCTGGCGTCGGTGGCATGGTCGGCGGCCTCGCCCAGATGGGCATTTCGCTCACCGCTGGTTCGGTCTTCATGAAGTACTCGCGCGACGCTGAAGTCGAGGCCGACATGGTCGGCGCGCAAATCATCTACGACGCCGGATACGATCCCCAGGCCGTCGTTACTTTTTTTCTCAAGCTCAAACAACAAACCGGCGGACAAAGCAGCGGCCCATCATTCCTGGCTTCGCATCCCGATCCCGGCGATCGCGCCAAAAATATCCAAAGCATTCTGTCGCGCTTTCCGCCCAAACAATATCAAACTGCGAACAGCCCCGAGTTCGTCGCCGCCAAAGCATCGTTAGCGAACCTGAGCGCCGGAACTACCGCCGTCCCGCCCACGGATCTCAAGCGCCTCAACACCGCCAACCTCGCCACCGGCAACTGGAAGACCTATCAGCACCAGGCATTCACTGTCAGCTATCCGGAGTCATGGCAATTTGACGGGGGCCCGTCGTCTGGCATCTCTTTCTGGCCCAACAACGGCGCCGCTAACGGAGTCATTGCCTACGGCACTATCATTAGCGGATTCCAGCCTCGCGACAAAAAGAAAGACCTGGATGTCGCCTTTAATGATTTGCAAAGCGATCTGCGCGAGAGCAATCCCGAGCTTCAGGTCTACAGCAGTCCGCAGGCTTTTACCCTGAATGGCCGCGCCGCCAGAAAGCTCGACTGGAGCGGCAACTCCGCCATTCGCGAAAACGGCGCGCCCATTAAAGAGCGCGTCCGCCTGGTCGCGGCGCAAGCCAAGTCCGGCATCGTTATTTATATGGTTTTTGTCTCGCCCGAGCCGGATATGGCCGCGATGTCGCCCATCTTCGACCGCATCATGAACTCACTGCAATTGCGATGAACTCATTACCTTTTTTCCGGCTCCGGCTTCAGATCCAGCGACGCCGAGTTCATGCAGTAACGCAAGCCCGTCGGATTCGGCCCGTCGTCAAACACGTGTCCCAGGTGCGCGTCGCACTTCGCGCAGCGCGCTTCGACGCGCCTCATGCCGTAGCTGTTGTCGGCGCTCTCGGCAATCGCCGCGTCATTCACCGGTTTGTAAAAGCTCGGCCAGCCGGTTCCGGAATCGAACTTCGTCTCGGACGTAAACAGTGGCGCACCGCAACACACGCAGTTATATGTGCCTTTGTCTTTGCTGTTCCAATACTTCCCCGTGAAAGCCGGCTCGGTTCCAGCTTCGCGGGCTACGCGATACTGCTGATCGTTGAGCTGTTGGCGCCATTCGCTTTCTGTCTTCTGAACTTTCTCTGTATTCTCCACCTTTTCCATGATCTCCTCTTTCTATCTCCACTTATTAGATGGACGCAGCGTCGAAATAGTTACGCCAACCGGCATCCCCTGATGGCTGACGGCTGATGGCATATTGCTGGTACTTGACTTCGCTTTTCATTCGCTTACAATGTTTCCATGGCAATCACCAAACGGCAACGGCAGGTCTACGATTTTATCTCCGACTTCGTGCAAAAGAACGGCTTTTCACCCTCTTTTGAGGAAATCGGCCACGGCCTGAAGCTGAGCTCGCTGGCCACCGTGCACAAACACGTCTCCAATCTGGAGAAAAAGCAGCTGCTCACGCGGAATTACAACCAGAGCCGTTCCATCGACTTGCTGCCGCCCAAAGGCCGCCTGAAGCAAGCCATGAGCGTTAATAGCACCGTTGTTTTGCCGTTGCTCGGGCGCATCGCTGCCGGACAACCGATCGAGGCCGTCGAAAACCCGGAAACTATTTCCCTCGCCGACTTCGTGCGCAGCAAAGAAGTCTTCGTGCTGGAAGTCCGCGGCGAATCCATGCAGGACGAACACATTCTCGACGGCGACTACGTTCTGGTGGAAAAGATCCGCACTGCCCACAACGGCGACATCGTGGTCGCTCTCGTCGATGGCGCCGACGCCACGCTCAAGCGCTTCTATAAGGAAGGCGAAAAAATTCGCCTGCAACCCTCCAATTCCAAGATGCACCCCATCATCGTCCACGCCTCCAAGGTCGACATACAGGGCCGCGTAATCGGCGTGCTCAGAAAGTATTGACCCAAGCCTCTAGCGGAAGCCGGAGAACATGACGACGTCGGTGTCGTCGTATTTGGAGCGGGTGACGGCGAGCTTTTTGCCGTCTTTCGAAAAAGCGTAGGCGGATACGACAGCCGGTTCGCTATCGAAGTGGGTCAATTGAATCGGCGGCCCTCCGGTGAGCGGCTGCTTGTGGACGCGACGATCATGCTCAGCTGTTCCGGCGTTGCAAGCTATGCCACCTCTTCAATGTACGCGGCCTTTTTTAGGGTGCTAGACCTACCGTAGCTTGGCGTATTCGGCTTGGGCTTGTTTGAGGATGGGGATGGCCGAGTCAGCGTCCTTCCAGAGGGCAAAGAATTCCTTATAGGCGTTCAGTGCGCGGACTCGCGCTGCATCGGCGTCGGCGCCCTGCGCGTCCTTCGAGGCCAGGGCATTGCCACGCGCGACGCCGAGATGGGCCAGCGCTCCCGTCCAGCAGTTCCATACGATTCCGCTGTGATCGATGATCTTTTGAAACTCCGCCGCCGCGGGCCCGCCCTGCCCAGTGGCGAGATAGGCCTGACCGCGAATGTAAGTGGGATAAAGGCAGGAGAAATTGTTTAGAAACGAAATTGCCCCGAATTCAAGCGGCGGATTGGTGTTTGCCAGTGCATCAAGAGCGGACGAGCTTTGCTTCTGGTTCAGCCCCAACTGCGCGCGGATAGCCGGAAGCCACAGCCCTTGCATCTGCGTGTCGAGCGGAAAACGCTTGTCCAAACCCTCCGCAATGGCCTCCGCCTGCGCGGCATCGCCGAGCATGGCGTAGGCAAGCGCAGCTTCCACTTGCACTGCCTGGCTGTTGGGTGCAAGCTTAAGCGCAGCGGGCACGGATTGCCGCGCCTCGGCAAGATCGCCGTATGCCGCTTCCTGGATGGCGGCATTAAGTTGCCAGACCGCGCCGTTCTCTTTGTTGTCGGTCTTAATGGCTGATTCGACTGCCTGGCGGTTGAGTTCGCGTGCTTTCTCCAGTCGGCCGTAATAAGCCTCGGTGTCGGTGGCGAGCGCAAGCCCGAAGGTCTGCAGCTCGGGGTGACCCGCGACCCATTGCTGCTCTTTGGCCATGGCTTCGTCGTTGTTGTCGAAGAACGCGATCGCGTAAGCGGTGTAATGCATGGCAAAATCGCCCATTTGCTTCGCCTGCATCTCGGCGATAATCTGACGCGCCTGGTCGACCTGCTGCAAGGCCAGTGTGAAGTTGGCCAGGTTTTCGTAAGATTCAACGCTTTCAGGAGCAATGTCAATGGCTTGACGCGTGACCTCAACGGCTTTTTGATACTGCCCGAGCGGGGCGTATATCACTCCCAGATTGGTGAGCGATCCGAAGTCGCGCGGATAGTTGGCAGCGAGTTCGGCGTAAGCTTCGGCGGCCTTGTCGAGTTCTCCGGTGACATTTTGGTAATAGTCGGCGGTGATGGCAAGTTTTTCGCGTTCGCTGGCGTGCTCGCGAAGCTGGTACGCCTTGGTGAGATATTCGCTGGAGCGGCCGATCTCCGAAAGCGAGAAATAGTAATCTCCGATAGCGCGATAGCCGTTCGCAAAATTGGGATCGAGTTCGATCGCGCGCTCATAATCACGCACGGCGGCATCGGGGCCTTTTTCGACGTAGGCCTTCTGCCCCATGCTGAAAGCCTTAAGCGCGTCAAGCGAGCTAGTGGTGGCGTCGAGAAGCGGCACGTCAAAGCGCTGCACGGTGGCGAGGGATTCCCCGAGTTGGGCGCGTAAGTTGGCCGCGGCCTGACCGAGCGCGCCGAGGACCTTTTCTTTGGATGCTGCGCTCAAGCGTTGCTGGGCGAGGACGTTCCCGGTCTGGCAATTCACTGCCTTGAGCGCAATGATGTATTCACTGCCCAAGCCGGCGATGGCGCCGTCAATATACGCCTTGCCGCCAGTGCGCTGGCAGACTTCGCGAGCGATTTCGGGAGTCAGCGCAGTGCCCGGTGGGCGCGTCATTAACTTTAACGTTGCGGCGACTTTTCTGGCCGAGACCACATTGAGAAATGGCGATTGGTTCAGCGCGATGCCGAGCGCGGTTTTCAGGGAGTCGTCGAAGACGGAATCGCCGGTGTTGTTAATGAAGTCCGCGAGGACAACGGAGTCTTTGTCGGTGAGCGGCTGTGGACGATGGGCACGATAATAGAGGCCGCCAACAATTAAGGTGACGATCAAAACAGCCGCCGGGGCGATGAACTTCCATAACTTATTTGGCGAAGAAACCTTGGCTTTGGGGTCGATTGCCAGTCTTGCGCTGCTGGAACCAGATGGCAGAATTCGCCCGCTTTCGGTGTCTCGCTTCACGCGCTGCAAATCCGTACGCATGTCAGCGGCGTGCTGGTAACGTAGATCCCGGTCTTTTTCCAGTGCTTTCAGAATGATGGCCTCAAGCGGCGCCGGCATTTCCGGCTGGTGCTGCGACGGCGGAACGGGCGTGGTGTGGAGGATGGCACCGCAGACCTCGCCGGGGGTCGAGCCGGGAAATGGACTTTTGCCGGTGACCATTTCATACAGCACCACGCCGAAGGAAAACAAATCGGCGCGTACGTCGAGCGACTTGCCGCGCATCTGCTCGGGCGACATGTAGGAAACAGTGCCCATCATGGCGCCAGTGGTAGTGAGATGGGCGGCGTCGGAGCCGATGGAAAGTGTCTCGAGATTATCGCTGCTGCTGCCGGGTCGTTGCGCCTCCGGCATCTTGGCCAGACCGAAGTCCAGAATCTTGGCGTGGTTGCGCTTGGTGACGAAAATATTTGCCGGTTTGATGTCGCGGTGAATGATGCCCTCGCCGTGGGCGGCGTCAAGCGCATCGGCGATTTCGGTCGCCAAGGCGAGGGTCAGATCGCCATCGAGATGGCGGCCGGCGATTTTGTGGCGCAGGGTCATGCCGTCGAGGAATTCCATGACGATAAATGGACGCCCCTCGTTCTGGCCGATCTCGTAAATGGTGCAGATGTTGGGATGGTTCAATGCCGAGGCAGCCTGGGCTTCGCGCTGAAATCGCGAAAGCGCCTGTGGATCCTGACTGACGTCATCGGGAAGAAATTTGAGGGCGACGAAGCGATGCAGGGTCAGATCTTCGGCCTTGTAGACCACGCCCATGCCGCCACCGCCAAGCCTTTCGACAATGCGATAGTGCGTGATCGTCTGGCCAATCATGTGATTGGAGGGGGAAATATGGGGGAATCTTAGTTGGTGGCACGGGGAGAGTCAAACGCGGGTGCGTCAGGATTGTTCGGCGTTAAGGATGTTAAGCAATTCCTTGCGGCGGCGCGCGGGGAGTTGGCGAAGTGCGGCCAGGGTAAGAGCGAGGTAGACCGGCCGGGCTTTGGGAACTTTCTTGAGGTGAGAAAGATGATGGCGAATGATGCGCGCGTCTCCACGAACGAGCGGACCGGTGAACGCCCCGGCGGGACCGAGATTGGCATAGTTAGCGAAGGTCTGGAGGATGATCGGCTTCATCTTCCGGCGAGCGTGGCGGGTCGAAAGACCTGCGGCGTGAGCGACTTGCTCAGATGTGACCAAGGCCGCAACCAGGAGCGGGGACAGGAATGCTCCCCAAGCGTGATAAAGGGGTTTGGACGCGGCCGCAATGACGAATGGCTCGCCGCCAAGATCGAGGGCAATCTTTCTTGCCGTACGAATTGCCTTGAGATCGCCTTCGAGTGCAAATGGAACTTGCTTCAGGGAGGGTGATGTGCCGCGGACGAAGCTCATGAGCGGGTGAACAGAGGCGACGGATACGCCGTTATTTCGCAACGGACTGAGTTCATGGCTGGAGAGCGCGCCGCTGGAGTGGAAGACGATTTTGGGAGTGCTGGGGTTTTTGGCGGAAAGCTTCCGGGCGGCCTCGCCGGCGACACCTGAAATTTGCGAATCGGGCACGCAGAGCCAGAGGACGTCGGCGTCGAGATTGGCTTTGGCGAGAGTGAATGCGGTTGCGCTGACTTTCCGAGCCAGCGATTGCGCGGATTTGATCGATGCGGCGCGATTGCGCGAGATGAGTTCGGGGATGGAATATCCGGCTTGGTGTAAGGCGAGCGCCAGCGCGGTGCCGAGGCGTCCGGCGCCGATGATCGCGATGGTGGGCTTGCGTGGCATGTCGTCAGAATACAGGAGTCAGTCATTAGTCATTGGTCGTTGGTCGCCAGTCGTTAGAGCTGGCCAATCAATCGCTCGCGCAACCGTTATAGTGGTGACATGATGAACAAATTGCGAGCGGCGAAGGGTCGAGTGATTTCGAGCACTGAGGTGTATCGCGGCCCGGCGTTTTGGGTAACGACGGATTATGTGGTTGAGCCGTCGGGCATAGAGGCGCGGCGCGACATGGTGCGGCACACGGGATCGGTGGTGATTATGCCGGTGAGAAAAGGAAAGAAAGAACCGGAGGTGCTGCTGGTGCGGCAGTATCGTCATGCCGCGCAGCAGCATTTGTGGGAGCTGTGCGCGGGGCGAATCGATCCGGGGGAAAAACCTCTGGTGGCGGCCAAGCGCGAATTGCTCGAGGAGACGGGGTTTTCGGCCCGGCGATGGAAGCGGGTGCTGTATTTCTGGGCGAGTCCAGGGTTTGTGGCGGAGACGATGGCGATTTATCTGGCGACCGAGTTGAAAGAAGGTAAAGCCCGGCCGGAGGAAGACGAAGTGATCGAACCACGATTTTTTCCCGCGAGCCAGGCCGCACGGATGGTCATGGCCGGCCAAATCCATGATGGCAAAACCATAAGCGGCGTCTTATGGTTACGGGAGATACTTCGCGGAGGAAATAAAGGGCTGAAATTGTGACCTACGTCCTTGACAGCGAAAATCGATAGCCTCCAAACTTTCTGCAAGGCTGGGAAACCAGTCCCAATGGCAGCAACGCGCAAGGGGGCGTGTCCGTGGAACGATTGAAAGGTGTCGTAAAGTGGTTTAACAACGCAAAAGGGTACGGCTTCATTGGTAGAGATGACGGGGCCGATGTTTTTGTTCACTACAGCGCAATAACCAGCGAAGGGTATAAGAGCCTGCAGGAAGGCGATCAGGTAGAGTTCGAGATTGCCCAGGGCCCGAAGGGTCCGCAGGCCGCGAATGTAGCCAAGCTAGTATCGGCATGAAGTCTGCCCGTTGATCTACTAGCTCAGGTAAGGGTCAAATTTTTGTCCGCGTGCGGGCTGTTGGAGTGGTCTGTCGAAACAGCGCGCACGTCTGTGGTCTTTGTTCCGATATTTCCCTGCTGATTTTTCGTAGTGTTCGCGATTCTCGCGCGAGAGTTCTTCCCTGCCCGATTCTTGGTAAGCTAAATTTCACATGGACAACAAGGCGATCGCGGGAATTTTGTACGAGACTGCCGACCTGCTTGAAATCGACGGGCAGGATTCGTTCCGCATACGGTCCTATCGCAATGCCGCAGAGGCGATTGAAGCCCAGCCGCAACAGATTTCCGACCTGATCAGCGAACCGAAGCAGGTGCTGGCGATTCACGGTATCGGCAAAGGCATGCTGGCGAACTTGCAGGAGATGTTCAAAGACGGACGGCTGTCGCTGCATGCGGAGTTGCTGCAGAAATATCATCCTT
Organism: Terriglobales bacterium; assembly: GCA_036392935.1. Lineage (GTDB taxonomy): Bacteria > Acidobacteriota > Terriglobia > Terriglobales > Acidobacteriaceae > DASVWZ01. The sequence continues at coordinate 54,647 of DASVWZ010000297.1, read as the reverse complement.
CGATGTTAGACCTCCTGAAGGTGCAGGGCCTCGGACCGAAGACGATTGCGCTGATCTGGAGCGCGTATAAAGTTTGCGATGTGGAAGGCGTGGAGAAGCTGGCGCGCGAGGGCAAGATTCGCGAACTGCCGCGCATGGGCGAAAAGCAGGAACAGAAGCTGCTGAAGGCGCTCGAGGATTACAAGCGGATCGGCGGCCGTTTTCTGCTGGATGCGGCCGAGATTCAGGCAGAGAAGATTGCGGAGCATTTGCGGACGTTTCCGGGAGTGGAAAAGGTGACGCCGGCGGGGTCGTTGCGGCGCGGACGGGAGACAGTCGGTGATCTCGACATTCTGGTGACGGGGAGAGCTTGTTGCGATGACGCCGAGCGGGAAAAGTTGATCGAGCACCTGATTAAAGTACCGGCGCTGATGGAAGTGATTGCACGCGGTGAAAACAAGGTCAGCTTCCGGCTGCGCGGCGGGATGCAAGTGGATGTGCGGTTCTTGGCACCGGAGTCGTTTGGCGCGGCCATGCAATACTTCACCGGAAGCAAAGCGCATAATGTGGCGCTTCGTCAACGTGCGCTGAAGATGGGCTACACGCTCAGTGAATACAGCCTGGCACGGCTGGAAGACGAGAAGGTGGTTGCGGCGAAGACGGAAGAAGATATCTACGGCAAGCTGAAGCTGGCGTATATTCCGCCGGAACTCAGGGAAAACACGGGCGAGATCGATGCGGCGGCAGGTGATGCTTTGCCAGAGTTGATCAGTGTCGCGGATTTGCAGGGCGACGTGCACATGCACACGCTTGAAACCGACGGGCGCAACACGATTGAAGAGATGGCTGAAGCAGCGCGGGCGCGCGGATATAAATACATGGCCATCACCGACCATTCGAAAAATCTGGCGATGGCGAATGGGCTGGACGACAAGCGGGCGGTCGAGCACATCAAGCGGATTCGCGCCGCCAATGATGCCATTGACGGCATTCGGATTTTTGCCGGCATTGAGGTTGACATTCTCGCGGATGGATCTCTCGATCTATCGGATTCGGTGCTGGAGCAAATGGATCTGGTGATTGCCAGCGTGCATTCGCACTTCAATCAGACAGCGGAGGAGATGACCGCGCGGCTGCTGAAGGCGATTGAGAACCCCAATACCTCGATCATTGGGCATCCGACGGGAAGGTTATTGTTACGGCGGGACGCTTATCCGTATGACATGGATACCGTGCTGAAAGCGGCTGCGCAGAAAAAAGTCGCCATGGAGTTAAATGCGTATCCGGACCGGCTCGACTTGAATGACCGGCATTTGCGACTGGCCAAGCAGTATGGGGTGAAGATTGTCATCAACACGGATTCTCACCATACGTCGCACATGGAGAAGATAAGGTTCGGTGTGTTGCAGGCGCGGCGGGCGTGGCTGACCAAAGATGATGTCTTGAATACGCTGCCGGTGGCGAAGTTTGCCAGGGCGATGAAGAGAGTTGCAGGCGTGGTGGTTGGCAGCAGCGGGGCGGCTTGATGATGGAGGTAAGCTGTTGAATATAAATGACTTGAGTAAATATTATCGGCTGAATGCTGCCGTGTTTACTCTATAGTAAATACTCGGTTCTAAATTTTTGAAAAAATCTCGTAAATTATTGATTCTATTGGTTCGACAGCCACCCATACCCACGTAAGCCATTGATTCTATAGGTAGTTAGATATCAAAATATAGAAAACAAAGAGCTTAGTTGTCAGCCATCAGCCCTCAGCCATCAGCAAAAACCTGCCGAACTCTCAAACTCGGGGCCTTGTGGCCCATGGTTTTTTTTTCCGTCCACGGAGCTGACCGGCACGTGAGGGCGCTTGCGACGAAGCGTGTTCAGTTGTCAAAGAGCGAGGCCAGCTACTCTAATTGTGAGGAAGTGGAAGAGTGAGGTCAAGTGGAATTTCACTGCTTGCGATTGGGGATCGAATGCCGGGCTAGAATGAATGGATGCCGATACCTGCGGAGATTCACGGGCAGCGTTACATTTCTGTCGCCACGTTTCGAAAGTCGGGTGAGGCCATCTACACTCCGGTTTGGTTTGCCGAGATGGACGGCAAGCTATACTTCATGACCAACAGCAAATTAGCCAAGGTCAAACGCATCCGCAACAATCCGCAAGCGAAGGTTGCCCCGTGTACGATTCGCGGCAAAATTACTGGCCCGGAATTCCCCGCTACGGCGCAGATCCTTGGCACCGAGGACGGCGCCCGGGTTCGCAAGATGATCAAAGAGAAGTACTGGCTGGCGCGGTTGCCATTTTTATGGCGCAACACGGATACGTATGTCGAACTCGTCTTCGTGATGCGATGACGGTTTATTGCCAATGAACCACAAATGCCAGCGCCAATAAAACCCCGAAGATAATTCCCTGCCTCATCTCTGACCAACCGAGCTTTTTTACGTCGAGCGGCGCGGCGGGAAGGAAAAACCATCGGGTTCCGCGAATGAGTCCGGGGACAAACGCGACGAGCACTAGTGGCGCGATTATCTGGCGGAGCGCCGCGAAGATCAGCACGAGGGTGAGTGCGATTTGCCCGAGGAAAAAGAATTTGCCTTTGGCAAATTTTTCGCTGAAGTTGGAGGCGCGGCCGGCGTGGATGCGGAGCTGGACGAAGTGGACCTGATCGCAAGCGAAGGCCCAGTTGGCCGCCCAAAGAATAATCGCATGCGAATCGAGACGACCGCTGCCGAGGTAATAGGCGGCGGGCGCGGTGGCGGTGAGGCCGATCGATCCGACGAATTGCGAAGCCATGCGGGTGCTGCGACCGAGCTTGCGCAGCACGGCTTGTACGACCAGCGCAACCGCAGCGATTCCGCCGACTAAAAGAAGGCCTTGATTCCGCCATCCCCAGAGCAGCGCGGCTAGACAAACCGCAGCTATTGCGGCGAGGACGATGGATGCAAAGAGTGCGATGAAGCGTTCGCGGGGAGTGTGAGCCGCGATGGGACTCGATCCGATCAGACTTTCAACCGGTGTGCGGAGCCAGAACAAGGCGAGCGCAGTAATGGTAAAGAGTGCCAACGGCAACAGGCGATAGGACGAAGCGAAACCGGCAACCAGACCGGTGAACAGTGGGACGAGCAGAAGTCCCCAGGCGCCGTGCTCGCGAGGAACGACGAGAGCGCGCGTGCGTGCTTTCTGAACAGCGCTTTCGGCTTCGACTGCAGAGTGCATCCCCGCCATGATACGACATGGGCGGAAAGGTTCGAGTCTCAGGTGAGCATGAGTCGCTCGATGGAGCGAGCGCGGCCGGTGGATTCATCACAATCGACGATGACGGCGCAGAGACGCGCGTCACCGGTAGCGGGTTCGAAGCGGACGGGAAGGTTGTTGAGAAATTTTCCGATCACGATTTCTTTTTTCACGCCGATCACGCTGTCATAAGGGCCGGTCATGCCGACGTCGGTGATGTAGGCGGTGCCGCCGGGGAGGACGCGTTCGTCGGCGGTGGGAATGTGGGTGTGGGTGCCGATGACGACGCTAGCGCGTCCGTCGAGGTGCCAGCCCATCGCCACTTTTTCGGAGGTCGCTTCGGCGTGGAAATCGACGATCACAACTTTGGCCTTGATTTCTTTGAGAAGCTGGTCAGCGGTGCGAAAAGGATCGTCGTTCGATCCCATGAAGATGCGGCCTTGCAGATCCATGACGGCGTAGGGCACGCGGTTCTTGGCGCCTTCAAAGACGCCCCATCCGGCGGTACCGGGAGGGAAATTGGCAGGGCGCAGAACGCGGCGGGCCTGGGTGTGGGGATTGGATTTTTCGGACTCGAAGTAGTCGAGAAGCTCGCGCTTATCCCAGACATGGTTGCCGGTGGTGATGACATCGATGTTGAGTTCGAAGAGTTCGTCGATTATCGCCGGAGTAATGCCGAAGCCGGCAGCGGCGTTTTCGCCGTTGGCGATGACGAGTTCGATGTGACGATCTTTGATGAGAGCGGGAAGACGATCTTTGACGATGGTGCGTCCGGGACGGCCGAAGATATCACCAATAAAAAGAATGCGCATGAAAGAACAGTCCCAATGAGTCGAATTTTTGATGGTAGCACGGGCGAGTTAATGGGAGAGTTCGGCGGTGCGGAGAAAGTCATAATTGCCGGCGGGATTGAGCGTAAGGTTGCGGACGCGCTGTGAAGCAACGAGAACGTTATCCAGATACCAGAGGTTGATGTAGGGGACATCTTCGCCGAGCAGGCTCTGAATTTCGAAGTAGAGCTGCTTGCGGGTTTCGAGATCGGGTTCGGCGCGGGCCTGGTCGATGAGAGCGTCGACCTGAGGGTTGGCGTAGAAGGTGCGATTGGCGCCGGCGGGCGGGAATTTCGAAGAATGAAAGACGTATTCGAACATGTCCGGATCTTCGTTGCCGCCGACCCAGCGCAGGGAGTGAAGCTGAAAGGCGCCGCGAGTAACATCGGCGAAGAAGGTGGCGGACTCGAAGGTGCGAATGTCGAGGGCAATGCCCACGTCACGAAGCTGCTGCTGCAGGACGGCGGCGAGGAGACGCGTGGATTCCTCGGTTGAGGTTTTCATGGTGAGATGAAAGCGGATGCCGTTGACGGCGGGATATCCGGCGGAATCGAGGATCTGGCGGGCGCGGCCGGGATCGTGATCGTAATGGGGAACGTCGCCGTTGTAGGCCCAGCTCTGCGGCGGCAGCAGGCTGTAAGCGGGACGGGCGAAATCGCGAAGCAAGTAATGGATGATCGGCTGGCGATCGACGGCGTAGGCGATGGCCTGGCGGACGCGGACGTCGCGCAGGATCGGGTCGCGAGTGTTGAGGGCGAGATACGCCAGGACGGTGCCGGAGTCGCGGAGGACTTGCAGGTGAGGGTCTTGTTCGAGGGTAAGGATCATATCACCGGTGAAGGCGTTGATGGCGAGATCGGCGCTGCCCTTGCGGAGTTCGAGGGCACGGGTGGTGGCGTCGGGAACGACGGCGAAGCGGATGCCGTCGAGATGGGCTTTTTCGCCCCAGTAGTCGTCGTTGCGCTCGAGGATGACTTCTTTGTCGAGTTCCTGACTGACGAAACGGAATGGGCCGGAACCGACGGGATGCTGGGCGATTTCGTTGGTCATGCCATAGGGCACGATTCCCATGGCAGCGCCCGAGAGATTCCAGAGCAAAGAGGCGTAGGGTTGCTTCAGATGAAAGATAACCGTGGATTCGTCGGGGACTTCGATGCGGTCGACGAAGCGGTAGGCGCCGGACTTGGTGGTGCGAATCTTGCCTTGCAGGATGGAATCGAAAGTCCATTTGACGTCGGTCGCGGTGAGGGCGCGGCCATCATGGAAGCGGACGCCGGAGCGCAGATGAAAGATGTAGGTGAGCGGGTCGGGGACTTCCCAGCGCTCGGCCAGTCCGGGCTGGAGGTTGAGATGATTGTCGCGGGTGAGGAGATCGTCGAAGATCAGCGCGTCGATGCGTTGCGACTGGGCGTCGAGACCGACGCGGGGATCGAGATTGGTGGGGCTGCTCTCGATGATCATGCTGAGGGTATTCGGACCGGTGGAGCGGGAGCAAGCAAGAGCAAAGAAGATGGTGAGAGCGATTGACAGGAATCCCAACCCTCGAAAACCACCCAGGGTGAGATTCCCCTTGCGCCAGGATCTACACATACGAGATTTTCCCGAGGATTGCGGGTTTGGCGGCGCCGGTGGCGGAGGGAAGGTTGGAAGGCTTCTTGTTCCAGGTCTGGTAAGCGAGCAATGCGAAGGCTGCGGCTTCCTTGGCTTCCGCGGGAAGCCCAAATTCGTCAGAGGCGCGGAGTTCGAGACCCAGGGGTTGAAGTTCATTCACCAGCATGGCGATAAGCGTGGGATTTTTGGCGCCTCCGCCGGAGACGATATATTCGGTGAAGCGCTCACGGCGTTTAAGGACAAACTCGCGCAGCGCCTGGGCAATGGACATCGCGGTGAGTGCCGTAGCGGTTGCTACTATGTTGGCTCGCTCCGCCTGACCGCACTGGCGGATGAAATCCTGGGCGAATTCGCGGCCAAACTCCTCCCGGCCGGCGGTTTTCGGCGGCTTGCGGTGAAAGAACGGACCGCGCAAGCTTTCGATGAGAACGGATTCGATGACCTGGCCGGAAGCAGCCGTCTTGCCGTCCTTATCGTAGCGGATACCGTAAAGGCGCTCCATGACGGCGTCGATGACCATATTGCCGGGACCGGTGTCGAAGGCGAAGACTTGCGCCGCCGTGGCCCGTGCGGGAAGCACGCTCACGTTGGCGATTCCGCCGATATTTTGAACAATGCGACCCACGCGTTCATGGCGGTAAAGAAGGAAATCGAGAAAAGGCACGAGCGGCGCGCCTTTGCCGCCGGCAGCCATATCTGCGGGACGAAAGTCAGAGACGACAGGGAGAGCGACGCGGCGGGCGATCAGCGACCCGTCGCCGGTTTGCCAGGTGACGGCGAGATTGCGACCGAGGAAACTTGCGGGTTCGCCCTGATGGTAAATGGTCTGGCCGTGGCAGCCGACGAGTTCGGCTTTGCGGCGAAAACGCTTCTGGGTGGCGAGAACCGCGTCGGCGTATAACTCCGCGAGAAGAAAGTTCAAACGCGCGAGATCGGCCACGGCGGCGCGGGTGGAATTCATGGCGGTGAGCACGAAGCGGCGGACGTCCTCGGGATAGGGAAATTCGGCGTGGCCGAGAAACTGGAAGCGCGGCCAGGCGGCGTTGCGACCGGGCTTGATGTCGACCAGCGCGACGTTGATGCCGTCGGCGGAGGTGCCGCTCATGACGCCGGCCACAATCATGCTTCGGCCTGCCGGGAAATCGATTTGAGACGGACTTCTTCGGCGAACTCCCAGAGTTGACGGGAAAATGTGCGGACTTTGGTGGCAGTGGGAGCGATGGGGTGTTGGAAAAACGCACGGCTTTGCTTGCGCAAGGCGCGGATGCGGCGAAGGGATTCGGCGATACGAGGGGCAGACGTCGGATCGTCAGCAGCGCGGCGAAGAGCTTCGAAGGCGGCGAGCACGTGCTGTTCCTGATGGCAGACCAGGCAAAGATCGCCTCCGGCGCGAATGTGCCTTACGGTTGCCTGACCGATCGACATGGTCTTGAGGATGGCGCCCATCTCCAGATCATCGGAGATGACCACACCGTCATAGCCGATCTGCTTGCGCAAGACCTGGGTGATCCAGTGAACGGAGAGCGAAGCGGGGACGGCGTGCTGCGTGATCTCTGGATAGCTGGCGTGTCCGACGAGCACAAAGGGAGTGTAGCGGCGGAGCTTGCGGTAGGGCAAGAGATCCTCATCCCACAGGCGCTGCGAGGAGCGGGAGACGCGCGGCAGATCATGGTGAGTGTCGAGAGTAGCGGCGCCGAGTCCGGGAAAATGCTTGATGGCACCGAAGACGTGTTTGGCACCCAGGCCGGTGAGGAAGTGGCGGGCGTAGGCAGAAACCTGATCGGGATCGGCGGAGACGGAGCGCGAGGTCATGACTTTGCGCGAGGACGATAAGGCGAGGTCGACGACGGGCGCGAGGTCGAGGTTGAAGCCGGTCATGTGGCAGGCGTGACCGATGAGTTCACCGTGTTTGCGGAAGAGGCGGGGATTGCCCGTGGCAAAGACGTCGGCAGCGGAAGGAGTGGGGCCAAAGACGGCGCGAAGACGGTCGACGGTGCCGCCCTCCATGTCGACGCAGGTGAAGATGGGATGCTTGACGGCGTTGCGGCAATCCTTGAGGAGACGGTGGGTCTGATCCGCGTCGACGATGTTGCGCGCGAAAAGGATGACGCCGGAGGGTTGAACGTGACGGAGCAGATCGCGCAGGCGCGGGGTGAGCGCGGTACCGTCGAAGCCGATGATCAGCAACTGGCCGACCTGCTGTTTCCGGGCGCCAGTTTTGCGAACCACCATGGTGTTTCGGCTCCTATTGGATCTGGCGTTTCAATTCAGACAAAAGGTTCAGGGCTTCGAGCGGGGTGAGACGGTCGAGATTCACTTCGCGCAGGCGTTCGAGGACCGGTTGCGACAACGGAGTAAAGATGGTTAGCTGCGTGGGCGGCGCGGGGCGGAGACCGTCAGACGCGAGGTGGCCGGTCAGCGATTGCTCGGCTTGTTCGTGCTCGGCGAGCACTTCCCTTGCCCGTTCGATGACTTCGCCCGGCAGGCCGGCGAGTTTGGCGACCTCGATGCCGTAGCTGCGGTCCGCGGCACCGGCTTCGACCTTGCGCAGGAAAACGATGCCACCGCCGGTCTCTTTGACGGAGACGTGATAATTTTTTACGCCGGAGAGATGCTCGGCGAGATCGGTGAGTTCGAAGTAGTGTGTGGCGAAAAGAGTCTTGGCGCGAGTGCGGTTATGAAGGTACTCGACGGCGGCCCAAGCGATGGCAAGGCCGTCATAGGTTGCGGTGCCGCGGCCAACTTCATCGAGAAGAATCAGCGAGCGGGGGGTTGCGGTGTGGAGGATGGCGGCGGTTTCGGTCATCTCGACCATGAAGGTGGAGCGGCCGCGAGCCAGATTGTCACTGGCGCCGATGCGGGTGAAAACCCGATCGACGATGCCGAGGCGCGCCGAACTGGCGGGGACAAAGGATCCCATTTGCGCCATGATGGCGATGAGCGCGGTCTGGCGAAGATAGGTGGATTTACCGCCCATGTTGGGGCCGGTGAGAACGAGGACGGTGTGGGTGGTCGAGTTGAGATAGAGATCGTTGGGAACGAAACGGTCGCTGACGCTGGAGATTTCTGCGTTTTCGATGACGGGATGGCGGCCGGCAATGATTTCGATGTCCGAAGAGTCGTCGAATTTTGGGCGGCTGTAATTGCGCAGTGCGGCAAGGTGAGCAAACGAGGCGAGCACGTCGACTTCGGCGAGGGCAAGCGCGGTCTGGCGGATGCGTTTGGCTTCCGCGGCGATGGAAGAGCGGAGTTCGGCGAAGATGCGGCGCTCGATTTCGACGATTTGTTCTTCGGCGTCGAGAATCTTCGATTCGTACTCTTTGAGTTCAGGGGTGGTAAAGCGCTCGGCGTTGACCAGAGTCTGCTTGCGCTCATAGTCGGGCGGCGCGAGGTGAAGATTGGCTTTGGAGATTTCGATGTAATAGCCAAAGATCGAATTGAATTTTACTTTCAGCGAGGCGATTCCGGTGCGCTGGCGTTCGCGCTGCTCGATCTGGGCGAGGAATTGTTTGCTGTTGCGGCTGAGGGCGCGGAGGTCGTCAAGTTGCGGATCGACACCGGCTTCGATCACGCCACCATCGCTAAGCGAGATGGGAGGCTCGGGAACGATGGTGTGGTCGATGCGTTGGCGCAGGTCGGCGAGTTCGTCGATGGCAGCGTGAAGGGCTTTGAGGCGGTCGGCGGCGAAGCGAGCAAGGGCGGCGCGAAGGGATGGCAATTTGGACAGCGACGCGGAGAGCGCCAGGACATCGCGAGGGTTGGCGGTTTCAAGCGTCACACGGCTGAGCAGGCGTTCGAGATCGAGGACACCGTCCATGGAGCGGCGGAGTTCCTCGCGGGCAACAAGATCCCTGGTCTGGGCTTCGACGGCGTCGAGACGGGCGTTGATTTGAGTAATGTCGACGGATGGCCGGAGCAGCCAGGAGCGAAGCAGGCGCTTGCCCATGGGCGTGATGGTGGCGTCGAGAGAGTGAAACAAAGTCACGCTTTGGCCAGCGCCAGCGAAAAGCGGATCGATCAGTTCGAGATTGCGGACGGTGACGGTATCGAGAGCCAGGCAATCGTGTCGTTCATAGAAGCCGATGCGGTCGACGTGATCGAGAGATCCGCGCTGGGTGGAGCGGACGTAATAAAGAATCGCGCCGGCAGCGGACGCGGCGGCAGGTTTGCCCGCGAGACCGAAGCCCTCGAGCGAGAGGACGCCGAAATGATTTTCGACGAGTGGAATGGCGTGGTCGGGCGCGAAGATCCAGTCATCGAGGGGAGTTTCGGACCATCCGGAGGAGGTCGCGGTGGAGGGTTTACCCGGGCCATTCGTGGTGGCACGATCGAACAAGGGAGCGGCCGAGCCGTAGATTAATTCCTTGGGACGGAGCTGCTGGAGTTCCTCCTGAATGCGGCGGGTGGCGTCAGCGCCATGAAACTCGGTGGCCCGAAATTCCCCCGTGGAAAGATCAAGGGCGGCGAAGCCAACACGGTCCGCCGATTGCGCGAGGGCGGCGAGAAAATTGTTTTCTTCCGAGGGCAGCGAAGAGTCGGCGGCAGTCCCTGGTGTGATTACGCGGGTGACTTCGCGGCGGACGAGCTTTTTCGCCTGCTTGGGGTTTTCCATCTGGTCGCAGATGGCAACCTTGAAGCCTTTGCGAATGAGTTTGGAGATGTAGCCTTCGGCGGCGTGGAAAGGCACGCCGCACATAGGCACGGCAATTCCCTTCTCTTTGTTGCGCGAGGTGAGGGTGATCTGCAGCTCGCGGGCGGCCAGCACGGCATCCTCGAAGAAAAGCTCGTAAAAATCCCCGAGACGAAAGAAGACGAGGGCGGTAGGATGCTCTTTCTTGATGCCGGCATATTGCCGCATCAGCGGGGTGGAGGGTTCAGTCATCGCGCGAAAGCTTTGCGCGGATTATAACAAAGGGAGTTGGACGATTTGGTACACCGAAGGACGAGCTGTTTGAGGAACCAAGATGAAAATAACCTCAGCGCCAAGAAAAAGCTCGAGACTTAGGGCCGTAGGGGCACCGACAATGTTTGCATTCACAAAAGCCGAAGACAACCGTGCTCACCCACGGGTGACGGCCATCACAGACGCCTGAGACGTGCAAGTTTAAGCTGGGGCGATATTCGAAAAGGCTGGTGCCTATGGCGACTACAACTATAACCGAAACCGCACGCGTGCTAAATCCAAATCTGGCGGGGAAGATCATGAGCGCAGACGAAGCCGCTGCGCTGATTCAGTCGGGCGACCAGATCGGCATGAGCGGATTTACGGGGTCCGGCTATCCGAAGGCGGTGCCGATCGAACTGGCGCGGCGAATTGCCGACGCCAATTTCCGCGGACAAAAGTTTCAGGTGAGCGTGTTCACCGGAGCATCGACCGGCCCGGAACTTGATGGTGCGCTGGCCATGGCGGGCGGGATTCATCTGCGATTGCCCTACCAGTCGGATCCAGAGACGCGGAAGCGAATCAATGCCGGCGAGATGGAGTACATGGACATCCATCTGAGCCATGTGGCGCAATTTGTGGAGTATGGATTTTTGGGCAAGCTCAACGTGGCGCTGATTGAAGTGGCGGCGGTGCTCGAAGATGGACGGTTGGTGCCGAGTTCGTCGATTGGAAATAATAAGACGTGGATCGACCAGGCCGAGCGCGTGATTCTGGAGGTGAATTCTTGGCAACCCACGGCGCTTGAGGGAATGCACGATATCTATTACGGCCTTGAGGCGCCACCGCATCGCAAGCCGATTCCGCTGACGCAGGCGGGGCAACGGATTGGGTCGCCGTATCTTGAAGTTCCATTAGAGAAGGTCGTCGCCATCGTGTGCACGGATTCGCCGGATCGCAACAGCCCATTCAAGGCGCCGGACCAGGCGTCGAAGCAGATTGCCGGGCACATCCTGGAGTTTCTGAGTTGGGAAGTGAAAAAAGGCCGGATGCCGGAGAATTTGTTGCCGCTGCAATCGGGCGTGGGAAATATTGCCAATGCGGTTTTGTTTGGACTTGAAGAGGGTCCGTTCGAAGGGCTGACTTCATACACGGAAGTGATTCAGGATGGCATGATTCGGCTGCTGAAATCGGGCAAGATGCAATACGCGTCGGCGACCGCGTTTTCGCTGAGCCCGGAGATGCTGAACGAAGTGAACGCCGATATGGCCAGTTACCGCGAGCGGATCATTTTGCGGCCGCAGGAGATTTCGAATAATCCTGGAATCATTCGCCGTTTGGGTGTGATTGCGATGAACGGAATGATCGAGGCCGATATTTATGGCAATGTGAATTCGACGCATGTGATGGGGTCGCGCATCCAGAACGGGATTGGCGGGTCGGGCGATTTTGCGAGGAATGGATATTTGTCGATCTTTATGGCGCCGTCGGTCGCGCAAAAAGGAACGATTTCGACGATTGTGCCCATGGTTTCGCACGTGGACCATACCGAGCATGACGTGCAGGTGGTGGTGACAGAGCGGGGATTGGCCGATCTGCGCGGGCTTTCTCCAAGGCAGCGGGCGCACTTGATCATTGAGAAGTGCGCGAACCCGGACTACAAAGCTTTGCTGACCGATTACCTGGGGCGGGCGGAACGGTTGTCGTATGGCAAACACACGCCGCATCTGCTGGGCGAATCGTTGGGGTGGCACAACCGGTATTTGCGAACGGGCAGTATGAGGGCGAAGGAAGAAAATTAACCATCCTGAGGCGTGAGCCAACCGCCCGTGCCGACCATCGCGCCTTGCCGCTTTCTCTAACGGGTCCGACGAGTTATCATGTCCCGGCGGGCGATCGGGGGATTCGCCTTACATATGGATTGCCCGGCAATCTCGCGCGATTTCGAAATGCCAGTCAAGCCGGACAAAATCTGCCGATGTTTATAGAACCGCCGATCTCACACGATCAAAAAGGCGGTTTGGTGCGCCCAGGAGGACCGTAGTGTCTCTCGGACTCAATGACGAATTCGTTCCAGGGAGGCAACCGCCGCAGATACGGCACAAGAGCCCCGGGCTTGCGTTTCTGTTTTCCTTGCTGCTGCCGGGAGCGGGGCAGTTTTATTGCGGAAAGACTGGCCGCGGACGTGTGACGCTGGGCTTTTGGGTCGCAGCAGTTCTCCTTTGTTTTTCGCGGCAGCCTGCCTGGGTCGGAATGGGGTCGATGGTTGCCTTTGTGCTGTGGGTGTTCTCGTTTCTTGACGCTTACTACACGGCAATCGAGATTAATGCAGGTGAGGACGAACAGGTGGATGTGCAGAACCCGCGCGTGGCCGTGGCGCTGAATCTGCTAACCGCAGGCTTTGGGTATTTTTACCTGGGCGAGCGAGTTAAAGGAATAGCGTTCTTTGTCGGCATGCAGATTTTCCGGTTAGTGACCCCCCGGGTAACGGGCTATACGGGCGGAGTGGTCTCTCTGGCCGTGATGTTTGTGCAGCTGCTGATGGGGGCAGACGCATATCGCATCGCGCGTGCCCAGTTGAAGGCGGCTCTGGGTTCGCAAGCGGAACCGGAGCCTGGATCTGTGAAACCTGCATCCCGATTACCCGCGTTCGTTCCGATCGGCATAGCCGGTTTAGCCAGCGCAGGCTTTTTCGCACTCATGATTTTTGGATTGGCGCTCTCGGCTGCGAGACCGGGGGCACGGGGTGCGGGCGCTGGCTGGAATCGCGGCTCGGCGGCCAGTCGCACGTTTTTCCCGCAGCGGTCAAGCCCGACCGGAACGCGTACCGGCCCTGCCACAGATCTTGCGTCGGCGGTCTCTGAGGTCCAAAGAATTGAACGGAAAACAGACCGTATGACGGACGATATAAATAGCCTGCAGCAGGACGCGAAGCTCTTCACATCTGTGCTCGAACGGTCTGGTAGCAACGCTGACGATGTAGTTGTGGCTTACTTCTTCAGAGCCGAAGCGTATAGGCTCATCAATTCGATCCACCTCCAGCAGGATGAGTCAGTCGATACATCAGTGGCGTTGAAAGCCATTGGTGATTTCAACCGCGTGATTGCCAGCAACCATCCAAGTTACATACCAGCGGCGAATGTAACGAACGCGCAGTTTTATGCTGGCCACATAGCGCGGAATCACCTGCGCAATTACGATCAGGCATATCAGTACTGGGAGAAATGCGCGTTCTCGGGGCACGGCGGATGCATGGCCATTATGGCCAATGCCCACGTGACCGGCGAAGGCGGCCAGAAGATCGATATCAACGAAGCGCTTGACATGCACACGATGGTTTACAACACGGGCATTCGGTTTCACTGCGCTGGAGCTCGTTCCGCGTTGAGCATCGCCGAGATCATTTACTTTACCGGGGTGCGCCGTCGCGGCGACGATGAACTGGAATGGGTGAAGAAGTCCGATGCTCTGACGGATCAGATGTCGGCGGCTCAGAACGAAAAAGAAGCCTGCGGCCGCGCATATGCAGGAGCCGAAGAGTTTCTTTTTGAACTTAGCCGTGGTCACCGCAAGCCGGGCATTCTGCTGGATGCTGAAGGGCGGGTCGAGCACCAGGCGGCAACCACCAAGGCATTGATTGAGTTGTTAGGCGGATCGATCTCACGGGAGCAGTTCGAGGCCACGGTGCAATCCGCAATCTCGGAGCGTGACCGGTGCCAGGCCTACTTTGGCGCGATGTGGCACGCCGAATTGACTCATGAGAAAGACGCTGCCCACCGTTATCGGCAGAAAATCACGGACATCGGAGACTTTCAGTGCGGACTTGAACAGGTTTACGCCAAGAAGTTCAATCCGTGACCCGGCCCCACCGAGGATTCCCTGATCGGCTGCTAGAATTGATAGTTCACCTCGTAGCCAACCATGGATTCGTCTCTCATACGGAATTTTGCGATCATCGCGCATATCGACCACGGGAAGTCGACGCTGGCCGATCGCCTGCTCGAATTGACCGGCGCGCTCACGGCGCGCGAGATGCAGGCGCAGGTGCTGGATTCGATGGACCTGGAGCGGGAGCGCGGCATCACCATCAAGGCGCACGCGGTGCGCATGATGTACACGGCGCAGGATGGCAAGACTTACCAGCTGAATCTGATCGATACGCCGGGACACGTGGATTTTTCCTACGAGGTATCGCGGGCGCTGGCTTCGTGCGAGGGCGCGCTGCTGGTGGTGGATGCATCGCAGGGCGTGGAGGCGCAGACGCTGGCGAATGCGTACCTGGCGATCAACAATGGCCTCGAGATTATTCCGGTCATCAATAAGATTGATTTGCCGAGCGCCGATATTCCGCGCGCGAAAGAAATGATTGAAGGCGCGGTGGGTCTGGATGCGTCGGATGCGGTGCTGATCAGCGCGAAAACCGGACAGGGCGTGCCGGAGGTGCTGGAAGCGATTGTGAAGCACGTGCCGCCGCCGAAGGGCGATCCTGAGAAGCGGCTGCAGGCGCTGATTTTCGATTCGTGGTTTGACGCGTATCGCGGTGTGATCGTGCTGGTGCGCGTGTTTCAGGGCACGCTTCGTAAAGGGCAGAAAATCCGCCTCATGTGGAATGGCCGCACGCTTGATGTGGAAGGGTTGGGCGTTCTCACTCCGAAGCCGGTCGAGGTTGACGAACTGCGGGCGGGTGAAGCGGGATTTTTGATTGCGAACATCAAGAATGTTGCCGACACCAAGATCGGCGACACAATTACTGACGAAGCAGAGCCGGCGATCGAGGCGCTGCCGGGGTTTGAAGAGATCAAGCCCATGGTCTTCGCCGGGCTGTATACGGTGGATTCGCACGAGCACACGCAACTGCGCGAGGCGCTGGAGAAGTTGCGATTGAATGATTCGTCATTTTTCTTTGAACCGGAGAGTTCGGCTGCACTGGGATTCGGCTTCCGCTGCGGCTTCCTGGGCCTGCTGCACATGGATATTATTCAGCAGCGGCTGGAGCGCGAGTTCAATCTCGATTTGATCACTACCGCGCCGAGTGTGAGATACAAAATCTGGAAAACCGATGGGGTCATGGTTGAAGTGGACAATCCGTCGCGCTGGCCGGGACAGAGCGAGATTGCCAAGATCGAAGAGCCGGTGATCATGGCGACGATTTTGACAGCAGAAGAATATGTCGGGGGGATTCTGGCGCTGGTAGAAGAAAAACGCGGACGGCAGAAGACGTTCGAGTATGTCAGCTCGTCGCGCGTGATGCTGCATTATGAATTGCCGCTGAATGAGATCGTGCTGGATTTTTACGATCGTCTGAAATCGGTGTCGCGCGGTTACGCGTCGCTCGACTATCACCTGGCGGGATATTGGGAGTCGCCGATGGTGAAGCTGGACATTCTGGTGGCGGGCGATCCGGTGGACGCGCTGTCGGTGATCGTGCACAAGGATTTTGCCTATGAGCGCGGGCGGGCGCTGGTTTCGAAGATGCGGGAATTGATTCCACGGCAGATGTTTGAGGTGCCGATTCAGGCGTCGATCGGAGCAAAGATTATTGCCCGGGAAACGGTTGCGGCGATGCGAAAAAATGTGCTGGCCAAATGCTACGGCGGCGACATCACGCGCAAGCGCAAGCTGCTGGAAAAGCAAAAAGAAGGCAAGAAGCGGATGAAGCGGATTGGGCGGGTGGATATTCCGCAGGAGGCGTTTCTTGCGGTGCTGAAGGTGGGCGAAGGGGGCGAATAATAACAATGATCAGTCTAAGCCGGTCTACTCGTTTCTGGATTATGACCATGGTATAATGACCATAGTTGGATTTGTCAAAGGAGCGAAACATGAAAACCATTGCTGCCGGTGCGTTTAAAACCAGCTGCCTGGCCGTCATGGACGAAGTTCAGGCGAAGCGAGAGACCATCGTGATCACTAAGCACGGGCGACCGGTGGTTAAACTTGTGCCGGTGGAAACTGACGGGGACGAGATTTTCGGCTTTTTCCGTGGACGCGGCAAGATTACTGGTGACGTAGTTTCTCCAGCGCTTACGGCGAAGGAGTGGGGCAATCTGCGGTGATTCTACTGGATACCCACGTGGTGATTTGGCTCGCCCTGGAGCCAAACAAGATTTCCAGTGAGGCGCGCCTCGCGATTGAGGAAGCGCGTCGCAAGAGCGAAGGCATCGCGATTTCTGACATTACCTTGTTTGAGATCTCAACGATCGAGAGAAAAGGCCGTGTGAGGCTGGAGGCCGGTTTGGGGGCCTTTCTGTCGGAAGTGGAAGCTCGTTTCGTGATCATCGCACTCAATGGACGGATTTGCGTTAAGGCCCGGGAACTTCCGGCAGCCTATCCGAAAGATCCCGCTGATCGCATCATTGGCGCAACAGCGTTGGTGCAGGGATTTCCCCTTGTGACTGCGGATGAGGGCATCCGGCACTCCAAGGCGCTCAAGACCATTTGGTAAGCTCGGGGGCGGTTCCACGTCCAGTTCGTTGGCTTCCCATACCGAAAAAAGCGGTAGGCGCACGATGGGTCATGCCTTGCAGTTTGTGCAAAACTGCTTAGTTGCACGAAAACCTCGAACTGTTTCCCGGTTGAGATTATGGTTAATAGAACTATTGCAACTTATTGTTTCTAATATAGTTATTAATGTAAACATATTGTAAATGCAGCCTATGCTAGTGGCACCCGCCGCATGCTTTTCGGCTGCGGCCTTCGCTTCCACAAGAATTTCCACAGGGTAAGGCGCTGGAAAAGCGTTGACTAAAGCTCTTCCGGCGGGGCCGAAGATTCGTCCAGGGTGTCGAAGCGGGTGGATGGTTTTCTGAAAACCATTTTCACAGTGCCGGTAGGGCCGTTTCTTTGCTTGCGGATAATGATTTCGGCGATGCCGTCGAGCTCGGGGTCGTCGGGTTTGTAGACTTCTTCGCGGAAGATGAAGGCGACCAGGTCGGCATCCTGCTCGATGGAGCCAGATTCGCGGAGGTCGGCAAGCTGGGGTCGATGATCGCCGGAGCCGCGGCTTTCCGGTGCGCGACTGAGCTGAGAAAGCGCGACCACCGGCACTTCCATCTCTTTGGCTAGGCCTTTTAAACCGCGCGAAATGGCTGAGACTTCCTGGGTGCGATTTTCGTAGCGGCGTCCGCCTCCAGACATGAGTTGCAGATAATCGACGATGATGAGGTCGAGCTGACCCTTGGACTGCTTCAAGCGGCGCGCTTTGGCGCGCATTTCACTCAGCGAGATGCCCGGAGTATCGTCAATGAAGATGGGTGCACGGGCCAGTTGTTCAAGCGCGTGGTTGACCTTGGGCATATCCGCTTTGAAGAGCGTGCCAGTGCGGAAGCGGTGCGAGTCGACACGCGCGGTTGAGCAGAGCAGGCGCTGCAGCAGAGCTTCCTTCGACATTTCCAGCGAAAACACAGCCACAACTTTTTCGTCTTTGATGGCGGCGTTCTCGGCGATATTCATGGCAAAGGCAGTTTTGCCCATGGAGGGGCGCGCCGCGATGATGACGAGATCGGCCTTCTGCAGGCCGCTGGTCATCTCATCGAGTTTTTCGTAGTGGGTTTCGAGACCGGTGATGCGCTGGCCGCGGGAGAGAAAAGCGTCAACCGATCCGAAGGATTCCCGGATGATGTCTTCGACGCCGACGAAGCCGCGGCCGATGCGTTTTTCCGAGAGCTGAAAGATGGCGGCTTCGGCGTCATTCAGAACTTCTTCAGCGGGATCGGACTGTTCTGAGGCGCGGCTGATGGCGGCGGTGGCGGCGTGAATCAGGCCGCGGAGCAGGGCCTTATCGCGAACGATCTGAATGTAGTGCTCGATGCTGGGGCGATCGGGGACGCCGTCAAGCAGGCTGGAAACGTAGCCGACATCGCCGATGGCCTGGAGTTCCTTGGCGCGGTCCAGCTCTTCGACCAGGGTGATCAAGTCGACGGGCCGCGAGGAATCCATGAGCACGGTCATGCGCGTGTAAATGCGGCGGTGCGAGTCGAGCATGAAATCTTCGGCGCGGAGATGCTCGGCAGCTTCGTTGTAGGCGAGATTATCGAGCAGGATGGCGCCGAGAATCGCGCGCTCCGCCTCTACGTTGGCGGGGAGACTGCTTACCGGAGTGTAGTCAGTGGTGGCCACGAGCGCCTTTGTATAAGGTTGGGTGCCATGTTATCCGGTCGCGCACTGTGGACGGCTGTGAGCGAGCCAAGGAAATGGCGGCAGAAATGAAATTTTTTGGGCGGCGCGGTTGCACGGAGCAAAACCGGGTCGCGGAGAACCTGAGCAGGAACGACTTTAGGCGAAGATAAAGCGAAATGTCAAGGCTTATTTTTCTTGCCGGCAAGTGCTTCGATTTGGGCGATATAGCGCCTGGAGTCGAACTTTCTTGAGGTGCTCTGGAACGACATGTAACGAATCTTGCCGAAAATGGGGCGATCAGACCAGGCGCGGTCGTGTTTGCCGACTATTGCCCAGGCGATACCGGCGTATCCGTTGGGATCGCGCCCGTCGAGTTCGTAGCGGTCGTTGAGGTAGACGGCGCGTTGGACGGCAGAAGCTATCGATGGGCTCCATTCGAGGATTTTCTTGGCCCAGTACATGCGCAAGTAGTTGTGCATCCAGCCGGTCAGAACCATTTGTTTTTGCGCGGCGTTCCACAGGGGGTCGTGAGTTTCGGCGTTTTCGAGCTGCTTTTCGGAGTAAAGGATGGGCCGGCGGTCGCGGGCATGCTCGGCGAGTGAGCGATCAGCCCAGGGCTCGCGGGATTCCATGGAATCGTAGTGTGGATTGAAGCGGACGAAGTTGACGGAAAGCTCACGGCGGACGATCAACTGTTCGAGAAAGGCTTTCTTTGGCGCTGCAGGAGCGTTGGATTTCTGAACGGCAGTTGCAACAATATGCGGGCCGATGTGGCCGAAATGAAGGTAGGGAGACAACCTGCTGGTGCCGTCTGCTTCGGGGTGGTTGCGGTCTTCGGGATAATCGGAAAGCTTGCTGCGGACAAACCCGTTGAGAATCCGGAGAGCTTGTTTGCTGCCGCCGCGCCATTGAGGGACCGGTCCGACCGAGCGATCGAGTTTCAAATCGCGGAGAAAATCGTGCTGTGCGGATAAGGTGTGAAGACCTTTCGGCGATTTCCAATTTACTTGCGCTTTGGGATTCGCCAGCGGAACAAAGAATTGAGGAAGCAGCTCGTTGATCCGGGGACGGATGGTGCGGGCGGCGAAGTGTTCGCGTCCGAGCAGTTTGGATGGGACGATGACGTCTGAATCGACAGTCCAGAGCGGCACACGGAGTTTTTCGGCGGCACGAACCCGCCAGGATTCGGGCTCACGCATGGGATTTTCATCGCCGACGACGATGGCTGGACGAACTTCGTTGCAGAACTTCAGCAGACTGTGATCGGGGTAAGCGCGGAAAACAAAACCCACGCCGCGGCGGTCGAGGCCATCAGCGATATCGGCAATGCCCTGAGCCAAGAAATAGTAATGGCGCAAGTTGGCGTGAGGATAAAAAGGCACAGGCGCAAAAAAGACGACCACCGGTTTGCGCAGTTCATTGCCGAGATCGATTGCAATGTTGAGGGCCGGATTGTCGTGGGCGCGCTGGGAGCGTTGCATCCAGTAAACGACGCAGCGGCCGGCAGGATCCGGGTCGCTGGCCCTTCGGATGGTCACGCGCGGGTCTTCGCGGAGTTTTTCAACGCGGTTCATTCAAGCCGTCCCCTGTCTACTTTAAGAGTTGAGAAGCTCTTACCGCAAAGACCGCGAAAGGGCGTGACTCATGCCGGACCGCTTGGCATCTTCGCGGCAGAGTGGTTATGCTTCGAGCAATGGCTCGGGCGGCGGCAACGGATTCGCGACAGGAGATTTTGCGAACGGCGGTGCGGCTGTTTCATCGGCGCGGATACGATGCGACATCTATGAACGATGTTGCGGCGGCGCTGAAATTCAGCAAAGGCGGACTCTATCATCATTTCCAGAGCAAGGATGAAATCCTGTTCAGCCTGATGGAGCAGGCGATGAAGATCGCCGAAGACCGGGTGATGGAGCCGGTGCGTACGGTGGCAGGCCCAGAGCAGCGACTCCGGCATCTGATTCGCTGTCACGTGGAAGTCGTGCTCAGCCCCTATGACCGCGAGATCAGCATCATGCTGCACGAGAACCATCCGCTGCCGCCATCGTTGCGACGGAAAATCAACCGACGGAAAAAAGACTATGTGCATTTTGTGGAGGGCCTGGTAGCGGATGTCCAACGCGCTCGCAGTGGAATGAATCGCGTATCGACCCGAGCAGCGACATTCGCGCTGCTGGGTATGATCAACTGGCTCTATCAGTGGTACCGGCCTGAGGGTTCGCTGAATGCCGAGCAATTGGCACAGCAGTACACCGACCTGTTTTTCGAGGGGGCGTTCCGATGAAGAATTTTCTTGAACTGCCGGAGCTTTTGCGCGAGCGGGAGGCGAAGAAAAAAGGCTATCTGGAATTTCTCCGCGTGGCGTCGATGAGCGCGGGCGTTTATGTGCTTCCGGCGGGCGGAGCCGATCCGCAAACACCGCACCACGAAGATGAGCTTTACTATGTGATTCGCGGACGGGCGCGGATGAAGGTGGGTGACGAGGACCGAGCAGTCGAAACAGGTTCGGTGATTTTTGTGGCTGGCGAGGTCGAGCACAGGTTTTACGACGTTGCCGAGGAGTTGGTATTGCTGGTGTTCTTTGCGCCTCCGGAAAGCTAGCCAAGGCGCTGCCGCTTCCCCACCAGACATCGTTGATAGGTTTTCGGGTGCGCGTTTCGGGCTGCTCTAACGGTAACCACTCGCTTTCCCTGACGTAACTTTTCAAGTGGTTTCCCCGCTCCCTAGACTGGGTACATGCATGTCTGGGACGGAGTTCCGGCAAATCTGCGCAAGCGCAATGAGGCGTTCGATTTTGCCGTCGGGCCCGAGGGTCCAGCGGAGCCCACCGCCTCTCCATCGAATCTATTTCCTGACTGGCGAGGGCTATTGACGGTCGCGGCGGTCGCTCTGGTAGGTTGGCCGTTCGTGAGCAGTGGAACTTTCCACGCCATGTGGACGGAGTTCTCGCGCCTGGTGAGTTTCTCGCGCAGCAAGTCGTAGTCAGTTTGTGCCCCTTTCCAGCCCGAATCTTTCTTCAAACGACCATTTCCTTGCTCGCGGCGTCTAAAATAAAGGTCGAGAGCACTACAGGCCGATGCCCGTCGTTCCCAAGAAAAGCGTAAAGACCACGCCAGCCGTTAAGCCGGAGCTGGAGCGGACGGTGGCAGAGCTCTATCCGAAGAGCAGGGCTGACTCTTTTGGTCTGTGCCGTGAGGATTTTGCCCTGATTCTGGCTGAGATTGTCGATAAGTATGCACCCGATGCGGGGATTGCCGAAGCGCACACGTTTTGTTGTGCTTTGAAGATTGAGGAGCTGGCGCTGGCGCGGGCATGCGCCGCTGGCCACAATCAGGCTTGGGAGGCATTCCTGGTGCGCTATCGCGAAAAGCTGTTCGAGATCGCGAACTATATCACCAAAGAGGGTTCAGCCGGGCGCGATCTGGCTGACTCGATCTATGCCGATCTGTATGGCACTTCGCTCCGCGATGGGCAGCGGGTTTCGAAGCTGGCGTCTTACATGGGCCGCGGCTCGCTCGAAGGATGGCTACGGACGGTCATGGCGCAGGAGCACGTTAATCGCTTCCGGCGGACGCGCCGACTGGTCAGCCTAGATGAGGAAAGTGAAGAAGGCGCGCAGTTTGCGACCCCGGAGCAGGAAGAAGTGGCGGCGGCGGATCCTCGGCTGGAAGCCGCTACGGATGAGGCAATCGGCGCGCTGGAAGCTGAAGACCGGTTCGTGCTGGCAGCTTATTTTCTTGATGAGCGGACGCTGGCTGAGATTGCGCGGACGCTGGGCGTGCATGAATCGACCATCAGCCGGAAATTAGACAAGCTGGCTAAGTCATTGCGGAAGCAGGTTTTGGCGAACCTGAGGGGCCGTGGGATGAGCCGGCGGCAGGCCGAGGAGGCGCTCGAGGTCGACGTTAGAGACCTTCGTGTAAGCCTACGGGAACGGCTGGTGCAAGAAAATGCACCTGCGACGTTCTCCGATAGAAGGCCGAAGAGTACCACCAAGTTGGAGGCCAGGGTGCGAGACGAGGCGGGTTCGGTGTAGGGATTGGCAAGGCAATAGGACAAGGGGCAAAGTAATGGCGGGCGTACCAAAAATCGTAATCGAGCGGCTGGCGAATGGCGCGGCGGCGGGTCAGGGCCATCCCGATGCGAACCTGCTCAGTGCTTTCACGGAGCAGACACTGGCCGGTAAAGATCGCCTGCAGGTAATAAGTCACCTGGCGCGGTGCTCGGAGTGCCGCGACGTGGTTGCGTTGGCCGCGCCGGAAGCGGTTGCGATGGACAGAGTTTTCCGGCCGGTGGTTGCGTCACGCTTTTCCTGGCCGGTTTTGCGCTGGGGCGCAGCGATTGCCTGCATCGTCGTAGTGGGCGCGGCGGTCACGCTGCACCAGAGAGAAAAAGTAACGGATCAAACGCACTCTGGCGTAGAAGTACCCGCCGCGCAGCTAAGCTCGAACAATACTCAGGTTGTCTCGCCGGCCGGAGAGGCAGCTTCGAAAGAGGTCTCTGCGGAGCCTGCGCCGCCGATTTCTCAGGCACAAACTCCGCTCCAAAAGATGAACAACAGAGTGGCGCGTGGAAACGGCGACGTAATCCCGGGGCGGGCGAAGGATGACGTTCCAACATCGGCGGCCAACACGGCGGGGGATGTTTCGATGGCCGCGCTTCTGAATTCCCCGCGGGCTCCCCGCTGGGCGCTCACTGCCGATGGCAGCCTGCAGCGCTCATTCGATATGGGCCGCACCTGGGAACCGGTTGCGGTGTCTCTTGAGACCAGCCTGCGGGCGGTTTCGGCGAGCGGGTTTGACATCTGGGTGGGCGGAACGAACGGCGCGCTTTATCATTCCGCCGACGCCGGCGATCACTGGATGAAAATGCAGCCGGTGGCTCAAGGAGAGCCGCTAACCAGCGATGTCGTGGGAGTGGAGTTTCGCGACATTGAAGAAGGGCGATTGAGCACGTCGTCAGGCCAACTGTGGTCCACACAGGACGGAGGATCGACGTGGCAGGTCAAAGAGGTCACGCCGTCTGCAAGAGCCAGCGTTCGATAATCGGCGGCGCCAAGGTAACCTAAGCCGCTTTTGCGCTCTCCCGTAGCTATTGAATCTGAAGGTCTTTCTGACGGTTTCCCCAGTGCACTGATTACCTCAAAAGCTTCTGCCGGGTTACCGCACGCACTTCCGTGAATTACCAAAGTGACATTTACACAACGATGGCCGCGGGCTACTATCCAGTCGTGGTTTGGCAGTTCTGGGGGAGGGCTGCCGAGGCGTCCTGATGATGTTTCAGGACGCCTTTTAATTTTGTTCGCCCCTACGTGGCCAACCCGGAACCGCAATCCTTTACCGAGGTCCGCACCAGCCCCGCTTTGCGACCTTCGCGGCAGTCCAGCATCCAATGTAGTGCTAAGATAGTTGGTCGGGGCTAGCGCCCACCATAAGAAACGGCTTACGAGCCATTACAACCCTAAGGAGACCCATGGCAGGCAAAGGCATTTTAGAGGTGAACGATTCGAATTTCGACCAGGATGTTCTGAAGTCCGAAACTCCGGTTCTGGTGGACTTCTGGGCGACCTGGTGCGGACCGTGCCGCGCCATCGCTCCCATTGTCGAGGAACTCGCCCAGGAATACGACGGCAAGGTGAAAGTCGGCAAAATGGATGTCGACCGCAATAGCGCCACCCCAATGCGCTACGGGGTGCGCGGCATTCCGACGCTACTGGTGTTCAAGGGTGGACAGGTAAAGGAACAGATTGTGGGATTTGTGCCGAAAGAGAAGATCCAGCAGGCGCTGGACAAGCACATTGGCTAAGAGAAGATGAGGCAGCAAACAGGAACGCCCGGAAGAATTCCGGGCGTTTTGCTTTAGTTCACTGACTTCCTTGGGTTACCGCCGGTTCCGAGTCAACGACGGATTCCAGCTCTACGGGATGATCTCAAACACCACACCCTTGCCGTTGGCGCCGCCGGCCGATGTGCTTCCGTACAGGTTTCCAGCGCTGTCGAGGATGAGGCCGCCAAACGGGTTAGCGCCGCTGGCGCCGTTGAAACTATAGAGGACGGTTTCGGTCCAGACGCCGCTGGATAGAGAAAGCTCGAAGACTGTGCCGTCGCTGTGAGCACCGCCCTGGTATGTAGTCCCATACAAGTTCCCAGCCGAGTCCAAAAGCAGCCCGCCGTAGGGCAATATCCCGTCAGTTCCGTTGTTCTGGAAGTCGTACAGAATAGTCTCAGTCCACCCGCCACCGACCTTGGGAGAGAGTTCAAACACAGTTCCGGAGTTGTTCTGGCCGCCGTTTACTGTTGTGCCATAAAGGTTCCCATTGGCATCAGCAATCAATGTCCCGTATGGGTTCGCACCATCAAGATTCGCGAAATCAAAACTGTGGGCTACCTTTTCAGTCCACTTTCCAGCTGCCGGAACTAATTCGAACACGGCTCCGTCCTTGTACACACCATCGCCAGCTGCCGCACCAAACAAGCGGCCCGTGGGCCCTAATACCAGGCTGCCCCATGGATTGGCCCCATCGCCGCCATTGAAGGTGTGCAGCACCTTCTCTGTCCACTGTCCACTGGACAACACAAGGCTGAAAATGATGCCGTCTTTTTTTGAACCGCCGAGGAAAGTTGGGCCGTACAGCTTGCCGGACCCATCGAAAATCACTCCGCCGACCGGATTGCTGCCGTCGGTACCGTCAAAGGCCATCAGTATTTTTTCCGACCATTTACCGCCAGAAGGCAAGAGCTCAAAGATGACGCCGTCACTATGCGTGCCGCCTTTGGTGGTGGTGCCGTACAAATTCCCGTTGGCGTCGAAGACCAAGTTCGCTTCCGGGGAGGCTCCGTCTTGCGCCGAGCTGCTGAAGGAGTGGATCACTTTTTCCGTCCATTTTCCACCCGAGGGCACCATGGTGAAGACGGCGCCGGTACCATGGGCTCCGCCCTCGGCGGCGGTGCCGTAAAGGTTTCCGCCGGAATCGAAGACCAAGCTCCCATAGGGAATGGTTCCGTCGGTGCCTTTGAAGCTATGCAGTACCTTTTCGCTGGCTGCAAATGCCGGTAAGGCTGCAAGTAACAATATGACAGCGAACAGAACAGGCTGGTTTTTCATTCGCATCTCCTCGGATCTGCTTGGGATCTTTGATCGAACCTGCCGATCGAACCTATCGATCAGACCTGGCGCCTTTCGGCCACCAGTACGGCATTGGGCGAATGACGCCCCAAATGAACGAGAGTATACACTGAATCGTCCCGATTGGGTAGATTGCTCAGGCTTGCGAACTAGTAGCAAGACTTTGCATGCGACGAGCCGGACCTTACGGGTTGCGCAGTACAATCTTTATTATGGCTGACGAACCGAACCCCGCATCTCCAGACGCAGAAGGCATGACTCCTGCCGAAGCCGCGCATGAGGCTGCAAATCCATCTGAGCTCAGGCCTTCCTTAGGCGGCAAGTTCGATATATCGGAAGAGTTTGGAACTGCCGACAAGAAGCTGCCTCCGCTCAAGATTCTGGGCATCGCAGCGGGAGCGGTGGTGGTGGTGGTGGCGGTGATGGCGCTCATACAGCGTCCGACGTCGAGCACGACCGGGACCTATAGCGATGTGGTTTCCGTAGCGGTTCCTGACCAGAAGCTGTTGATGGTCGCGGTGAATGTTTCTGTGGTGAACAAGAGCGACAAGCCCTACTGGGTTCGGACGATCGACGCAACGCTTGAGACCGCGGGCGGAAGCTTCAATGACGAGGCGGCATCGGCAGCGGACTTCGAGCGGTATTTTCAGGCGATGCCGGACTTGAAGCAGCATGCGATGGCGCCGTTGCGGCCGGAGACCAAGATCGAGGCAGGCGGGCAAGCTGCGGGAACCGTCATTGTGTCGTTCCCGGTGACGGCACAGGATTTTGCCGGGCGGAAGTCGCTGACGGTGACCATCCATCCTTATGACCAGCCGGTTCCGCTGATGATCAAGCAGTAAACTTAGCCTAAACAAGAGTCGAGATTTTAGCGACCGCCGGAGGATAGTCTGCGTGGCCTTTCTCGGGCTGTTTTCGGGGTGTCGCGCATATCGAGATATGGCCGTAAAATATTGATTCTACAAAGCCGTGGGCATGCCATATCAATGTAAACTATTGATTATAAAGTATTTACATATCAAAATTTAGAAAACAAAGGAGTTGCAGGCGGCGAAGTTTATATATGGGTTATTACGTTAATGGTAACTAATCGTTGTAACGGCGTGTCTGATAACTCATTCGATGGGACGCCACAGGAGGCCCGATTGGCTGAGAATCGGCCAACGGATTGACGCGGATTCGCACGGAATCTCAGGTCGGGTTCGCGTGTTTCCCGCTCATTCGCAAAGAACGCGAATGAATGGGCCACTCGGCGGCGTTTTCAACCCTTAAAACTCCTCGACAACGATCTGCACTTTGTAAGAAGCTCCTGCCGCAAAAAGGTTGGCGTTTATTACTAGGTTAATTGGCTGGCCGTTTACCGAGTTGAGGATGGTCGCGCCAGAAACGTTCTGGCGTCTGTTAGCAGTCCCAAGGCAGAAATTGCCTAACGCCGAACCCGTCTTCCCTACGTCAGGATCAGTGAATGTGAGTGTAGGGCAAATCAATCCGTTTCCGTTCTTATTCCCGAGCGTCGTCGCCATCAAACCTGAAATACGGTATAGACCGCGGCGCGTGGGGGTGTAGAGCGTGACGGGGCCTATGCTCCCATTCTGATTGTAGAGACTGAAGTGCTTCACTATGCGGGCGGTCTGGGCATTAGCTGTCAGTGCTGCGGCCAAACCCAAGGCTAAAACGGTGAGACCTTTCCTTAGCATTCTTTGGCAACCCCGGTGCAACGTTCGGAGTCTAGCACGCATTGCCTGAGACGCGTTACCCCCGCAAGCTTGTCCGGTCTGACTAGTCTCTATGGCTATGGCCGGTTACCCGAGAACATCATAACCCTGGCGTGACCGGGGTGGGCGCGCCTTTGGGCGTGCTCAGGTAGCCGGTGGCTTGTTTTTTGTCGACCGTCCAGATGACCAGTTCGTAAAGCATGTGGTCTTTGCCGGTATAAAACTGCACGGGTTCGCTGACGTTGCGGTCTTTTTTCTCGATGGTTTTATCGTCGGCGGTGACGTTGAGGGTGTATTTGCCCTTCTTTTCGTCGGTCTTTTTGAGGGTCAGCATGACCGTGGAAATCGCCTGGGGCTTGGCTCCCTTGACCAGCGTGAATTCGTAATAGTTGCGGTCGCCCTTGTGCTTGAGGACTTCGAGGTCCTCGCGAGTGTTGGCGATAAGGCCGCTCTGGACGCCGAGATCGCCGATGGTGCTTTGCAGCTTGGCATTGGTGGCGGCGAGATCGGCTTTGGTGGAGGCGACGTCGGTTTTCACGCCGCCGACATCGGTTTTGACGCCGGCAACGTCATTGCTGACCTGGCTGATTTGCCCGGACTGAGCCTGTTGTTCCTGAGAGAGTTTGGCCACGGCGGCGCGCTGGGCGCGCTGCAATTCTTCGGATTTGTCGCTGAGCTCTTTTTTGGTCATGCCGAGCTGCTTGGCGAGGGCCTCGGAATCGGCTTCGGAAGCCTGTATGCGCTGGGTGAGCTGGCCGATCTGCGCGCTGCTGGCAGACTGGTCTTTGGCCATTTGCTCGAGGCGGCCGTTCTGGTTGTAGAGAAAATAAGATGACCCGGCGGCGAAGCCGACGCCAGCGATCAGCAAAATCCACTTTGCCGCGGTCATTCCGGCCCCGGCAGGAGCAGCCACCGTCTGAAGTTCTGTTCCAGGTTCAAACTCATCAGCCATTAGATCATCCTCACCGAGTAAGTTAGATGCTTAAACGCTATTTTTGTGCACAGGCGAAGCGGTGTCAATGACTTGCGGGGAACCGGGGATGACGATGGGGCAAGATGAGGAGGGCCGGATTCGCCGATAGAATGCGTATATGGCGGGCGTAAAGAAAACGGACGGCGAGCATGGACGTGTGGACGAGACGTTGACTGCGGCTGAGCTCAAAGCTCGCCAGGAATTCTTCCGTCGCACGAAGCAGCTCCGGTCGCAGAAGCCATTGACGCCGGGCTCTTATCCCGCTGAAGAGATGCTGCGCGAAGACCGCGAGCGATGAGTTGCTATTTTTCAAGACGCACGGTTCGCAGGCGGAGTGAGTTCGCGATCACGGAGACGGAGCTGAGGCTCATGGCGGCGGCGGCGAAGATGGGGCTGAGAAGCAATCCGAAAAATGGGTAGAGAACGCCGGCGGCGACGGGAACGCCAATCGAGTTGTAGATAAACGCAAAGAAAAGATTCTGACGGATGTTGCGCATGGTGGCGCGGCTGAGTTCGCGAGCGCGCAGGATGCCGAGCAGGTCGCCTTTTACTAACGTAATTCCGCCGGTTTCCATGGCGACGTCGGTTCCGGTGCCCATGGCGATGCCGACGTTGGCCTGAGCGAGAGCCGGGGCGTCGTTGATGCCATCGCCGGCCATGGCGACAGTGCGGCCTTCGCTTTGAAGGCGCTTAATGATGTTGGCTTTGCCCTCGGGGCGGACGCCGGCTTCGAATTCGTCGATGCCGAGAGCGTTCGCAATTGATTGGGCGGTGCTTGCGTTGTCTCCGGTGAGCATGACTACGCGCAGGCCGGATTGTTTGAGGGCACGGATCGCCTGAGGGGCTGAGGGTTTGATTGGATCTTTGATGCCGAGAACTCCGGCTGGACGGCCGGCCACGGCGACGAAGACCAGGGTTTGGCCATCGCGCTGTAGTTTCGTAGCGGCTGCCGCGAGGGCTTCGGTCGCGATTCCATTCTGACGAAGGAACGGCTCGTTGCCGACGAGGACTGACTTTCCATCGACTTTGGCTGAGATGCCGCTTCCGGGGATGGAGTGAAATTCCGACATGGGACGCAAGGGGATGGCGTTGGCCGTGGCGGCAGCGACAACTGCGGACGCCAAAGGGTGCTCACTTCCCTGCTCCACGCTGGCGGCGAGCGCAACCAGTTCGGTTTCGCTCATGCCGGGCGCGGCAATCACGGATTCGAGCGAGGGCTTGCCTTCGGTCAGGGTGCCGGTTTTATCGACCACCAGGGTGTCGACTTTCTCCATGGTTTCGAGCGCTTCGGCGTTTTTGATCAGCACGCCGGCGTGAGCGCCGCGTCCGGTGCCCACCATGATGGCCATAGGGGTTGCCAGACCGAGGGCGCAGGGGCAAGCGATGATCAGGACTGCCACCGCGTTGATCAACGCGTGGGCCAGACGCGGCTGCGGACCCCAGAGGCTCCAGGCAACGAATGTAAGCACGGCGGCTGCGATTACGGCGGGGACGAAATATCCGGCGACTTTATCGGCAAGACGCTGGATGGGCGCGCGGCTGCGCTGCGCCTGGCTGACCATGCGGACGATCTGCGCCAGCAGGGTTTCGCTTCCGACGCGCTCGGCGCGCATGATGAACGATCCGCTGCCATTTACCGTCGCCCCGATCACGCGGCTGCCAGTGACTTTTTCAACTGGCATGGATTCGCCGGTGACCATGGATTCGTCAACCGGGCTGGCGCCTTGGGTGACGACGCCATCGACGGGAATTTTTTCGCCGGGGCGGACGCGGAGTTGATCGCCAACTTTTACCTGGTCCAGCGAAATGTCGACGTCTCCACCGTCGCGCACCAGACGGGCGGTCTTTGGGGCGAGATCGAGCAAGGCGCGGATGGCTGCTCCGGTGCGGCTGCGGGCGCGGAGTTCGAGGACCTGGCCGAGCAGGACGAGGGTGACGATGGCCGCAGCAGCTTCGAAGTAGACGGGCGGATTGCCCGACATTTCACGAAATGAGGCTGGGAAAATTCCCGGGGCGATGGTCGCGACCAGGCTGTACAGGTAAGCGACGCCGGTGCCCATGGCGATCAGCGTGAACATGTTCAGCGAACGGCGGATGACGGACATCCAACCGCGCTTGAAGAATGGCCAACCACCCCATAGCACCACAGGGGTTGCCAGCAAGAGTTCGAGCCAGGGCAACCAAGCTGATGGCAAGACATGCTGGACGGGCATTCCCGGCAGCATGTCAGCCATGGCGATGGCCAGCAGCGGAACTGTGAGGATCGCGCTGACCCAAAAGCGGCGCGTCATGGTGCGCAGTTCGGGGTTGTCTTCTTCTTTGGCGGTAACGGTGCGTGGTTCAAGCGCCATCCCGCAGATCGGGCAAGTGCCGGGGCCGTCGCGGACGATCTGAGGATGCATGGGGCAGGTGTATTCGGTGCGCGCGGCCGCCGGTGTTTCTGATTCGAGCGCCATGCCGCAGGTTGGGCAAGGGCCCGGCTTGGATTCGCGGACATCGGGACACATGGGGCAAACGTAAGCGGAGGTTTTTTGGGAGATTGAAACCGGAGCAGGTTGGGTTGACGACATCCCCAGAGTGACTAATCCAGTGGCGGGTTTTGGCTGCAGATATTTTTCGGGATCGCGGCTGAACTTTTCGGCGCATCCGGCGCAGCAGAAGTGATAGTTCTTTCCGGCGTGCGCGGCGCGGTGGGGCGAGGTCGCGGGGTTGACGGTCATCCCGCAGACTGGATCTTTGACGGATGCGGCGACTGATGCCATTTTTGCAGGCTCGTTCATGTGAAACCCATTAGATTATCCCAGCGCGGCGGGCGATTGTTGTATCTTTGATCGAGAGGCGATCATGACACAGATGGAAGCGGCTTACCGCTATGGCGCGACCCCGGGCGAGCGGGAGATGCGGGCGCTGGATGCGGTGCGCGAGGTGTATGGAATTCGGCGGCTGACGTTCGATGCGAAGACGCGGACGTTGCGGGTGGAATATGACGCGTCGCGAATGAAAGAGCCGGTGATCGCCGGGCTGCTGCGCAAGGCCGGGATTGATGTGCTGGAGAGGTTGGCGCTGGTTTAATCCGTGTTCAATCTGCGGCGGACTGGGCAGAGAAATCCGATATAATCGATTCACCAACCGCATCGCGCCCTTAGCTCAGTTGGATAGAGCGTCTGGCTACGAACCAGAAGGTCGGGAGTTCGAATCTCTCAGGGCGCGCCATAATTTTGCTCAGCAGATCCCGCGCTGCGCTCGGGATTTCGCCAGCAGGCTCCCGCTTCTGCACCCCGTCCCGCGAAAGCCGCGCGTGCCGGGGGCCCCGCTTCGCTCACGCCTGCTGAACGGCTCAAGTTCGAATCTCTCAGGGCGCGCCATTTTTCCAGCATCTCAACTTTCCAGTGGTACTCAAATGCTACCGCCAGAGCTTTCTTAGGGCGCTGCTCAATGAGTGTAATCGCCTGTGGCTGTTGAAAAACTCCATTCGGGCGGAACACGAGCTTGAAAATCAGGATAGAAAATGTCTCGCGATCCGAGAAGATCGCTCATATCGAATCCTGGAGCAATCTTATTTTCGCGGTTTTGGCGAAAAAGAGTTTTTCAACACCCACGCCTGATTACAGAAGTCAGGAAACTTCCGCCCATACCGGATCGTTGCTCGCCTCACCGCAGGCTCTGCACTCGGCCTTGGCTTTCTTCAGACGGAGATGTTGGGGTCTGCGCTTTCAGAGGGAAAGGGAGACTCAGATGGCCTCGCTACTGCGGCAGCCCCACCTTTCGCACTAATTCAGCAAACCGTGGGTCGGAGCGTATGGCGTCGAGTAAGAAGTCAGTCTTCAAAGCCAATAAACCTTCATCGCGCTCCTGATAAGCGGTGTCGAGCCAGCGGAAAGCCTGATCTTTGTCTCCCAACTCGGCATAAAGCCCAGCGATCTCTTCCGCAGACCAGTACCCAGTCTTTCGTTGCGCTTTTCGGATTTCAATGCTTTTGGCGAGAGCCCCCTTCCAGCCTCCTGAACGAAATCCTTGCTCCATGGCAGAGGCGAATTCTGAATCGTTCCGGTCGCCGGAAAGCTCGCCATAAGCCTTCCATTCTTCAATGACCAGCGGGTACATGCGTTTTCCCCAGTACGCGTCGGCTAAACAACGGTGTGCTTGTGCGAACATCGGGTTCTCAACCGCAACTTTCTTGCAGATGATAATAGCCTCGTCGTACCGTCGTGCATCGATGTGAACCGCTCCGAGCACATAGCCAATTATCGGAGTCAGCGGATCAAGCTGGTAGGCACGATTGGCCTCAGCAAGGGATTCCTGCTCGCTGCCACCAATCATGCTCAGAAACTGCGCATACCACTGATGCGCCGTGGCATCGTTGGGGTCGAGTTCCAGAGCTTTCTTGAACTCAGCCCATCCTCCTGCAAAATCCCAGTCATAACCTATTTTGGTGCTGCCCAAAACAGCATGGGGGTGAGCCAAGGTCGCGTCCAACTCCAGCGCCTTGCGGGCGGCGGCATTCGACTTCGAATAGTCTTCACTGGGAGTGCCGCCTAGGTTAGCCCGTACAAAATAGGCATCGGCCAGAGCTGAATACGCCAAAGCATAGCCGGGGTCTAAGGCAATGGCTTGATTGAAATAGGAGATCGCGGTGACAGTCTCCGAAGGAGTACGTTTGTTCCACGAGTAACGCCCCTTCAAATACAACTCATAGGCTTCTGGATTTTGCGTACCCTGCCTGGCGACGTGCTGTTTCTCAGATGTGCTCAGACCGGAACGTAACTTCGCTGCGATGTCAGCCGCAATCTGTTGCTGCAAAGAAATGATGTCAGTGCTCTTGCCGCTGTAATGCTGCCCCCAGATTTCGCTGCTGTCCCGAACGTCGGTAAGCTCGGCACTTACTTCGATGTTGTCCCCTCGGGGCACCACTTTCCCGATTACCAGCGCCGACACACCCAATTCACCGCCCGCCTTCTGCGCATCTACATCCTTCCCTTTGTAGCGGAAGACTGAGTTGCGCGACTTCACCTTAAGCTGGGGCACGTGCGCGAGGTTGTCGATCAACGATTCGGTGATGCCATCACTGAGATAGTCGGTGTTGGAATCTCCGCCCCCGTTGGTGAAGGGGAGCACGGCGATCGAATCAATCTGTGCTGTCCTGCCAGAACGCAGATACCAAGTTCCAACTGCGGCCAGCCCGCTCACGGCAACACAGGCTGCCAGGACAAACCAGAGTTTACGACGTTTGAGCGTCTGGTGAGGCGATGCGGGTGTGGCCGCGGTCTTGCCGCTCTCGGTGTCTCGCTTCAGCCGCTGCAGTTCTGCACGCATGTCGGAGGCGTGCTGGTATCGCAAGTTACGGTCCTTCTCCAAAGCACGATTAATGACTCGCTCTAGATTAGGCGGGGCATTGTGATTCAGCCGCACCACTGCAACCGGGTCACGGTTCATGATGGCTTCGCAAATCACCGCTGAGCTTTCCCCATGAAACGGGAGATCACCAGTAGCCATCTCGTAGAGCACCGCCCCAAATGAGAACAGGTCGGTACGCGCATCCAACTCTTTTGCGCGCACCTGCTCCGGCGACATATAGGCCACCGTGCCCATCATCGTGCCCGGACTGGTCAAATGATCGGAGGTCACGGTCTGAGTGGCCTGAGAGGCAATCTTGCTCGATGAACCTCCCGCCACACTGACCTTGGCCAATCCAAAGTCGAGAATCTTGGCATGCCCGCGCTTGGTCACGAAGACGTTCGCTGGCTTGATGTCACGGTGAACGATCCCTTCGGCGTGAGCGGCGTCAAGAGCATCGGCGATCTCGATGGCCAGCGAGAGAATCGTCTCGGTGTCCATCGGTCGCCCGCCGATCTTGTGCTTCAGCGTCATCCCATCCAGAAACTCCATGACGATGAACGCCTGCCCGCCCTGGTCATCAATCTCGTAGATCGTGCAGATGTTGGGATGATTGAGTGCAGAAGCAGCCTTCGCTTCCCGTTGGAATCGGGCTAACGCCTGCGAGTCTTTGGCTACTTCATCGGGCAGAAACTTCAACGCGACAAAGCGTTGCAGTTTGATGTCTTCGGCTTTATAGACGACACCCATCCCGCCACCGCCACGTTTCTCGACGATGCGGTAGTGCGATATGGTCTGCCCGATCATTCGGAGGGCGGGACTTGCAACGAAGCCTTAGGGCTTGCGCAACATTAGCAGTCTTCCTCCTATAAAGGAAATCGGAATTCACAGGCAAAAGGCGACATCCCCCGGCCAGAGTTTCTCATGGTGAAATGAAGCCCTGGGAGAGACCCTGCGCTGAGGATGTTTTCTTGGGCGGTGAAGACCGGGCAAGCCATCGGTTTAGGAGAGGCTTGCGCGACGCCTCTGGGTCAAGTGGCGTAACATCGCGATTACACTCATTGACAAGCCAAAAAGCGAACAAAAGGCGAATATGATAACATTCCTTTCATGGACGAAGGGCGCAAACGAGTGCTGCTGATTGCCGCGTGCATCCTCGCGGCGAGAAAGCTCGCGCAGTTCGAGGGGCAGAAGCGAGTGCCGGCCTCGATCATGGCGATCGAAGATGCGGTGCGATGGGCGGAGCAGATCATGGCTGCGATCGATAAGAGGTATCCGCCGCACTGAGATGGGTCAGCGTCGGCGTAAGCCCGATCCAGATTACGAATCGGGCTACAAAGCGTCCGCCGGGCTCACTACTTCAGCAGCTTTTCAATGGCGGAGGTCACCTGCGGCGAATCGGGCGTGACATCTGGTTCGAAGCGCTCGACCACGTTGCCATTTTTGTCGACCAGAAATTTGGTGAAGTTCCACTTGATGTCGCCGGAGATGGGCGGCTTGGTGTCTTTGGTCAGATACTGATAAAGCGGCGTCTGGTCGTCACCCTTGACGGAAACTTTGCTGTACATGGGGAACGAGACATTGTACTTGCGCGAGCAGAAGGTTTTGATTTCGGCGTTGGTCCCGGGCTCCTGCGCGCCGAAATTGTTGGCGGGAAAGCCGACGATGACGAAGCCTTTGTCTTTGTATTTTTCGTAGATGGCCTCGAGAGCGCTGTATTGCGGGGTGTATCCGCAGCGGCTGGCCACGTTGACGAGCAAAACGACTTTGCCTTTGAAGTCGGCCAGCGGCATGGGATTGCCGTCGATGGAGGGCAGTGTAAAGTCATAAATATTCGACGCCGCGAAGGTTGTGCCTGCCATAAGAATCATCGCTCCTAAGAAAAGTGCTCTGCCGATTTTCTGCAAAAACATCGTACCCATCCTCCGTTGATAGCTCGCAGGATAGCAGAAGTTGCCAGGAGAATTGTCGGGCGGGGATGAAATCGCTGGACGATTTCGGCGGCGGTTGGCTGGACGTTTCTCTAGAGCTTCTGGATTGGCCCAGGATATTGCGCGACCGCAGAATCGGTGGTCAAGAGGGTAATCCCTTCGACAGTTGCCTGAGCAACCAGGATGCGGTCGAAGGGATCTTTGTGCACTGAGGGCAGACTTTCGGTGGCGACGACGTGGCCGCTGCGGATAGGGAGCTCAATGTAGCCGTTATCGATCAGGCCGCGGCGCAAGAGCTTTGCATCGAGCTGAAAATCGGCGCGCTTCAACGAGTGCTTGATCGCTACTTCCCATAAGCTGGCCACGCTGAATAGAAGATCATTATCGGAATCGTTGAGCAACCCGCGGGCCTTCATGGGCAACCGTTCCGGCTGGCCAGCGGCCCACAGAAGCAGATGCGTGTCGAGCAGCAACTTCATTCGCCGTCACCGAACAGGCGCTTAATATGCGCGGCGCCCATGCGGTCGAAGTCGGCGGGCACGGAAAACTGTCCGCGCATGAAACCGAGGCGGCGTACGCGAGAACCGGAGGGGGAAGTAAGAGCTGTGACCTTCACTTTGGGCTTGCCGGCTTTAGCGATGACGAACGACTCGCCGCGGGAGGCTTCCTCGACGAGCCGGGAAAGCTGGGTCTTCGCCTGGTGGATATTAACGACCTTCATAGACTAAGTCCAGTTAGTTTAGTCTAACAGATGTTATGTACTGGGGCAACCGTGCGTGGCGCCGAAGTTTTGCCGGGCATTTCAACGCGTCCGGCTAGACCGTTTATACTCCCACATTCACACCACACCAGCTTTTTTGGAGATTCCGATGAGACGACTGCTATTTTTCGTTCTGCTGTTATCGATCTGTCCGGCGCTTTACGCAGAAGATCCGGTGCTGGTGACTCCGCCGGACGCGCGAACCTTTTTCCCCAAAGATTGGTATTACGGTTTCGCGCAGTTCGACCTGGCGCCGCCGCACAACGAGATCGATCCCAATCAATGCGCGGGGAATGCCGGCGACTACGGCGGCAAGAACGCCCCCTGCTCGCTCTTCGCGCGCTATATGCTCTCTGGCACCATCGAAGTTCGCCCGTTTGGGCGGGGGCAATTCCGGCGGTTCATGGTGTTCTATGAGCCATCGTTTTTGTTTGGCAAGAACGTCCCCCAAAACCTCTACACCTGGTCGTGGGACGCCATCGGAGTAGAGCAGCGCTGGGGTGCGGCGATTTATATCGGCAAAGGTTTTGAAGCGCGATTCACGCAGCACTTTCTGTTTGACCGGCTGGGCGCGCGCAGCGGAAATCTGGGACCAGCCGATCAGGGCACCAGCGGCCCGTGGGGGCGCTACAACGCGATCGGCGTGCGCAAATACTTCGGCACCAGAAGATGGGGTAACTAGCCGTTGGCATCGCGGTACGCCGATTACATCCGGGGCGGCGTTGGCATCGCTCCGGGATACGGTGGTGGAGGCGTGCGCAGCCGCTGGACCAGCCAGATAACCAGCGTGACAAAGGCGGCGAATATAGCAAACGGTAGAACTATGATCAGCAGGAACCAGATCGGTCCGCCGAGCGAGACCTGATCGCCGCCGATGGTTGAATCGGAATCGCGCTGCAAGCCACCGATGATCGAGGTAGCATCCCCGCCGATGTGCGAGGACCCAACCAGCCGCAACCGGCCGGCAATGGCCACGGCGTCCCCTGCGATTTGACCGTTTTCAACCGTGATGCTGCCGAGGATGGAAACCGCATCACCGGATGCCTGACCGCCGCGAACGTGAATGGAGCAGGCAACGCAGACCAGATCGCCGCTCTGGTCGCCGGATTCGAGGTAGATATCGCGCGCAATTTGCACCCGATCAGAAGACTGGCTGCGGGCAGTGGCGGTCAGGGGAAACAACAAAGCGAGTGCGAGGCCCAGAAAACCCAATGCAACCGACGTTCTTGCCAAGGAGACCTCCTGGTGCGGTCTTAATTTAATCAGATTTTACGCAACGTGACCCGGCCCCGCAACACGCACGCTACTGCTGCTCGGTATGCTTCGATTTCAAGCAGTAATTTCGCACATCGCCAAAACCGGTCACGCTGATGTGGACGATCGAAACCCAGCGCTCCATGGTGTGATGCTGCGTGCGATGAAAAAGGTAGGAAATGCCAATCGACGTAGCCGTTCCCGCGGCTTCGATGGCGGCAAAACCGGCGTGGTTCTCGACCACATCTTGCGGCAGCAGGATCTCCTGGCGTCCGCGGCGAAGGAAATTTTGAGTGGAAACGTAGTCCATGGTCCGCACCACGGCGACGCCGGAAAAAAGAAAGATGTTCGTGGTGTCCCAGAAGGCGTGGGTCGACTCTGCTGGCGCGGTCGGCGGAGTCGCGACGACCAGGGCCGTTCCCGTGTCCGGCCTCGCGGGTGAGATAACGCCGTCTGGGTCCACGCGGGAAGATGCCGCACGCGGCGAGTCGGGGAGCGTGTCCTGCGCGCATGCCATCCCTGCCAACGCGAGCCACAAACCGGCCAACACCCATGCGGAGAGATGCCTCCCCTTGCATCCTCCTGGATACATGTCGATATTTTACCAACGCGCCGCCGCGCGGCGAGAGTACGGCCATGATGAATCAACAGATGTGTTCTACGTCACAGCCACAGTTGGGAATCAATGTAAACATTTTCATCAGGCGCAGCTGTTTTCGCTGTCGATTGCGGTGAAACTCCATATAATGGAGAGTTTTCCCTTATATCTGCGTCGTATCCGTCCCGAGGAGGACTTTTCATGGCGGCTTCTTACAACGGCGTTCCCGTGCCCAGCACCGGCGCGCGGATCACTTACGCGAACGGGCACTACCAGGTCCCCGATAATCCGATCATCCCGTTTATTGAGGGCGATGGCACGGGGCGCGACATCTGGAAGGCGTCGGCGCGTGTGTTCGATGCGGCTGTCGAGAAGGCCTACCAGGGGAAACGCCGCGTGGTGTGGTACGAGGTTTTCGCCGGCGAAAAAGCGTTTGCCAAGTTCAAGAACTGGCTTCCGGAAGACAGCATCGCGGCTGTGCGTGAGTTTCGCGTGGCTATTAAAGGCCCGTTGACTACGCCGGTCGGCGGCGGAATTCGATCCCTGAACGTCGCGCTTCGCCAGATTCTCGATCTCTATGCCTGCGTGCGTCCGGTGCGCTATTACAAGGGCACGCCGTCGCCGGTGAAGCACCCCGAGCGCATGGACGTAGTCATCTTCCGCGAAAATACCGAAGACGTCTATGCGGGCATCGAGTGGGAAGAAGGCACGCCCGAGGCGGCACGGCTGATCGAGTTCCTGAACAAAGACATGCTGAAGGGCGGCAAAAAGCAGGTGCGCCTCGATTCGGGCGTGGGCATCAAGCCGATCTCCGTCACTGGAACCAAGCGGCTGGTGCGCATGGCGATTGAGTACGCGCTCGAAAATGGGCGCAAGAGCGTGACGCTGGTTCATAAGGGCAACATCCAGAAGTTCACCGAGGGTGCGTTTCGCAAATGGGGATATGAACTCGCAACGCAGGAGTTTCGCGACAAGGTCATCACTGAGCGCGAAAGCTGGATCATCGACAACAAAGACAAGAACCCGAACATGACGGTTGAGCAAAACGCGAATGCCATCGAGCCTGGTCTTGAGTTCGCGACTGAAGACTTCCGCCAGTCGGTTTACAAGGAAGTGCGCGCCGTGCTCGACGCGATCTACCAGACCCACGGCAGCGGCGCATGGAAGCAGAAGCTGATGATCAACGACCGCATCGCCGACTCGATCTTCCAGCAGGTAGTCACGCGCGCTGATGAATACTCTGTGCTGGCGACGCCGAATCTGAATGGCGACTACATCTCCGACGCCTGCGCTGCCCAGGTGGGCGGGCTGGGCATTGCGCCCGGCGCGAATATTGGCGATGGCTTCGCAATCTTCGAAGCGACCCACGGCACGGCGCCGAAATACGCCGACAAAGACGTCATCAATCCCGGGTCGGTGATTCTTTCCGGCGTGATGATGTTTCGTTTCCTCGGCTGGAATGAAGCGGCCGATCTGATTGAAAAAGGCATGGAGACGACTATCGAGCAGAAAAAAGTCACGTATGACTTTGAGCGCATGTTGCAGGATGCGACCAAAGTCAAGACCAGCGAATTTGCCGGGCACATCATCGACAACATGGGCGCGGCGGTGTTAAGTGCGGTTCGATGAGCCGCTTTGTTGTCGTTGGCAGCTAAAGAATTTTCAGAAGTGAATTGAAAACAGAAGCAAGCGATAAAAGCCGGGCTGCCTTGCTCGCTCGGCAAATTTCTTTACCAGTTTTCACGACATCATCAATTAAAAAAGAGAGGGACTTATGCGCAAGAAAATTACCGTCGTAGGTTCAGGAAATGTGGGCGCAACCGCGGCCCACTGGATCGCCGCCAAAGAACTGGCGGACGTGGTTCTGATCGACATTATCGAAGGCGTGCCGCAAGGCAAAGGCCTCGATTTGCTCGAAGCCATGCCCATCGAGAAACGCGACTCTTACGTCATCGGCACCAACGATTACGCCGATACCGCCAACTCCGACATCGTGATCATCACCGCCGGCATTCCGCGCAAACCGGGCATGAGCCGCGACGATCTGCTGAACACCAACTACAAGATCATGTCGGACGTGGTCGGCAAAGTGGTTCAGCATTCGCCCAAATGCATTCTGATCATCGTTTCCAACCCGCTCGACGCCATGGCACAAGCTGCGTTGAAGCTGAGCAAATTTCCCCGTGAGCGCGTCATCGGGATGGCCGGCGTTCTCGACTCTGCCCGCTTCCGCGCGTTCATTGCCATGGAACTCAAGGTCAGCGTGGAAAACGTCACCGCCTTCGTGCTCGGTGGCCACGGCGACACCATGGTGCCTCTGCCGCGCTACTCGACCGTGGCTGGAATTCCCATCACTGAGCTGATGGACGCTGCAACCGTGGAAAAACTGGTGCAGCGCACACGCGATGGCGGCGCCGAGATCGTGAAATATCTGAAGACTGGCAGCGCCTATTACGCTCCTTCCGCGGCCGCAACCGAAATGGCCGAGGCGATTCTGAAAGACAAAAAGAAGATCCTGCCCTGCGCGGCTTATCTCGAGGGCGAGTACGGGATTAAGGGTCTTTACGTCGGAGTGCCGGTGAAGCTCGGTGCTGCAGGCATAGAGCAGATCATTCAGATCAAGCTCACCGCTGACGAACAGGCGCAGCTCAACAAGAGCGCTGCGGCAGTAAAAGAGTTGGTGGCAGTGATTGGAGTCTAAAACAGAGAGAAGCCCTCAGCCGGCGCCGAGGGCTTCATAGTTCAACATCATGCGCTACTGAATTTCGATATCGCCCGAACTGGTTCTAATCGTCACCGGCACGCCGCCACCATTCACCTTGCCGCGCAGTTCTTTATGTCCCATACTTCCCTGCACCGCGACCGATTGCGTGGTTGAAATCGATCCTGAGCTGGTTCTTGCATCCACATCAAAGCCGGTGCCCGAGCCGATTTTCAACTGCACTCCTCCCGAACTGGTATGAATGGTCCAGCCGCCAGTGGGCTCGCCTTCAACCCTTACGTCGCCGCTTCCGGTCGACGCATCGAGCGAACCGCGGATCCCGCGCACCTCGACGTTGCCCGACCCGGTTTCCACACTCACCGCTCCCGGCGCGCTTTGCGAGACTTCAATCTGTCCGCTGCCCGTATGCGCTTCAAATCCTCCTGCAATGTCGTTTCCGCGAATATCGCCGCTGCCGGCCTCGGCGTGCACGCTGCCCTGAACATGATCGAGCGTGATTGCGCCCGATCCGGTGTGTGCGCGAACTCGTCCGCCAACATTGTCGATCTTCAGGTCTCCCGAGCCGGCATCGACTTCCACTCCGCCGGTGACGCCGGAAATCCGCTGCTCTCCGGAGCCTGAATGAGCATGCACCTGCGAATCCGCCGGGACGGAGATGTCGTAGCTGATGGAAATATTGTGGCGAAGATCGGGATCGTCGATGTGCCCGATGCGAATGTCGTTTCCGCTTTGCTGAATCGGAGGGTTCTGCTCAATGCGGCGGACTCGCTCATCGTTGTCGCTGCCGAACCAATTGCTGACCTTGATCCGCGCGTTGACCTGCACCTGCCCGGAGGAGCCACCGTGAATTTGAATATCGCCGGAACCGGTCTGGACATCCAGATTCACCGGTCCGCTAACCTGCAAGGTGCGCTGAAACGAGCCTTCTGACGAGGCAAGTGCCGGCAATGCGGTTGCTGTGATGATCAGCCCCGAAAAAATCGACACTGCCAGATACCGTCCCCAACGCGAACTGATATTCATATCGCCTCCTTTAATATGTACGCCGCCAAGCCGTTGTTTGTTCCGTGCTTCTCACTGGAATAGACGCGCCAGACTCGATTGGGTGAGTCACTCGCCGCGAGCATACAACTTGCGCAGGCTCGCGGGAAGCAGTTTATGGACTCTATAATGCAACCTTGGGTTGCAGCCGGTCAGCCTGCGAAACTCATTGAGGAGTGGTTCGTGAAGAAATTATGCGTTTTATTGCCCTGCCTTCTGATTCTGCTTCCACTTGCGATGTCACAACAGCTCCCCGCCGATCTGCAGGCACAAATCGATCGTGTGGCCAACGCCGGCCTGGCCAAAACCGGCGTCCCCAGCGCATCAGTGGCCGTTGTTAAAGACGGCAAGATCGCCTACCTGCAAGCCTATGGTTCGGCTCGCATCGATCCTGCAGTTCCGGCAAAGCCGGAAATGCGCTATTGCATCGGATCGATCAGCAAGCAATTCACCGCCGCCGCACTGCTCATCTTGCAGGAGCAAGGCAAGCTTTCGCTGAACGATAAAGTCGGCAAGTATCTGCCCGACCTCACTCGCGCCAATGAAGTCACCCTCCGCCAATTGCTTTCGCACACCTCCGGTTATCAGGATTACTGGCCGCAAGACTACGCCATGCCGATCATTCTGCAGCCCATCACTGCGCAACACATCATGGATGTGTGGGCCAAAAAGCCGCTCGACTTCAACCCCGGCGATCACTGGCAGTACAGCAACACCAACTTCGTAATCGCCGGCGTCATTGCCGAAAAAGTCTCTGGCATGCCGCTGTTTGAGTTTCTCCACCAGCGAATTTTCGACCCGCTCGGCATGAAGACGGTCACCGACACCGATAGTCAGAGTCTGGGCCCGTCCGATCCCGGCGCCTACATTCGCCTGGCTCTCGGCCCGCTGCGCCCCGCGCCCAAAGAAGGTTTTGGTTGGATGTTCGCCGCCGGTGAACTTGCCATGACGGCGGAAGACCTGGCGAAGTGGGATGTCTCGATCATCGATCAGAAGCTCATGCGTCCGGCATCGTACGCCGAGTTTTCCCGCGAAGTATTGCTCAATAACGGCGCAGGCACTGAATACGGACTGGGCGTGGAAGTGGGCCTTGAAAACGGCCG
Organism: Terriglobales bacterium; assembly: GCA_036392935.1. Classification (GTDB taxonomy): domain Bacteria; phylum Acidobacteriota; class Terriglobia; order Terriglobales; family Acidobacteriaceae; genus DASVWZ01. The sequence continues at coordinate 11,449 of DASVWZ010000297.1, read as the reverse complement.
TCGCCGGCTTGAACACAACGGAGAGGTCTCTGGATTTACTGCTGACAACATCGTCTATCCCGACGACAAAATCGCCATCGTGGTCCTTACGAACCAGGACGCGGCGCTTGCGTCTAGTCAGATCACCCGGGCGATCGCTCCGCTTGTACGTAATAGCCTCGACCCGGCCACTCCGCAGAAGCTCGAACAGGCACGCGAGATTTTTGCCGGCCTGCAACAGGGCAAGATCGACCGGTCTCTCTTTACCGATAACGCCAACTTCTACTTCAACGATCAGGCGTTGCAGGATTTTGCCTCAAGCCTCGGCCCGCTGGGAACGCCAATGGAATTTGTTCAGACTCGCCAGTCACTCCGCGGCGGCATGATGTTTCGCGTTTATCGAGCTAAATTTCCGCAGAAAACGTTGAGTGTCTGGACCTACGAAATGCCCGACGGGAAGCTGGAGCAATATATGGTCACCGCCGTCGAATAGAAAAGAATAGAAGAGCATCCTTCTCTGCGTACTTTGCGCCATCTTTGCGCACTTCGCGCTTTAAGATTTTGCTGTTCTGCGTCTGTAGCAGTTAAGACTTTCTCGCAGCCGGCGGGAGAACCCAAAACTTCACCCGAGCTTCACCCGCAAATCTCTGCCGGTCATTTCTCTCGGTTCGGCCAGACCGAGCATGCCGAGGATCGTCGGCGAGATGTCGCGCAACGAGCCATCCGGCTTCAGCTTGAACTGTTTCGCGTCTTCGGAAACCACGATGAACGGCACCGGATTCAAGGTATGCGCCGTGTGCGGGCCGCCGGTCGCCGGATCGATCATCATCTCAGCATTGCCGTGATCGGCGGTAATCAACATGGCTCCGCCGCGCGCGCGTACGGCTTTATCGATCTGGGTCAAACACGCGTCGACCGTCTCGACGGCTTTGATCGTCGGCTCAAGCTTGCCGGAGTGGCCGACCATATCGGCGTTGGCGAAGTTCACGATGATCACATCGAATGCACCGTCGTTGACCGCTTTCACCACCGCGTCGGCAATTCCCTGTGCCGACATTTCCGGCTTCAAATCGTAAGTCGCAACTTTTGGCGACGGCACCAGCGCGCGGTCTTCGCCGGGAAATGGCTGCTCCACACCGCCGTTGAAGAAATACGTCACGTGCGCATATTTTTCGGTTTCCGCCACGCGCAGGTTCCGCATATTCATCTGCGCCATGACGTTGGCCAGAATATTGTCCAGCGACTCCGGCGGAATCACGACGGGCAAGCGGAAATTTTTGTCGTATTGCGTCATGCAGACGTAGTGCAGATTTTTTGGCGCGCGATCGCGCGGGATTGTGTTATCGAGGTCTTCCGCGCCGGGCAAATCCCGCCCGCCTTGCTCATTCAAACCGCTGTTTCTAGCCAGCGCGCGCGTGATCTGGCGCACGCGGTCGGCACGGAAGTTGAAGCATATACAGGCGTCATCATCACGAATCGTGGCCAGCGGCTCGCCGCGACTGTCAGTGCAGACAAATGGGACGATAAACTCATCGGTCACGCCGCGGTTGTAGGACTCTTTCACGCCCTGGACCGCGTCAGCGTACGTGCCGCCTTCGCCGTGACCGTTCACCATTACGTCGAATGCCTTCGCGATGCGCTCCCAGCGCCGGTCGCGGTCCATGGCGTAATAGCGCCCGCTGACCGTCGCGATCTTGCCAGTGTTGTATTCGCGGATCTTCTGCTGCAGCTGCTCGAGAAATCCAGCGCCGCTGGTCGGCAGCGTGTCGCGGCCATCCATAAAGGCATGAACGAAGACGCGTTCCAGGCCGTTCTGCTTCGCCATCTTTAACAACGCATAAAGATGAGTGTTGCGCGAGTGCACCCCGCCATCGGAGACCAGGCCGAACAGATGCAGCCTGCGCTCACCAACCTGAGCATGCTTCATCGCGGCCATCAACACGGGATGCTTGAAAAATTCTCCGGTCTCGATCAGCAGATCGATGCGGGTGATGTCCATGTGGACGATCCGCCCGGCGCCGATGTTCAGATGCCCGACTTCACTGTTGCCCATCTGCCCGTCGGGCAGACCGACAAATTTTCCGCTGGTATGAATCAGCGTATTCGGATACTCGCGCAACAGCCGATCATAAGTTGGCTTGCGTGCCAGCGCGATCGCGTTGGCTTTGGTTTCGGCGCGATATCCCCAGCCATCAAGAATGATGAGAACGAGTGGTTTGGGTCGAGTCATTTTCCAAAAAGCTCCTGTTCCAGCTGAGAGCGTTCAATTTTCAAATAGATTGCCACGTCAGACAATATGGCGCTCAGCGTTCCCACTCGCAGTGCGTCATGATTCGGAATCGTTATGGAATGTGGCTGACCACGTGTATTCGATTGCAGCCGGACGTGACTGCCAACCTGGCGAGTTGGCTCGTAACCGTAGCGGCGCAGCAGCCGTATGAGATCGTGACCGGAGAGATCACGAGGCAGCCTCAAACCGGAATAACCTCGTCCTTCACCATGTGCAGGCGAATTACGGTGGGCGAACCGCCGTTCTCAAAGTGACAATGCACGGCTTCCCGAACGTTTCGCCTTAGCTCTTCCATGGTGTCCGCCTGCGTGAAAATGGAGTGGCCGAGCGCTCGCGCCTCATAACCACCTTCCGGCGATTCCTGAATCGAAAAGATGATTTCGCTTTCCGCCATATAGTTCGTCAAAATTATATACCTGGGCACATTTCCGCTTGCTGCTCCACATTCGCGCGGCCTACCCAGGATACGAAATTTCACCGAATCCGGCAGTCCGGTTTCCAACTCCAATTTTGTCGTAAGATATCGGTTCATCTTTCGCGCAAAGGACAAAACATGCCAATCAGCGACCTACTCCTGCCCGAGTTCGATCAGGAAATGAAAGTCACACGCCTGACCCTTGAACGCGTGCCCTTCGACAAAACCGGATTCACTCCGCACCCCAAATCCATGCCGCTCGACAAGCTCGCCCCGCACGTTGCCGAACTGACCGGCTTTGGTTACGTCATCATGACCACGCCGGAGCTCGATTTCGGCAGCGGGCCGAGCCGGCCGCGGCCTCCGTTTGAAAAGGCTGGCTTACTAAAAATGTTCGACGAGAACACCGCCAAACTCCACGACGCGCTGAAGAATACGAAAGACGCGACTTGGGACGAACCCTGGAAGCTCAGCTTCCAATCGAAGCCAATCTTCAGCGGTTCGCGCTTTCTCGCCTACCGCACAATGTTTCTGAATCACCTGATCCATCACCGCGCGCAGCTTGGCGTGTACTTGCGCCTGCATGACGTACCGCTGCCGGCGACGTATGGCCCGTCAGCAGATGACAGGATGGGATTCTAGCGAGCAGCGCACTCTACCATATAACGCGGACCTGGTATCTACCGAATATTGGGTCTGCCGTTAACAATGGCAGCTTCTCTTCCAGGCTCTGGGCAGCCAGAATTCGATCAAAGGGATCACGGTGATGGATTGGGAGCGATTCGATTCTCAGGGTGTGATCGAGAGTTATGGGCAAGGGTTCGATGTGATCGTGGGCCATCTTTCTGACAAGGTACGGGCCCACGGGATCCGGCAAGTTCAGTTTACCGACTCGCACCTTGATGAGAATTTCCCAGATACTTGCGACGCTCAACCAAAGATCCGCGGATGTGTAGAACTGCTGCGCCCGCTGCGATAGCTTACCTTCCTCTCCGATTGCCCAGAGGAAAGCGTGCGTATCAAGCAGCGCTTTCATTGCCAGAAAAGATCCTCGATCTCTTTCGGCAGAGGATCATTGAAGTCCTCGGGAACAACGAACTCGCCTTTGGCCGAGCCCAGTGTCCGCTTCTTCCGGCGCCCGTTGATGGCGACCAGCTTCGCGACCGGTTTTCCTGCCTTGGCAATGATGACTTCCTCGCCCATCGCCACGCGTTCCAGCAGCCGTGAAAGATGCGTCTTGGCCTCGTGGATGTTCACTTCCATGATATCAGACTAGACTAAGTCGTGGACTAAGTCAATCTACTGGTGGTAGTTCACCGCCTCCAACCCCAAAAACCTCGCCGCCCCACCCAACTCTTCTTCAATCCTTAGCAGCTGGTTATACTTCGCAATCCTGTCCGTCCGCGACGCCGATCCCGTCTTGATCTGCCCCGCCCCCGTCGCCACGGCCAAATCCGCAATGAACACATCTTCCGTCTCGCCCGACCGGTGCGAAATCACCGACGTATACCCGTTCCGCCGCGCCAGATCGATAGCATCCAGCGTCTCGCTCACCGTCCCGATCTGATTGACCTTGATCAGTATCGAATTCCCGACGTGCTTCTTAATTCCCTTCTGCAAAAACTCAATGTTGGTCACAAAAATATCGTCGCCCACCAACTGAATCTTGTCGCCCAACTCTTTCGTCAGCTTGGCCCAGCCATCCCAGTCTTCCTCCGCAAGCCCATCCTCCAGCGACACGATCGGATAATCCTTCACCCACTTCGCCCAAAATTTCACCATCTCATCCGAGCTTTTCTTCGATTTATCCGATTTCTTGAACACATACTTTCCATCCTGATAAAACTCGCTGGCCGCCGGATCGAGCGCAATCGCAATCTGCTTGCCGGGTTTGTATCCCGCCTGCTCAATCGCCTCGAGCACCACTTCAATCGCCTCCACATTCGACTTCAGCGACGGCGCAAACCCTCCCTCATCGCCGACCGCTGTGTTATACCCGCGCTTTTTCAGCACGCCTTTCAGCGTATGAAACACCTCGACGCCCCAGCGCAGCGCCTCTCTAAATGACGATGCACCCACCGGCATCACCATGAACTCCTGAAAGTCGACATTGTTGTCCGCGTGCGCGCCGCCGTTGAGAATGTTCATCATCGGCACCGGCAACGTATTCGCTGGCCCGCCTAAATATCGGTAAAGTGGCAACTGAAACGACGACGCCGCCGCCCGTGCCGCAGCCATTGACGCTGCCAGAATCGCATTCGCTCCCAGCCGGCCTTTATTCTTCGTCCCATCCAACTCGATCAATAGCTCGTCCAGCCCACGCTGGTTGGCCGCATCAAAATCGTCGAGCGCTTCGGCGATCTCACCATTCACGTTCTTCACCGCCTTCGACACGCCTTTGCCCAAAAAGCGCTTCTTGTCGCCGTCGCGCAGCTCGACCGCTTCATGCTCCCCGGTCGAAGCCCCGCTCGGCACAATCGCCCGCCCGTGCGAGCCATCGCCCAGAATGATCTCCGCTTCAACCGTGGGATTCCCGCGCGAATCCAGCACTTCGCGCGCGTGTACATCGACAATATTGGTGAGTGGCATAATCGCGTCCTTTATAAGAATGGTTTAGATACCGAAAGGCGCGATTATAAACCACACCTCAGAGGCTTTCGGTGATTCTTGAACATCGGGAAAGCCGCGGGCCGGATGAGGCCTTTGATTTTACTGATGGCTGATGGCTGACGGCTGACGGCTGCCTTCCCACGCCACCTTCATCACCGCCTCCACATGAATCTTCGTTGTATCCAGCAGCGGCATCCCGCAATTCGAATCGCGCAGCAACAGCGGCAGCTCCGTCCCGCCCAAAATCAATCCTTCAACGCCGGAATCCTTCCGCATGCGGCACGCGATCGCCACCAACCGGTCTCGCGTCTCCGACTTGAAGATCCCGTATGCCAGCTCGTTCATGTAGTGTTCGTGAATCCATCCCTGCTCGTCGGGAGTAGGCATGATCACTGCCATTCCCCGCTTTGCGAACGCCGCCGGATAAAAGCTGGCCTTCATCGTAAACCCCGAACCAAACAACGCCAGCTTGCTCAGCCGCATTTCACCCGCCCGTTCCGCCGTCGCCTCCACAATGCTCACCAGCGGAATCGTTGACCGCTGGCTCAATTCGTCAAAAACAATATGCGGCGTGTTCGAAGCCAGCAAACCAATCTCGGCGCCCGCATCCGCCAGCTTGCTCAACTCGGCTGAGAACCATTCAATCAGTTGGATATGATCGCCCGCATTCATGATCCGCACCAGCCGCCGCATGTCGACGCTGTTGATCACGATCTGCGGCTGGCAGTCTTCTTTCGTGCGCGCGCGATAGCCTTCGAGCAACAGCTTGTAGTAATCGACCGTCGAGTCCGGCCCAATGCCGCCGATCATGCCAATGGTTTTCACAGATTGTTTCCCGACGAGTTCGCTTAGCTGCTCTCAGAGATCCGGCCCACCTACGCCACCATCAACTGGTCGCGCATGCCTCCGTAGATAATCCCGCGCACAAATTCCTTGCTGTACATGTTGTACGGAAAGCCGAGTTCGACCGCGCTGGCCTCGTCGAGCTCCGCAACCTGCTTCGGAGTCAACTGCAAGCTCATGCTGTCGAGATTGTCTTTCAACTGCGCCATGCGCCGCGCCCCAATGATCGGAATGACCGGAATCGGACGATACTGCAGCCAGGCCAGCGCCACCTGTGCCATCGAACGGCCAGTCTCGCCGCTGATCTTTTTTACCGCAGAAACCACGGCTTCGACCCGCTCACCGCTGCGCGCAAAAGTTGCTCCCATCTCCGTGGTCAAACGCGCGCCATCCTCGGTTTTCTTGGACTGATACTTGCCCGTAAGCAACCCTCCCGCCAGCGGAGACCACGCAACCAGGCCCAGCTCAAATGCCTTCGCCATCGGAATCAGCTCCTGTTCAATCGTGCGTTCCAGCAGCGAATATTCAATCTGCAGACCGACGAAGCGCGTCCAGCCGCGCAACTCAGCCAGCGTATTCGCCTGCGCGATCCACCACGCCGGCGCGTCTGAAACGCCAATGTACAAAACCTTTCCCTGGCTCACCAGGTCGTCGAAGGCGCGCATCACTTCATCCACCGGCGTGATCTGGTCCCATATGTGCAGCCAGTACAGATCGATGTAATCGGTCTTCAACCGCCGCAGCGAGCCTTCCACCGCCTGCATCATATTTTTCCGGTGATTGCCGCCCGCGTTCGCGTCCTTGCCGGGCATGGCGTTGGTATATTTTGTCGCCAGCACAATCTCCTGGCGATGGTCTTTGATGAACTCGCCGACCAGTTGCTCGCTGGTGCCGTTGGTATAAATATTTGCCGTATCGATAAAATTGCCGCCCACTTCGCGGTAGGCGTCGTAGATTTTGCGCGATTCTTCTTTCGGCGTGCCCCATCCCCAGTCTTCGCCAAAGGTCATGGTGCCCAAAGAAATCTCCGACACGCGCAATCCGCTCTTTCCCAACAAACGATATTTCATGATGTCTCCTTTTCAGCCCTCAATTTCGAAAGATGAGTGTAAAGCAACTTGGATTCGCTGGCTGTGACGGTCGATTCAGAAGACAAGATGGACAGGACCTCGACGCTCTCTTGCCGGGTGCCGCACTCAAGCCCGCCTTTGGCTTAAGTGGGAAGCCCTGGGGTCGCCCGACCCCTCGCTCCTTGTTCCGATTTCGTAACAACCCTTCCCTAGCCCTTGACGCACGTTTCGCCCCGGAGTATCTTTTTTCGTTCCCCCAGAAATACGGGCCGTCGCGCGTCTTACTTGCCGTTAGCAATCCGGCCCGTCCGAGCACAGCATGATTAGAACGCTTCGTCTACAGGTCGTGTTTTGCCTGTTAGTAGTCTTCGCGCCGGCGCCGGCCTCTGCGCAGTCCGGAGCGGTCATCCCCCAGGGCGGCGCCGGACATGCCAACCAGGCCAGTTGCATCATCCTCAAGCGCACGGGCCCCGCCGATCAGGTCACCAGCCATCTTTATTCCTTTGGCATTCGCGGCAAACAGTTTCAGTATGTCGAGGGAAAGCTCCCCGAAGGCTTCCCATTCCACGGCCGTCTCACCGATCACGACGTGCGCAACCTGCAGGGCCGCGGAGCCGAAGTCATCGTGGTCAACCAGAACTACACTTCCGAGGAACTCAGCGCCGAATGCCGCGGTGAAGCCGGGACCACTCCCAATCATTTCTCGTGGAAGGACACGGCCTCACCCGTGCCGTACCGACCCTCATCCAGATTGTCATTCCGACCGGCCTCCGCCGCGAGCAACCTGCTTACAGGAAAAACCCGCGGGCAGACAGGACGCCTACCCTCCCCAACCCCAAGGCCGACCCTCGCGCTAGCCACGGCCCCGTTTTCGTTTTGCCGGGGGTGCGAACCGCCATGCAACTGAACGTCGAAAAGCTCAAGAACACAATTCAAGACTGCAACGTAAACTTTTTGATCGGCTCGGGAATGTCCTGTCCCTACCTACAGGCGCTGGGCAACATCGAAACCCTCCTCACCGAAGTCGATGCGGCGCCCATCGACGCCACCCGAAAGAAGGTCATCACGGTCTCCCTCTATAAGCGGTTCTTCGACGAAGTCATCGTCAAGAACCTTGACGTCCTAAGCGGCGCCGCCTCGGCAGCACCCGTCCTCCAGCAGTACAAGGCATTCCTGCAATGCCTCAACTCCGTGCTGGTCAAGCGCAAGGTGACGATCCTCAGCAAGGAGATCAACCTATTTACAACGAACGTCGACATCTTCTTGGAGAAGGCGCTCGAAGATCTCAACCTCGAATACAACGACGGCTTCAACGGACGTTTCAAGCCCAAATTCAGCCTGAGTAACCTCAAGGTGTCCAGGTTTAAGAGGAGCCTCTACTACGACAAGACAGCGGAGCTACCAGTCTTCAACCTGATGAAGCTGCACGGCTCCCTATCCTGGCAAATGGACGGAACAGAGTCCGTGCTTCTCTCCATAACGCTCGACCACGTTAGACAAATCGCGAGTAAAGTTCTCCCCGCCGACAACCTCGTCGTAGTCCCCGACGGGGCCACGCTCACCAGCCTCACGCCCGCAGCGGCCGGCAAGACAGCAGGGCCGGCCACCGACGCGTTCCTAGCCGCGTACGAGAAGCTCCTGCTGATAGTCAACCCGACAAAAGAGAAGTTCAGGCACACGCTCATGAACCAGACCTACTATGAGCTGCTCCGCCTGTACTCGAACGAGCTGGAGAAGGAAAATACAGTACTGTTCGTGATGGGATTCTCCTTCGCGGACGAGCACATCCGGGAAATCACCATGCGAGCCGCGAACTCTAACCCTACACTGCTCGTGTACGTTATTGCCTACACATCCGAGGCAAAGAAGCAGATCGAAGCGGCGCTGGCAACGGGCTTGATCAGAAACAAGAACATACAAATTCTAGGACCGGAACAGCAAGACGACGGCCACGGCACGACGGTCGACAAGTTCAAGTACAACTTCGAGGAAATCAACCAGAGAGTCTTCGAGAAAATCCTTCGAAGCATAGAGGCAGAGGACTAACCATGCCAACCCCTCTCGGCGGAAGGTCAAACATAGACCAAGTTTCGGACGAAGCCATCTTTTCCATCGGCAAGGTGGTCTCAGTAAAGGGGCGAACCGTCGAGGTCAAAGTGGACAAGACCAAGAACGCCTCGCACCTAGTGTACAAGGGCGACCTCCTCCGAAACGTGGCGGTCGGTAGCTACATTAAGATCGTCAAAGGGTTCACGAGAATAATCGGCAAGGTCGACGGGGAGGAAATTACCGAGGACAAGCTTTACGCCGCCAGAAAGGACTACACGAGCGGGAGGGAGAAAATAGACAGGGTACTGACTGTTAGCCTCCTGGGGTTCTTCAAAGGCAATGAATTCGAGAGGGGAATCAAGGAGCTTCCCCTGATTGACAACGAATGCTACCTACTCCAGAACGAAGAGTTCGAGCAGGTGCACGACTTCATAACAAAGGGCGACGAGCCGCTCGTGATCGGCACCCTGTCCTTCGAAAAAGGCCAGGAAATCCGTGTCGGCGTGAACAGCCTGTTCGCCAGCCACATCGCCATCTTCGGCAATACGGGCAGCGGGAAGTCCTACACCCTAGCGAAAATATACCGAGAGCTTTTCCTGAGGTACATACACCACCAAAACTTCAAGAATCGAGCTCGGTTCTTCCTCATTGACTTCAACGGCGAATACACCGCCGACGAGCCCCCCGACGACGTCATCATTGAAGAGGCGCACAAGAGCGTGTACCGGCTCTCCACACATTCGGTGGACGGCCGCGACCGCCTCCCCGTCACCGTCGAAGCCGTGAACGATGCAGAGTTCTGGGCGGTGCTGCTTGAGGCCACCCCAAAAACGCAAACGCCGTTCCTGCGCCGCGCGATCGAAAGCCATTATCTCGCCGACCGCGTAAGGAGCGCGGACGGACTCCGGACGTTGATAACCCAGGTACTTCGAGAGGGAACCGTTGAGGTAGACCGGGCAGTCGAAAGGGGCGTCGCGGTCAACTTCCTGAAGGAGCTCAACACCGCCCTCGGCGGGAACGCGTCGATCCAGGAGCTCATCGCTGACTATGAAGCACACCTCAAATATCACACGACCGCCGGTAGGTACTACTATCAAGCGGACGACGAACGCATCGTCTACAGCAACGAACCAGAATTCGTACCGGAATACATCGAGGACAGAGTTGTCGGGACCGACGCCAATCCGGGCCTGTTAAGCAACATAGACCGGATCAGGCTGCAAATCATATTTCAGTACTACTCGGACATTGTCCGCGGATTCTCAAACAAAGAACACCTAGCCCCCCTAATAAAAAGACTTGACCAGCGCATCGACTCGCTAAAAAAGGTCATCCGCGTCGGCGCCGCGGAGGAACTTTGGAACGGCAGGAACATAGCGGTTGTATCGCTGAAGGATGTAAACATGCAGATGCGCAAGGTCCTGCCCCTTCTATTCTGCAAGAGACTCTATAACGATAAGAAGGTCGAGGATGACAGCGAGACATACCTGAACATCATAGTCGACGAGGCCCACAACATCCTGTCACAAGAATCCGAGCGAGAAAGCGAGCAGTGGAAGGACTACCGCTTGGAGACATTCGAGGAGATGGTGAAGGAGGGAAGGAAATTCGGAGTGTTCCTCACCATCGCGAGCCAAAGGCCCTCAGATATCTCACCAACGATCGTCTCCCAAATGCACAACTACTTCCTACATCGTCTTATCAACAACGAAGACATCCACGCGGTGAGACAGACCATCTCGTACCTCGACAAAGTTTCATTCGAGTACGTGCCGCTGCTACCCACCGGAACCTGCATCCTAGCTGGCCTCCTGGCGAACGTCCCCATCGTGATAGACGTCGGCAAGATCGAACCCAAGAAGCACGAACCTAGAAACAAGACGATAACGCTGACCGACAAATGGGACTGACGGCCGGCTCCGACCTTTGCAGTTTTTCTTCCACGCCCTGATACCGGGCGCCCGCTCTCCCGCAATCCTCAAGAGCCTGCCGAAGGGGCGGGCAGCACGCTCTCAAGAAAATCCGCCTAAAAGAACTCAACACCCCGATCACTCAATAATTCCGCTCTACCGAAGGCCGTTGTCCTCGGCGCCGCGCCGATTCGAAAAAGAGTGCAGCGCCCCGCTAACAAACGAAACCGTCGACAAGCGCAGCGCCAAGGCGCAACTAACAGCCGCCCCGTAGAGCCTGCCC
>DASVWZ010000296.1:0-2529 GCA_036392935.1 Terriglobales bacterium | reverse complement strand
GTCGATGCATACATGCTGAACGCCAAGATCAATGACTGCGGGCTGGCCAGCGCGAGCGCCGGTTCGGGGACGCCGGGGAGCTGGTTTTACAACGCGAACGCCGGCTGCCCGGGAACGGGACTTCAACTGACTATCTGTCGCAGCGGAGCCAGCTGCGCGACGCTAGAGACCATAACCCCGCCGGCGGGCGCCTCAGTGCAAGTTAACGTGCTGACCACGCAACTTTCGATCAGCTATCCGTATCAGTGGCATTTCAATAACGTCTTGCAGTTGCTGATTCCGGGAGCGTCGCTGGGGCTGACCAATATCAACACGCAGGCCACTTCTGTGAACATGGATTGAATCGTAGCAATCCCTATGGCACATTTCATTGCGCACCGACGGGGCGAACGTGGTCAGACGATCATCCTGGTGGCCATTTCCATCGTGGCGCTGATCGCCGTCTCAGCGCTGGCCATCGATGTGGTGACGCTGTACGTGGCCAGCAGCGAGATCAAGCATGCGGCGGACGCAGCCGCGCTGGCCGGTGCCATGGGCATCGCGAATTCTGGTGCGACCACCTTGTGTTCGGGAAATGGCGGATCGTGTCCGGGGGCCGATCCCAACTTCCTCAGCGCGCAGAGTCTGGCGCAGAATATGGCTGCCGCCAACATTAGCGCGATCCTCCCGGTGAACGCCGTTGCCGGGCAAACGCCGACGCCAACGATCACGTATGACTGGTCGCGCCAGGGCAATCCGCTGATCACCGTGGCTTTGACGCAGTCTGGGCTGCCAACGTTCTTCTCAAAAATCTTCGGACGAACGGGCAGCACAGTTTCGGCGACGTCGGTCGCCGAAGTCTATAACCCATCGAATACTTTGTCGCCAACTCCGATTGCGCCGACGGCGGTGAAACCCTGGCTGGTAGCCAATGCCGATCCGAAAAACGGTGGGGCCGCGTTTATCAACGTAACGACAGGACTGATCGAGTCACCCACGCCACCGCTCATCGGCGAGCAGTTCGATTTGACGGCAGATTGCACGGGATGTCCACTTCCGTTCGCAAATCCCCCAGGCACCGTTAACGCGCCTGGGGTCTATAGAGTTCAGTACTTCGGGGCTTCGGTTACCGCGAATACCGGGAACAATGTTTGCTCTTCTTCATGCTCCGGGACCGACTTCGAGGAGAGCGTTGCTTGCGCTGACATGACGACAGTCTATGGTTGTGGAACGGGCACCTGGTCCAACCAGCCATTTACGACTAACCCCACTACCGACAGCACAACTGGGGCCGAGTGCCTGATCAATGCTTCCGGCAATGGGCTCGGCGCCGGACAGGACACATTGAATAATCCCCTTCCTTTTCCAAGCACGCCACCAGAAATCATTGCGGGCAGCGGCCCATTTGCTGGCAGCTACGCCTCAACAAGCAGTTCTATTGTGACAGTTCCAATCATTGACGTGGGTTCAGGCCCCATCCCACCTGCACCCTTAAATATCGTTGGCTTTCTCCAGGCCTTCGTCAACGGAGTCGAAACCGGGGTTTCGCCTGACCCGACGGGCGGCGACATCAGTATTACGGTGCTCAATGTTGCCGGCTGCGTGGAACCGTCCTCCAATACCAACACCAATCCTCCTGTCGTTGGTGGGATCGGGTTGTCCCCTATCCCCGTCCGTCTGATTGCGACGCCGTAGAGCAGTCGTTGGTCGACAGTCATTCGTCGCCAGTAACACCAGGGACGGGTGGGCGCGGATCTTCAGGGGTACTCGCACCCTTCTGGTGGTGGGTTGATGACGTCCTGGAATTGTTTTTCATTTTCCTTCTCCTCATCAGGAGGGAGGTAGACGCCGGGGGCGCGGGCTTCATCGGCGATGTGTTGTTGGCGCGAGGCTTCGAAGTCCTCCTCGGGAAGCACGGCCATCTCCCGAATCATGTCTTCATCCTTCAAACCGAGGTGATAGAGCAAGATTCTCGACATGGGGTTGGACTCTGGGCGCTGGGGCATGTTTTCCTCGTTTTCGGGGTCGTGTCCGACGCCGAAGACGGACCAGGGATGGCGACCGAGCGGGGTTTCAGCGACGCGTTCGGGATCAATGACGACGCGGGTGGCGCGGTCGGATTCGAGGGAGAGGCGCGCGAGGTTGGAGGAGGCAATCTGCATGGCGTAGAGGGTGAGGCTGGTGGCTTTGGCGTCGATTTGGCCGGCCAGGAACAGACGAATGACCTGCATGACGGCGACCTGGACGGAGTTGGCGTCTTCGAGGACGGGGAGGGTGAGGTTGGGCGGCGGAGGTGCGGCGCTGCGTTCGAGGCAGAGGTTTTGAGGCCGGTTGGCCTGATGGAAGAAGCAGTAAGGCTGATTTTTGAGCGCGGGTGAGCCGCACTGGGTGCCGTTGACCTTGATGTGCTGGCAACGGAGGACGTCTTTCGGATATTGGTAGATCATATGTTTACTCCTTGGTTACACTACCCCCCCTCCCCCCTGTCCCTATAATCAACAACTTACAAGCGGCGAGGAGGCTAAAATCTAGATAATATTGGGGATATTG
>DASVWZ010000295.1:0-3072 GCA_036392935.1 Terriglobales bacterium | reverse complement strand
TCAGTCGTCAGTCGTCAGTCGTCAGTCGTCAGTTTAAAGCTCCTTCGTTGAAGGGTTGGCGGAAACCCACTGTTCGGTTTTTTCATTCCAAAATGCTTCCGATCTTATAGAGTTTTTCCAGGAGGGTACGATGGCTCGTTCTTTTATCCCTAGATTTTTGCTATTGGTGGCTTTGGTGGTTGTGGCGGCCAATGCGGAAACGCTTCCGCTGAAACGTGCCGTAGAGCTCGCCGTTCAGCACAGCAGCACCATGGCGGCGTCGCATGCGGATGAGCAGCGGGCGTTCGCGACGTATATGGAAGAGCGAAACCAGTATCTGCCGCAGCTTTCGGTGGGATCGGGGCTGGGGCCGCCGACGCTGGGGTATCCGCTGACGCTGGAGGGGATTGCGCCGTCGCTGGTGAATATCAATGCGTCGTCGGCGGTGTTCAACCTGGGGTTGCAGGAATTTATACGCGCGGCGCGCACCGAGTATGTGGAGAGCCAGGTGCAGACGAAAGACCAGCGGGAGCAGGTGATCCAGGACACGGTGCTGAGTTACGCGGAACTTTGCAAATGGCAGAGCGTTTCGGGGTATGCGAGCCGGGAGTACGATGCGGCGCTGAAGGCGGAGCAGGCGGTGAACGAGCGGGTGCAACAGGGCGTGGACAGCGCGCTGGCGCGGAACCAGGCGCGGCTGGTGACGGCGCGAATTTATTTGAGGATCTCGCAGGCGCAGGGATCGATCGACGTGTTGCGGCGGCGGCTGGCGCAGTTGACGGGGCTGCCGGCGGAGTCGATTGAGGCGGATGCGGATTCGATTCCGAAGTTGCCGGAGGTGAAGCAGGAGGAAAATCTGCAGCAGACGGCGGAGGCGAGCTTGCCGGTGGAGATTGCCGATCTGCGGGCGCATGCATTTGAGTTACGGGCGAAGGGCGAGCATCGGGCGATGTGGCCGACGTTCGATTTTGCGGGGCAGTTCGCGTATTTCGCGAAGTACACGGGGTATCAGGATTATTTTCAGAAGGGAAGTTTTCAGGCAGAGAACGGATCGGTGGGAGTGGTGATCAAATTTCCGTTTTTCAATTTAAGCCAGCGGTCGCACGCGAAGATTGCCGATGCGGATGCGCAGCATGCACGGCACGATGTGGAGACGACGAAGGCAAAAGTCTCAGAACAGACGCTCAGGCTGCAGCGGTCGGTGGACCAGTTGGGAGCGGCACAGCAGGTGAGCGAACTGGAGTATGAGATCGCGAAGTCGACTCTGGATGCGACGCAGGTAAAGGCGCAGTCGGGCGGGGCAACGTGGCACGACGAGGAAGACGCGCGGGTCCAGGCGAGCGAAAAGTTCGGGGTGTTGCAGGATGCGAACTTCGAACTGCAACGCGCGCGAATACAGCTGCTGCGGGCGACCGGCGGGATCGGGGATTGGGCGGGAGTGGGGGGAAGTCAGTCGTTAGTCGTCAGTCATTAGTCGTCAGTCATCGATCATCGGTCATCGGTCATCGGTTTTGGACCGGGGGTTCCCGGCCGGGCGACTAGTTGCTCAGCTTGAACACCGATCCCTGGCCGTTGGCGCCGCCTTCTGTGGCAGTACCGTAGACGTTGCCATTATCGTCGGCGAATGGGCTGGTCAGAAGATCGCCGCCGTCCGAGCCATCGAAGTGGTGCTGGACAAAGAATTTGCCGGCGGTGGTGATCTTGTAGAGCACGCCGGCGCCACCGAGGCCGCCGAATTCGGTTGTGCCATACAGGTTACCGTGCTTGTCGATGGCCAATCCGGAGGATGGGTAATCGCCATCGTCGCCGCCCTGGAAGGTGTGGAGCGGGGTTTCCTTGCCGGCGGGGCTTAGTTCGAAGGTGACTCCGATTCCGTCGCCGCCGTAGGCGGCGGTGCCATAGAGGTTTCCTTGGGCGTCCATGACGACGCCGCCGAAGGGATATCCGCCGCCGGATTTGCCGTCGAGGCTGAGCAGCAAGGATTCACGGCCAGTGGAATCTATCTTGAAGACAGTGCCGTCGTTGGAAGCGCCGCCGAGTTCGGTGGTTCCATATAAGTTGCCGTGGTGGTCGCGGATCAGGCCGGCTATGGGATATGCGCCGTCGGCGGGATGGCCCGGGCCGACGCCTTTGAAGTTGTGCATGATGCTCTCTTTGCCGTTGGCGTCGATCTTAAACACGGTGCCGCAGCCGTAGCCGCCGCCGTCCTGGGTGGTGCCAAAAATGGTGCCCTGCTTATCCAGGAGCACTCCCGCGCTGGGATAACGGCCGTCGTGGTTGCCGGCGCCAAAGCTGTAGACCAGGCTTTTGTCGCCGTTGGATGCCAGCTTGAAGACGGTGCCGTAGCCGTATTTCCCGCCGAGTGTCGTGGTGCCGTAAATATTGCCGGATGAGTCGAAGGTGAGCGGGGCGAGGGGGAACGATCCGTCGGCGCCGCCTTTAAAGCTGTACAGCAGGGACTCGGTGCCGTCGGCTGCGATTGTGAAAACCGCGCCGTCACCGTTGGCTCCGCCCTCGGACGTAGTGCCATAAAGGGTGCCGCTCGAATCCATGACCACTCCGGCGAGGGGATTTTCTCCGCTTGCGCCCTGGAAGGAATAGAGAAGCGTGAAGGCCGGCGTGGTTTCGGACTCGGCGGCAGCGGACTTCGCCGCGAAGACGGACACCAAAATAGAAATGGCGACCAAAGCAATGGTCGATTTCGAAAAGTGCTGTGACTTGTTCATCGCTATTCTCCTTGATTCCATAAACGCACGGGTTCCATCACTGCACGGTCACTGAGACAGGTTCAGAGGGGATGCCGTTGGTGACCACCACGAGCCGGGAGGGACCGGTTTCGATGTTCTCCGGCACATCGAAGTGGGTCGATACTTGTTTGTCGCCAGTGGCAACCGCCATGGTGCTGTGGTCGTGGGTGGTGGCATAAAAAACGTTTCCGCTGGCCTTGTTGGTGATGCGGACCAGCGGATAGTTGGTGGCGGTCTGATCGTCGTCGCCGTACATGGCGCCCTGCGACAGGCCGTTGAACTGGGTGCCTGAGATCAGGTAGCTGGAGCCGGGTTTTAAAGTATGCGGAACGGAAGCGATGGTTGG
>DASVWZ010000294.1:0-33629 GCA_036392935.1 Terriglobales bacterium | reverse complement strand
GGGCCATTCTGTTTTTGCCGGCCCCGGCGGTTGGGATCGGGACATGAGCGGCTATTGGAGCTCCCAAACCGTCCCGTACTTGCCGCTGCTTCCGCCGAATTCGGCAGCTCCGAAGATGGTACCGTCGGCGTCACGCAGTATTTCCGCGAAGGGGATCTCGCCGTTTGAGCCGTCAAAGGTATGCAACACCGACAGCTTTCCTTTTTTATCTAGCTCATACACCACCCCAAGGCCGTTAGCGCCGCCGTCGCCGGTGACTCCATAAATGTTGCGGTTAGAGTCGAGAGTCACGCCGGCGAAGGGATAGGCGCCGTCGGATACGCCGCCGGTGAAGTTATGAAGCACCGTCTCAGCTCCCTTCGGGCTAACCTTCCACACGATTCCCTCGCCTGAGGCGCCACAGTAGTTGGTTGTTCCATAGAGATTGCCGGCATTGTCCATGGCCGGAGTCCCATACGGAGCGCAACCATCCCCCGCTCCGCCGGCAAAACTATGCAGCACGATCAGCTTTCCGTCAGGGGTCAGCTTGTAAACGGTCCCTCCGCCATGAGTACCACCCTGCTCGGTAGTACCGTAGAGATTACCTTTCTGATCCATGAGCAAACGCCCGAATTGAGGGAAAGCGCCATCGGGCGACCCACTAAAGCTGTGCAGCACGGTCTCCCTGCCGGTGGGCGTGAGCTTGAAAACCGCTCCGTCGCTGGAGGCGCCGCAAAATAGAGTGGCACCGTAGAGGTTACCTTGTTTGTCCATGATCAGGCCCTGATTGGGCGCGCAGGCGTCTGAGGGTTTATGGCCGAAGTTGTGAAGAATGGTTTCTTTGCCCGCGCTGTCGATTTTGTACACCACGCCGATCTTGTTGGTGCCGCCGGCTGAAGTGGTCCCATAAAGGTTCCCGTGGCCATCGCGGAGGAGCGGGCCGATGGGGATGGCCCCATCCGACGGCCCCCCTGCGAAGATGTGGAGCACGGTCTGCTTGCCCGCCGAATCCACCTTGAACACGACACCGTCTCCCGCCAAACCGCCTTCGGGGGCGGTGCCGTACAGGTTGCCGGCTTCATCCTGGACCAGGCTGGAGACAGGGTAGCCGCCGTTTGCATCGCCAGCGAAGTTATATAGCGTGGTGAATGTTTGAGCCGGGCTGAGAGTCCCAAGCACGAAGATAACCATGAACAGCCGCGTCATATTCCCCGATTTAATCATAATTAAGAATCTCCTTTTACTTCTGTTTCTTCCCGGTTGCGCCAGGTTGGTGCTCGTGCTGTGGGAGTGGCAAGACGACGCCAGTCCCGCCTAATACGTGAAAGACTGCAAGCCGTTCGGCGTGAGCACGAATCCGCTGCGCTGGCTGGGCTTCAGCGCCAGGTACGGAAATGAGAGGCCGACGTTGCCGCCGCCGCCGAAATTGACCGACTCGACCAGGCTTCCGCTCGGGTCGTAAACCTGGATGAAGCTGTCGTTGTTGGGACCGAAGGGCTGGCCGACGAGGAAGAGCTTGTGAACGGAATCGAACTCAACATCGGTTCCGCTCTGGATTGGACCTTCGCCGGCAGGGAGAAGCACGCTGAATTCGGACTGCGTTTTCAAATCGTAGAACTCAAGCTCGGCGTCGTCGGCGGTGGTGGTTACGGCGATGCCATCATCGGAATCGACGGCGATGCCGTTGATTAATCCGGTTCCGAAGGCGGTAAAGTAGGTAGCTTTGCCGCTGACGAGATCCACTAAGGCAACTTCGGGAACGCAACCCTCGAGGCAGGCTTCGCTCTGCGCCACCACGGCGATGTTGGTTGTGGTGTCGAGCGCGAGTACCGGAAAGTTGTAAGGCTCAAGGTCCGGCTGAGTCAACTTGACCATGGGCCCGAATTTATTTTTGGCGACGTCGGAGCCGAGGACATAGTTTTTGGCGCCCGCGCCAAGGTTGTCGAGGGCCAGGAAGGCAGTCTCTGAAGTCGTTTGATTTACGCTTACCCACTTGACGATGAAGTTCTTATCAAAGTGCGGCGGCTTCCACTGGCCGGTGTACTTGTTTCCGCTGAGAGGATCGAGCACGTTGTAGGCGCGCTTATCGATGAATCCTTCGGAATCGGCGGTATCGTGCTCAACCAATGCGACGCCGCCCGCAAAGACGCCGAGGATTTCGAATTGATCGGTCTGGTCGTTGGTCTTGTTGAGCACTTTTACGACCTTGCCAGTGGTTTGGTCGAAGACCTCGACTCCGCTGAGGACGTTGCCATTTTCGAGCTGCTGCCACTCGTTGAATATGCCCTCGGTGCCGTTGCGGTCGATGTCATACCCGTAGATTTGCCCGCCGAATTTCGGCTTGACCACGATGTTGCCCGGACCGATGTGCCGCGGGCTGGCGGTTTGGGCAGTGGTTATGGTACTTACTCCGAGCAGGGTCGCGACGGCAATCGTCGTAAAGATCTGGGTTCGCATCGTCATTTCCACCTCCTGATCAGGCGGCGCTGGCTGAACTTATCGGCGACTTAATAGCGGCCTGAGCTTACATCAACGGCGACGCCACGTGTCACGCGATTGTCAGAAGATTGTAAAACTTACGGGGTACGGCACGAAGTTTGGTGGCGGGCGGAGTGGGGACGTTTGAACAAGAACGCGAGTCAGGCGCGCTGGTTCGGCCGTCGGTCTATCGAAATTCCGGTTGTGTGCTCGCTCTTCTTAACGGGAGGGCCTGGGTTCCGGCAAGAAAATCTTAAATCGCAAAGCGCGCAAAGGAGGGCAAAGGAAGGCTTCGCTCCTCAGGGCACTGAGGCGCGCGAAGGACGCGATGCCACTAGTCGCGGGACGGCTCTGTCTCGAATTCTTCGAGCTTATCGGTCTGGCGGAGTTCGGGGAAAATCCACGCCCAGAGCGCGATTACGACGAGGGTTCCAATGCCGCCGAGAACGACTGACGGTACGGTCCCGAACCAATGGGCGGTCAGGCCGGATTCGAATTCGCCGAGCTGGTTGGAAGCGCCGATGAAGAGCATGTCGACGGCGCTGACGCGGCCGCGCATTTCATCGGGCGTGCCGAGTTGGATGAGCGTGGCGCGGATGACCACGCTGACCATGTCACTGGCGCCGCAAAGGAAGAGCGCGAGCAACGAGAGAATCATGCTGTGAGAAACGCCGAAGGCGATGGTGAAGACGCCGAAGCTGGCAACGGCCCAGAGCATGGTCGGGCCGGAGCGGCCTTTCAGCGGGCGATGGGCGAGCAAGATGGCCATTACGGCTGCGCCGACTCCGGGAGCACTGCGCAGGAATCCGAGTCCCCAGGGGCCGGTGTGGAGAATTTCGCGGGCGTAGACGGGCAGCAACGCCACGGCACCGCCGAGCAAGACGGCAAAAAGATCGAGCGAGATGGAGGCGAGGATCAGGCGCTTCTCGCCGATGTAGCGGAAGCCGGCGAGAACGGTGTGCAGGCTGAAGGGTTCGGTGCGGCGGACGCGAGGGCGAAGCTTGATCCAGCGCAGGGAGATGACGGAGGCGACCGCGGCGATGGCGGCCATGCCGTAAACGGCCTCGGCGCCGTGAAAGAGCGCGTAGAGCAAACCTCCGACGGAGGGGCCGAGGATGGTTGCGCCCTGAAAGACGCTGGAGTTCCAGGCTACGGCGTTGGGGAAATGCTCCTGCGGGACAAGCTGTGGCAAAAGCGCGCGGCTGGCGGGACCATTAAAGCAGCGAACGGTGCCGAGCACGACGAGGACGGCGTAGATGGGATGAACGTTGTGGATGCCGTGCCAGGAGATGGCGAAGAGCAGGCTGGAGCAGAGCGCGAATCCGGCGTAGCAGAACATGAGAAGTTTGCGGCGGTCGAAGCGGTCGGCGGCGTGTCCGGCGGCGAGGAAAAAGATGATGCCGGGGAGAAATTGGGCGAGGCCGACGAGGCCGAGATCGAGGGCGCGGTGGGTGATTTCGTAGACTTGCCATCCGACGGCGACGGATTGCATTTCGAGGGCGATCACGATGAAGAAGCGGGCGATTTCGTAGACGGTGAAATCGGGATGGGTGAAGGCGATGCGTCCGGCGAGGCGGGGATCGGGGGGAGCGGGCATGTATGACTAATTTGCCATAGTTGGTGGTTGGTCGTTGGGCGTTAGTTGTCAGTCATCAGTTGTCAGTCGTCAGTCATCAGTCGTCAGTCATGGGAAAATCAAAAGCTTTACCACAGAGGATCGTGGAGGATCGTAGAGTTCCGGCGACGAGATGGATGCGACAATGAGCGTAGTTTCATCGACTCATGATGGAGTGGATCGATCGCCTGGGCTGGCTGTGCTGTGGGGCGTACGCCATGGTGCCGGGTTTCTGGCTGATGATTCACCGGCGGGCGGCGCGCTGGCGGGCGCGAAGGCGTTCGCCCTATTTCGTTTTGCTTCCACTGTGGTTTGGGATGTGGGTAGTGATTTTTGCGGTCACGCGACCGTGGCGCGATGTGCGGATGTATGAGACCGCCTGGGCGTGGCTGCCGGCGGGAGTTTTATTTGGGTGCGGCGGATGGCTCTATTGGAAATCATTCAAAGGGTTTTCGGCCAAGCAGTTGGGCGGATTGCCAGAGCTTCACGCGGCGGATCACGAGCAGCGATTGGTGACGACGGGAATTCGAGGGCGGGTGCGGCATCCGATTTATCTGGCGCATTTGTGCGAGATGCTGGGATGGAGCGTTGGGACCGGTTTGGCAGTTTGCTATGGGTTGACGGCGTTTGCGGTGATGAGCGGAGCGGTGATGATTCGCATGGAGGATGAGGAACTGGAGCAGCGTTTCGGCGCGGAGTATGCGGAGTATCGCAAACGCGTGCCGGCGATTCTGCCGAGAATTTGAGCGCGATGAGAGTGCGATCCTCAAGTTTGGCCGGTGCTATGATCGTGCGGTGTCTTCCCACGCGCGCGGAAAATTTATAACGTTTGAAGGGCTGGACGGGTGCGGCAAGAGCACGCAGATCAAGCTGCTGGCGGCGGCGCTGCGGGCGCAGAAACTGCCGGTGGTGGTGACGCGGGAGCCGGGCGGAACGCCGACGGCGGAGAAGATACGGCATCTGCTGCTGGATACGGGTACGGGGGCGCTGGCGCCGATGGCGGAACTGGCGCTGATGTTTGGATCGCGGGCGCAGCATATAGAAGAAGTGATTGCGCCGGCGCTGGCGGAAGGCAGCGTGGTGCTGTGCGACCGGTTTACGGATTCGACCGAGGCGTACCAGGGCAGCGGACGCAAACTGGGAAGCAAGCCGGTGCTGGAGCTGCATCGGATCATTTGCGGAGATTTACAGCCGGATTTGACGATACTGATGGATTCGGATGTGGCAACCAGTGTGGAACGGGCAAGACGGCGGAATCGCAGTCAAGCGTCACACGGCAAGCATGGCGGGCGCGATGAAAACCGGTTTGAACAGGAGAGCCGCGCGTTTTTTGGCCGGGTGAGGCATGCGTATCTGGAGATTGCGCGGCGGGAGACGAAACGGGTGGTGCTGGTGAACGCACGCGGGACGCCGGATGAGACGCATGAGCTGATTATGGAAATCGTGGGAAAAAGATTTAAGGGAATGCAGAAGTCAGAAGTGAGAATGCAGAAGTGAGAAGTGAGAATGCAGAAGTGAAACAGCGGGTCTTTACTTCTACATTCTAACTTCTAACTTCTGCCTTGATCCCCATGGGTTTTTCGGAGTTTTACGGCAATACGGAGACGATCAACCGGCTGCGGGAGATGCTCGCGCACGAGCGCTTGCCGCAGGCGGTGATCGTGGCGGGCCCGGCGGGTGCGGGGAAGTACACGCTGGCGTTGATGCTGGCGAAGGCGATGAACTGCCTGGATCCGCAGGTGACAGATGGTTTGCCGGATTTTTGCGGCAAGTGCTCGAATTGCGTGCGCATTGCGCAGGCGGAAGATTTTGGCGCGAGGTTTGCCGAGGCGGTTGAGGCGCGCGAAAACCTGCGCGAAGCGGACAAGAAAGATACGCGGATATTTATACAGACGCATCCGGATGTGCTGGTGATACCGCCCGATCCACCGCAGATGATGATCAAGGTGGACCAGGTGCGGCGGGTGATTGAGAGCATTTATTTTCGTCCGGCGGAGGCGAAGGAGCGGGTTTACATCTTTACGGATTCGGCGTTTATGAAAGAGGCGGCGAATTCGCTGTTGAAGGTGCTGGAGGAGCCTCCGGAGTTTGCTACGATTTTTCTGCTGACGGAGAATGCGGGCGAGTTGCTGCCGACGATCCGGTCGCGGTCGATGACGGTGACGCTGGCGGCGTTGCCGGTGGGAGAGATTGTGGAGTATCTGGCGGAGGCACGGCCGGACTGGAATGCGAAGCAGCGGGAATTGATTGCGCGGTTGAGCGAGGGCGCGGTGGGACGGGCGAAGACATTCGATCTGGCGGGATATCAGGCGGCGAGGGCGAATGCGCTGACGGTGCTGAATTCGGCGTTGCGAGGCGGCGAGCACAGCGAGTTGTTCAAGATCACGGAGACCTACCGGGCGGGGATGGAAGGACGGGAGAAGACGGAGGGGTTGCTGCGGACGATGTATTCCTTGCTGCAGGATTTGATGTTTTTGCAGGCAGGGACGCCGGAACTGGTGCGGAACACGGACATTACGGGCGAGTTGAAGAAGCTGGCGGAGTCGGCTGATTTTGAGTGGGTTGCGGCGGCGGCAGCGGGATTGGGCGAGGTAGAGCGGGGGATGAGACGGAACTTGATGAGGTCGCTGTCACTTGATGCGTTTGCGACGGCGTTGGAGCGGTAAGGGCTGGAAAATCTTGAACCGCCAAGCACGCGAAGGATTCGCAAAGGTCGCGAAGAACTGCCGGACCCGGCCGGAGGTCAGGAAGGCAGGTGTCGAGGGTTGAGACAAGGAAAAGTGAGCCTACCCCCACTTTCGTATCATTGTCATGGTTGGCGAGGTTGTGCTAGCTTGAATCTAAGTTCAAGCCTGTAAATTTCCGCGATCTTAGCTCAGGGTTGTGGTTTCAAGCTTCGAAAACGTGTGCGGCAGGTACATATGAAAGACACCATCGCTTCAGCCCCCGAAGAAACGGCCACAGAACAAGAAGGGTTTGCGAATCGCAAGCTGATTCGCCCGACGCTCAGCCGTCCCGATCTTAACCACAACAACCACAACAATCACGGCAATCATCAGTTTGCGGCGCAGCCCATGGGCGAACGCCGCGACCGCGGAGAGCGCGGAGAGCGCGGCGACAGAGGAGAGCGCGGCGATCGTGGCGACCGCAACGGCGGCGGCGGACGCAGGCAAGCTCCGGCGGAGAGCACCAACGCGGAGAATTTTTATTATCAGAAGCAGATGCAGGCCAAGACCGCCATGGTTCTGGTGTTGCTGGATGATGAAGAGATCCACGGGACGATCGAGTGGTACGACAAATGTTGCCTGAAGCTTTGCCGCAGCGGCGCGCCCAACGTGGTGGTCTACAAGCCAGCCATCAAGTACATGTATAAAGAGGGCGAGAACGGGAAGAAGTAGGTAAAGCAGCTTTTAGCTGCCAGCTCTTAGCTCTAGCTGACTGCCATCGGCCCTTGCTCTATGGGCGGTTCGTTCCCAAGACCGTTCTTTTTCCATCCTATAGCTTCGGCAGGACAATTCCTGTCTGGGCCTGATATTTACCTTTGCGGTCGGCGTAGCTAACCTCACACACTTCATCCGACTGGAAAAAGATGATCTGGCACAACCCTTCGTTGGCATAAATTTTGGCCGGAAGAGGTGTGGTGTTAGAAATCTCGAGCGTGACGAAGCCTTGCCACTCAGGTTCGAAGGGCGTGACGTTCACGATAATCCCGCAGCGGGCGTAGGTTGACTTGCCCACGCAGATGGTCAGAATATCGCGTGGGATTTTGAAGTATTCGACGGAACGCGCCAAGGCAAAGGAGTTTGGCGGCACCATGATGCACTCGGAGCGAACGGTGACGAATGATTTCTCGTCGAATTTCTTGGGATCGACCACCGAGGAGTTGACGTTGGTGAAGATTTTAAATTCGTCGGCGACGCGAAGGTCGTAGCCGTAAGAGGAAAGTCCGTAAGAAATGACACCTTCGCGGACTTGCTTTTCCGAAAAGGGGTTGATCATATCGTGCTCTCGCGCCATCTTGCGGATCCAGCGGTCACTTTTCAGCATGCAGCTCCCCGGAATTGGTATTTGTGTGATTTGTAATTGAGTAATTTAACACTTGCCATCATGTGGAAGGGTGAATCCGGATTTTCGGGTATTCGCCTGCTGGATCGCCAAGGTCGCTCAAATTGGTTGACGTTTGGGCTACCAGCACCTTAAGGGGCAATAGCAGGGACAACGGCGGCCGTTGACAATCTCCCATATCTTCCTTAGCATCAATAACTTGGTAGGCACTTAAGCGTTGAACAGCGGGGGACGCGCCTGTGATCAAGCTGGACATAATCAACGAAGTAGTGAACAAAACCGGAATCACCAAGACCAAAGCCGAAATGGCGGTGGAGACAGTGTTTGAGAGCATGAAAAAGTCTCTGGCCAAGGGCGATCGCATTGAACTGCGGGGGTTTGGCGTGTTCAATGTGCGTCCGCGCAAGACCGGGATCGGGCGCAATCCGCGCACGGGCGCGGAAGTCTCGATTCCTCCGGGCAAAGCTGTGCGCTTCAAGCCGGGCAAGGAACTGCAGGAGATCGAATAATCGGCGCCGCGAACGCGGTCCTGGCTTTTGAGGTTGTGGTTTTGTCCGCTGTGGGCATTGAGCCCAAGCCTAGCACCCGGGCTTAAGTCCTGATTTAAAATCCTTCGGAAGTTTCATGCCTGAAATTCTGCCTCCGGCTTCTTCTACCACCGAGTACTACCGCGCCATGCCGGTATTTGTGCCGCGGCGCGCCAAGGACCGGTGGTGGCTGCATCTGCTGCTTCTCGCGTTAACGATGTTCACCACGCTGGTCGTGGGAGCGCGGATGGAGTTCAACTATCTGAACCATCAGCCGGCGTTTTCGATTGGAGATGACTCGCCGTTTCCGCTGCATTGGGCGCTTTCGCAGCCGTCGCGCTTGCTGCTGGGGATTCCGTTTTCGGCCGCGCTGATGTTCATTCTGCTAGCGCATGAAATGGGGCACTATCTGTGCGCGCGATATTACGGCGTACAGGCAACGCTGCCGTTTTTCATTCCGTTTCCGACGCTGTTTGGGACGATGGGAGCGTTCATACGAATTCGATCACAAATCCGGTCGCGAGCCGCATTATTCGATATCGGAATTGCCGGCCCGATCGCCGGGTTCGTATGCGCGTCAGCAGTTCTGATCTTCGCCTTGCCGCATTCGCAACCGCTGGCAGGCACTCCGAGCGATTTCCAAATTCAACTAGGCTACCCGCTCATCTTTCGACTGGCCTGGCGAGCAATAGGGCCCGCAGGCATGGCCCTGGGGTCGGTCGCGCTGCATCCCACGGCGATTGCGGCGTGGGTTGGGATGTTTGCCACCGCGCTCAATCTTCTGCCCGGCGGACAGTTAGATGGCGGACATATCGTTTTTGCGCTGGCGCCGCGCGCACATCGCACGGTCTCTACACTCACCATCATCGCATTGCTACCCCTGGCATACTATTGCTGGCTGGGATGGCTGGTCTGGGCAGTGCTGCTGCGCATCAGCGGCATGCGGCATCCTATGGTGCCGGAGTGGCCTGGGATCACGGGATTCCGACGATGGCTGGCGCTTCTGGCGCTGATCATGCTGATCCTCACGCTCACGCCCGCGCCGCTGGCGAACAGTTCCCTGCCGGAGGTCTGGCGAGTGTTTCGTTCGTAACCCGGCTAGTTTTGCGGAGTGGGCGCGACGATGTTTTCGAATCCCGGGCGCCCGGCGCGAATTTCCTGGGAAAAGTCCGGGTGATTATCGGCAGCGCGCGCGGCTGAGTTAATGTGGGCTTTTTCTCTTAACTCTGCCAACGGCAACCCATCGGTAACGATCTGGTGGTTTTCGTAGAGCATTTGATCGCCCTTGCCATTCAGCAGGATGCGCCAGTCCCGGTTGACAGGCTTGTGTTCGCTTTCCGCAGCGGCGAGGGCAATGTTTGTAGTGCAATTGTTGGTGAGCGCGTTGTACCACTGCGGTTGGTCGTGGATGTGGTTCACCCGCTGGAGATAATCGAGGAATATTTCGCGAGCGCGTTGCGGTGTGGCGGTGGTGTGAAACAAATAAACTTCTTCAGCGGTGCGGAAGTTGGTGCGCAAGCGGATGACATCACGTTCGTCGCTGACCAGATAAATCAGCTCGTACTGCCGGAAGAAGCCGCGAATGGCGGAGTATCCCTGGCCAACGACTTTGCGAGTTTCAATGGAAATCGGGAGATAACCCTCATCGCCAAAGTCGAAAGTGGCGATGGGATGGGCGATCCAGGGAGATCCCCAGTAAGTAATGGCCAGGTCGAATCCGCTGAGCTTCGAAAGATCGTAGGTGCGGGTTTCCCACTGGCAGGTGTAATCGAACTCAGCGCGGTAGTCACAGTTACGGAGGTTGTGGACGGTGACGCGATCGCCGTCGACGTCAGCCCATGCGGTATGATCGACGTCTTTTTGCCAGTCGCGATTGTTGGATGGGGGTATGGCAAGCCACCAGAAAAGCACGACGATAAACCCCACCGGCATGACCAGAAAACGGAATTGCCGTCGCGAGAGCAAGAGGCCCGAAAACATGGTCAGGAAATAAAGTGCGGCCACGGGTGCGCGCATCCAGGGCCACGGCAGATCGAAATAGAGTGCCGCAGTCGCCCACAGCGTGAGCACGATACCGATGACGACGGCAGCTACGACGCCGAGAGTGCGCAGCCAGCGAGGATTTTTCAAATCAGTCGCACGCTCCGTTGGGTTGAAGCAGCCATTGTATTCGAGACCGTTACTTTTGCCGAGTAGGGAGTGGACAAAGCTGGATAGCGTTGCGGCGCAGGCAGTTGGCGACTGCCGCGGCGAGCTGCGTTGCGCCGGGAGTATCGCCGTGGATGCAGATGGTCTGCGCGTTGACGGGGGCCGCACTGCCGCCGGACGGGATAACGAATTTTTGTTGCGCAATGTTCAGCGCCTGCCTGGCAGCTTCTTCGGGATCGCGAATGAGCGCGTCGGGGAATTTGCGTGAGCGCAGGGTTCCGTCGGCTTCGTAACGGCGGTCGGCAAAAGCTTCGGAGGCGACAGGGAATCCTGCCTCGCGAAATACGGCGAGCATGGAGGACCCGGCGAGCCCAACGAGAGTGAGGTTGCGGCTGACGCGGGCGACGCCTTCGGCAATGGCCGTGGCAATTTCGCGATTTTGAGCTGCCTGATTGTAGAGAGCCCCGTGCGGTTTGACGTGGGTGAGCCTCACCCCGAGGCTGGCCGCGATTTTGGTTAGCGCTTCGATCTGGTCGCCTATGGATGCGGCGATTTCTTCCGGCGGCAGATTCATCTCGAGGCGTCCAAAGTTTGCGCGATCCGGAAAGCCGGGATGCGCGCCGATGGCGAGGTTCCAGCGAAGAGCCTGGCGGACGGTCTCGGCCATGGTCGCGTCGTCGCCGGCGTGGCCGCCGCAGGCGATGTTGACTGAAGTTAACGAGGGCATCAGCGATTCCTGCGTGCCGTCGGCGATGGCTTCGGGAAGTTCGCCCATGTCGCAGTTGAGATCGATGGTGGTCATCCGATGATCAGGTCTGCAGAGTTGAGCAGACGTTTCTGTTCTATCAGGAGTTGGCGGGCGGCGTCCCAGTTGACTGGCTCGAAGCGGACTTGGTCGCGCGGGCGAAGCTGGCCGAGGCTGGGCAGGTCGGCGGTGATCACGTTGGCGATTTTGGGGTAGCCGCCGGTGGTTTGCTGATCGACAAAAAGAATGATGGGCTGGCCTTCGGGGGTGATCTGGATTGCGCCGAGCGAGACGCCTTCGGTGATCATTTCGCGGTGCGAGTTGGCGTGGATGGCGGGACCGGTGAGGCGCAGTCCCAGCCGGTCGGATTCTTCGGCGATGCTGAAAGTGGATTCATAGAAAAGTTGGCGCGAAGGCTCGGAGAATTTTTCGACTTGCGGGCCGGGGGTAATGCGGAAGGTTTTGCGCTGGGCCAGAAGGTCAGTGGCATGGGACGCGAGGGCACGGGTGTGAAAAGGTTGCGGGGCGGGGCCAACGACGAGCACGTCTCCTTTGCGGAGGGGGCGACCGTCAAAACCGCCGAGCCCGCTGAGGACGTGGGTTGACGCGCTGCCGAGAAAGAGCTCGACCGAAATGCCGCCGTGAACGCAGAGATAACAGCGTGCGCCGGAGCGGGTGGGGCCGAGGCGGAGTGTCTGGCCGGGATGAATCTCGATGGTTTGGTGCGGGGGAATGGCCGAGTCATCGAGGGTGGCGCCGAAGTCAGACCCGGCCAGCGCGATAATGGCGCCTTGGGGAAATAAGAATGTCCCGCCGAGAAGAGTCATTTCGAGAGCGGCTGCACCATCGGGGTTACCAACCAGGCGATTGCCAATGCGAAGCGACGTGGGATCGGCGGCGCCGGAAGGTGACACACCGATGGGGCCAAAGCCTTCGCGTCCGAGATCCTGGACGGTGGTGAACAGGCCGGGAGATTGGACGTGAATTTCGGTCATGCTTTCTCCAATTGGGCGAATTGTTCGCGGGTAATGGGGACAAAGCGGACACGATCGCCAATGGAGAGCAGGCTGGTTGCGGTTTGCGGCTGAAACATTTTCAGTGGTGTGCGGCCGAGCAGACGCCAGCCGCCGGGAACGGCGAATGGATACACGCCGGTCTGGCTGCCGGCGATGCCGACGCTGCCCGAAGCAACCGAGCGGCGGGGAGCGGGCAGGCGCGGCGTGACCAACTCGGGTGCGAGTTCGCCCAGGTAAGCGAATCCGGGAACGAAGCCGAGAAAATAAACTTCGTAGCTTTTCGACGCGTGCAGTTCGATGACCTGTTCGGGCGTGAGATGTTGCATGGCAGCAACATGGTTCAGGTCCGGGCCAAATTCTTCGTCGTAGCAGACGGGAATTTCGATTTGGCGAGGCGGCGGCGGTTGGATGTCAGCGAGGTGCTTCAGGCGTTCGCGGAGTATGGATTCGAGATCGGCGTGGGCGAATTGCAGAGGGTCGAACTTGATTAGCAATGAGTGGTAGGCGGGATGAAGATTGACGATGCCCGCGACAGGATCGGCCTGCAGGAGGCGGAGTAGACGCATGACTTGTTGGTGCGCCTTACGGCTCATCGCGTGGCCGAAATAGATGAGCAGCGATTGGTCGCTGGCGGGCTGAAAACGCGCGGGCAGCATGGTCAATGCAGATTTTAGATTGAAAGATTGCAGATTTAAAAACACGATCGGCGCAAAATCTGCAATCTGCGATTCGTGGCCCACTTCCGGCGTCAGATTTCCACCTTCCATTATGATTGAGCTTCTATGAAGAACATCGGCATATTGCTTTCCGGGCGCGGCTCGAATTTTGAAGCGATTGCGAAGAACGTTGCTGCGGGAAGGATTCCGGATGCGCGCATTGCAGTGGTGATTTCGAACCGTGGGGATGCTGGAGGGCTAGAGATCGCGCGGCGAATGGGACTTGAAGCGCTGGTCATTCCGTCGAAAGGGATGGAACGCGAGACGCACGATCGTGCGGTAGTGGCGGCTCTGCAGAAGCATAAGGTTGATCTGGTCTGCCTCGCCGGGTACATGCGGCTGCTGTCGCCTTGGTTTGTGCAGCAGTTTCCCCGGCGGATTTTGAATATACATCCGGCGTTGTTGCCGGCGTTTCCGGGACTGGAGGCGCAAGAGCAGGCTTTTGCCTACGGTGTAAAAGTTTCCGGCTGCACGGTGCATTTTGTGGATGAAGAACTCGACCACGGGCCGATCATTGTGCAGAAAGTTGTGCAGGTGCTCGATTCGGACGATGAACACTCGCTTGCGGAACGGATTTTGGAACAAGAGCATGTGGCATATACCGAAGCGATCAACATTGTTTTGGGGGCAAAGTTTGAGATTGTTGGGAGAAGGCTGGCCGGAAGTCAGAAGTGAGAAGTCAGAATCCGAAGTAAAGTTGGGCCTTCGCAGTCTTCACGTGCTTTGCGGTTCAAGATTTTCCTGTGACCTCGCTATAATCTTCCTTCATGTCTAACTTTGCTCCGGTGGACGAACAGCTCGCTTACCTGAAAAAAGGCGCGGCGGAAATCGTGAAGGAGTCCGAGTTGCACGCGAAGCTCGAAAAGTCGCGGGCCACGGGCAAACCGTTGCGGGTAAAGCTGGGGATGGACCCGACTGCGCCGGACCTGCATCTTGGCCACACCGTGGTGCTGCGCAAGCTCAAGCATTTTCAGGACATGGGGCACACGGTTATTTTTTTGATCGGTGATTTTACGGGTATGATCGGCGATCCGACGGGGCGTTCTGTGACGCGTCCGCCGCTTTCGCCCGAGCAGATCGAGCAGAATGCGGAGACGTATAAAGAGCAGGTGTTCAAGATTCTCGATCCCAAGAAAACTGTGATCGATTTTAATCGGCGGTGGTTTGCGAAGTTTACAGCGGATGATTTCATTCGGCTGGCGGCGAAATACACGGTATCGCAGATGCTCGAGCGCGAGGATTTTCATAAGCGGTTTCAAGAAGAGAAGCCGATTGCGGTGCATGAACTGCTCTACCCGTTGGCGCAGGGGTATGACTCTGTGGCTCTCGAAGCCGATGTTGAGCTGGGCGGCACGGACCAGAAATTCAATTTGCTCGTCGGCCGCGAGTTGCAGCGGGCATACGGGCAAGAAGCGCAGGTGGTGCTGACGACGCCGATTCTTGAGGGTCTGGACGGCGTGCAGAAGATGTCGAAGTCGTTGGGCAATGCCATTGGCATTCATGAGCCGCCGCTTGAGATGTATGGCAAGATCATGTCGATTTCGGACGAGATGATGTGGCGCTACTACGAACTGCTGACTGACGTGCAGGTGCCGGAGATCGAGCGGATGAAGCGGGAAGCGCATCCGATGCAGGCGAAGAAAGACTTGGCGCGCAGGATAGTGGCGGATTTCCACTCGGCAGAGGCGGCGGCGAAAGCGGGGGATGATTGGACGAAGCAATTTCAGAAAGATGAAGTGCCGGAGGATGTGGAGGAAGTTAAAGTCAGCATCGCTGAGGTGACAGCCGGGGATAACAACGACATCCGTCTTGATCGGCTTTTGGTGCGTTGCGGGTTGGCCGATTCGGTTAGTGACGCTGCCCGAAAATTGAAGCAAGGATCGGTGCGGGTAGAAGACGTAGTCCGAAATCATCATACCTACAGAATCGATAAACTTCCCGCCAGGCTGCCGATTCGCGTCGGAAAGCGAGTCAAAATCGCGCTGGTAGCGTGAGTGAGCCGTCGCCGTCCTTAGGATCACACTTGGTGTTCGAACTCAATGCGGGTGGCGGTCATTCTCGGGCTGGGAGCTTCAGAAAAAGAACTGGTTCTGTTCCGTAAGAATTCTTCGGCAACCTTTACCCTCGGCGTCCCCGCTGATCCGGCCGATGCCGATGCCATTCTGATTCTTGGCGGCGATGGGACGGTACATCGCCATCTCGCTCAGTTGGTGAGGCTGAACCTGCCGGTGCTGGTTGTTCCGCGCGGAAGCGGGAACGATTTCGCGCGTGCGCTGGAGCTCCGATCGACAAAGGACTCTGTAAATGCATGGCATGGGTTCTGTTTAAGCCGAGCGAATGTGAAATCGATCGACCTGGGCTTGATTTCTCCGATTGGAACCGATGGATCTACGCCCAGCTACTTCGCTACCGTCGCCGGAGTCGGGCTTGACGCTGACGTCGCACGCCGCGCAAACAAGCTTCCGCGCTGGCTACGCGGGCATGGTGGTTACGCGCTGAGTTTACCGCCTGCGTTATTTGGCTTTATACCGACAAGAATGAGGATCAGCGCGATCGAAAACGACGCCCTCGTGCCCGGTTTCAATCAACCGGTTTTTATGACAGCCTTTGCCAACACCGCCGCGTACGGCGGAGGCATGAAGATCGCGCCACACGCCCAGATGGATGATGGAAAGCTGGATGTCTGCGTGATCTCAGAGATCGAGAAATTGAAACTCTTCTGCCTGTTCCCGACGGTTTATTTCGGGCGGCATCTCGACGTGCCGCAGGTCGAATATTTCCAGGCTGAACGAATTCGCGTCGAAACCGACACTCCTATGGAAGTCTACGCCGATGGGGAATTCGTCTGTCGCACTCCAGCTGACGTTGGCGTTAAGCGCAACGCTTTGCAGGTGATCGTCCCAAATAGATAAAGCGACTAGGCGCTTTTCGCCTGCTGGATCGTCAGAAGCGCATTCATCGAACCGGAGCGAAAACCCTCGAGATCAAGCGTAACGAATTTGAAACCAAGTTCTTTGAAGATGCGCGTAAACTCGGCGGCCATCTCCGGCGAAAGCGCCCGGACCATCTCTTCGCGCGCAATTTCAATGCGCACGATGTCACCATGATGCCGCACGCGAGATTGCCCAAATCCCAGTCCACGCAATGCGTCTTCGCCTTTTTCGACTACGCTCAGCGCCTCGCGCGTGACCGGGCGACCGTATTCGATGCGCGACGAAAGGCACGCGGACGCCGGCTTGTCCCAGATCCGCAATCCCACTTGCCGCGCCAGTTCGCGTATGTCTTGTTTCCCAAGCCCTGCGTCCAGCAGGGGCGCCGCAATCCCGTGCTGCTGCGCGGCTTTCTGGCCCGGCCGGAAATCTCCGAGATCGTCAGCGTTCACACCGTAAGCGATCGACTGGAACCCGCGGTCCTGTCGAATTTGTTCCATACCGGTAAACAGTTCGTCTTTGCAGTGGAAGCATCGCGACCCGTCATTGCGTGTATATTCCGGCCTATTGAACTCCGAGGTTACGAACACCTGCAGCGGAATTTTTTCTTCTTCCGCAAACTTAATCGCGTCTTCCAACTGCACGCGCGCCAGGCTGGCAGAATCGGCGATCACGGCAAGCATGTTCGCGCCGAGAATCCTGTGCGTCTCCCAGGCCAGAAATGCCGAGTCGACTCCGCCGGAATACGCCACCAGCGTGCCCCCAAGCTTACAAATGGAGTCATCCAGCGCCGCGCGCTTTTGCTCAAGATGGGAAATCGAAATTCCAGACATATCTCTAGAATAACCGTTCCGTTCGCCGCAGGTTCCCCAGGGCCCCTAAATTGGCCAGCGCGAAAGTGAAGCGATACTGATTTTCATCCCGCACAGTGGTCAAATTGAATCGCCGGAATTCGACGTTGATCCCGCAGCAATCCCAGTTGTAGCTGGCCTGAGCGGCCGCATACTGCAACTGACCGGCATCCTCGTCGATCCCCATGTTGAGGGCTACGCTCAGGCCTGGTTTGCCGGTATGCCCGTAACCCGCCAGCAATCGATATTGATTGAACTGTTGGGCCGGAAAGCCCACCGCATTTGTCTGCGCCGGCACGCGCAGAAACGCATCGCCACCGCCGACAGTGAACGGGCCGATTCGATAATTCAGAAATACTGTGCTGCTGTTGATCTGGCCAACTTTGAAATCGTAATCGAGGTCCCACTCCAGATCCATCTTGGAACTCGTCTGCACCCGCAGCCGCGAAATCAGCGGCGAGAGATGGCGGGCAACCGTTAGGAATGAAGTCCCTGTCAGCGCCGCGGTCGTAGTAAATACATTGATCGTCCCGGCCTGCAATGCCCCACCAAACGTCGGATCAATAAAATACTTCTGCGCCAACTCCCACCGGATCACTTCGCGGCTTTCCGGCCCGGCATTACACGCGGTCTGGCTCGGCAGCGGTTGGCGTTCCCAGGGAACATGCGTGGGGGGCGCAGCTCCACCGATAAACAGCAGCGGCATGCCCGGCCGATCGCAATTCTCCGGCTTAGCGGAAGTCTTCCTGGCGTACAAGCGCTGCACCATTTTGTATTCCACTTCGTTGGTGTCGGAGAGAATGTCGCGTTCATCGAAGCGCAGAATCTTTGCGAAGTTGTCCACGCCAGTCACGTAGTTGTATTCAATCTGAGGCTCGATCACGTGTTTCCACTTGCGCCCCAGCCATTCGCGGCTGAACACTTTCTCGAGCGCCGGCGGGCGCAAGTCTACTGACGCCTCCAGCGCCTTGCGATTGATGTCCGCAGAAACCGGCGTCGCCACGCCATTCGATGAAACCTGCAGCCGCTGCGTGTAGAGCGTGTCCCGCAGGTCGAGCGCAGGACGGATCGACCACCCCTCAAAATGCAGCGGCAGCGAAAGCTCGGGCGAAACATCAAAACGGCCCACCAGTGAAGCGTTGCCCTCCGGACTGAAGAACTGCGCCCCGGGCTCGGTGCGTGAAACTCCCTCCGCCGCCGCATCATAGGACCAGTAAAGAGGAGAATGCTCGATCTGCCTGTCTACAGTCGACGACTCTAATCCCGGGGCGTGCAGAATCGTGATTACATCCCCGGGGGTGGCACTCTGAAAATCCTGATAGCGCTGAAAATCAAAATTGTTATAGAAGTTGTTGGAGGTGTTGGAAAGGAAAGCGATCGACCGGACTTCGGAATCCACTGCCTGAGTGAACACTTCGCTGAATGCCAGCCGGAACAGGTACGAACTCAGATAGTCCACATTGGCCACGCCACGAAAATTGTGGGGCAGAGCGTCTTCGGCGTTCACCCGGATTTCTTCTCCGCCCTCATTCAGCGGCGGCGAGCCAATTCCGCGGTCGAGTACCTGAAAATAATTCACATCCACAAACGAACTGTCGCTCGGACGTGCGCGGAATTCAGCCTGCGGCGCCCAGCCGCGCTTGGAATAGTATTCCGCACCCAAGTGCGCGTCCATACTGCGGTTGATCGCCCAGAAAACCGATTCGCCCAGAATGAATCCTTTGGTGGTAGACGTACCGAAATTCGGAATCAGAAATCCGCTCTGCCTAGGCAATTTCTGCGCGGGCAACGTCGCGTAAGGAAAATACAGGATCGGGAATTCTCCCAGCGCGAAATTACTGCGATAGATTTTTGCGGTATCGCCAACCTCAACGTCAATTTTTCGCGCATTGAACTGCCACTTGGGATTTGGCAACTCACACGTGGTCACTGTTCCATCCAGCACCAGATAATGGTCGACGGAGGTCTTTTCCATCAACTTGCCGCGGATGAAAAAGGGGTTGGAAGTGGTCAGCATCAACCGCTTATCGACGGGGCGTGCGCCAATCGTCGCCACCACATTTTCAAAGCGTCCGGTTTCGTTGCGGACGTTGTAGGTTCCCCGCTGAGCCTGAATGTGCTCATCATTGACTTTGCCATCGAGCACCATGTGTCCCTCGACCTTGGCGTCGCCGGTGTCGGAGTTGTACTCGATCTCATCACCATAAAGAATGTATTCGCCGAAATGAATCTCGGCGTTGCCGTGCAGCATGTACAGTGGCCCAACTTTTTCCTGGCTCAGCGCCTTGATCGTCGCTTCTTCTTCTTTCAGGGCAGTAGGAAATGTTGGTGGAATCTGCATTTGGCTGCCGTTTGGCGGCGGCGACTGGCTGGTAACCAACTTCGGCATCATCAGCCCATAGCAAAGCGCGGCCACCGTGATTAGGATTCGGGTACGGGAGTTCATCGCCGGCGCATGTACTCCGCGGTTTGTCCGAAGCTTCGGCAGCGCGACATTCGCATGCCGCCGTTTCTTCCGGAAAAGCTGTTTTTGTTCTGCAAGCGTGAAATGAAAAATCGATTTATACCCGAGAGCGCCAACCATCCGCCCCAGTTGGTTGGCGATCCCGACTCCTATGATGCCAGCGAGGAGCAGTTTGCCGCCAGTTTAGAGGCTGAGTCCGCGGCTGTCCCCCAACCCTTCATCGTGGATAAGGACGGTGAGCCGGGTCAGGAACGCAAAGCTCTGAGCGCCGGGTCTACACCGGTTGCGGAAGAAACGGATATAACTCCATCCGGGGATCTTTCGGCGCCGAACGCCGATCCAACGGCTTTGCAGCCTGAGCTACAGCTTTCTGATGAGGCATGGCGGCGCGAGGTCTCCGACCGTCTCAGCCGCTATCGTGCCCGTAAGCGTACCCGCTCGCCGCGCTATCCGTCGCTGCAGTTGAAATTTGAAGTACCCGCGGTGGCGAATTCGCACTTCGAGGAACAACCCGCCCCGCGCCCCATTTCGCCGACCCTGCTGGCGGTCGCTATCGACGAAACCGTCATTCACGAGGATCCTGCGATCGAGCGGGAAATTGCATCCGAAGCAGCGGCGGAAAAACCGCACACCGACTCCGGCGCCAAGATCATCGAGTTCCCTCGCTTTTTCACGGCTCCAGCCGCGGCGGCGGACGAACTAGCCGCGCCGGTCTCGACCGGCCCGCGAATTCTCGAGGTCCCGGAGCAAATGCCGCCGCCGCCTGCTCTTGGCGGCATTCTCATCGAACCCGAAATCGATCCCACCGGCGAACGCCGGGCAGGCTTCGAACTGCCGCTCAACCCTCCCGCCATGTCGCGGCGTGTCGCTGCCGGTGTGATCGACTTCTGCATCATCTCTATTTCGTTCGCCGCCTTTGCGGTCATGTTCTACCGCGTCACCCACATCATCCCCGGGTTCAAACAATCGGTCGGCGTCTGTGGCGTGATTATCGCCGCACTCTGGATGGTCTACGAATACCTTTTTCTCGTCTACCCCGGCGCCACCCCCGGCTTGCGTCTCACTCAGCTTCAACTGGCGCGCTTCGACGGCACTCTGGCTCCGCGGTCACTTCGGCGCTGGCGGGTGTTGGCGTCAATTCTTTCGGCGCTATCTCTCACCCTTGGTTACATCTGGTGCTTTTTTGACGAGGACCGGCTCTGTTGGCATGACCGCATAACCCACACCTACATGGCTCTGCCGCCACGTCCTTTAGCCGCAGATCACCTCTCCACTTCGTCATCTTCGACCCCCCGTCTGTGTTAGATTTTTAACTTCGCACCGGTAATCGAGTTTTGATGTCCACTACCAGCCAGAATGTCCGGCAGCGCCCGGCTGCCAATGTCTTCGTCGCCACTACGGTGATGTTGAGCTTTATCTCCTTTTGGCGCGCCGCGGCGATCGTGCTCTCCGACCTGGCTTCGTCTGCCTATTACGCGGGCGGCGATGCCGAAAAAGTGATCGGCAAAAGCGCCCCCTGGTTCATTCTGGCGGTCATGCTGTTCAGCTATGCCGTCCGCGCGCTGTATATCGAATCCAGCAGCATGTTTGTGCGCGGGGGTGTTTACCGGGTGGTTAAAGAGGCGATGGGCGGCACGCTGGCCAAGTTTTCGGTCTCTGCCCTGCTCTTCGACTACGTTCTCACCGGACCCATCAGCGCGGTCTCAGCCGGGCAGTATCTCGCCGGATTCATTGAGGACATGGGCGCTTACCTCCACCATCCACTGCACTTTTCCGAAGATTATTTTTCCGCTGTTTTCGCCATTGTTGTGGTGGTTTATTTTTGGTGGAAAAACATTCAGGGCATCCACGAGTCGAGCGAAAAAGCGCTGCAGATCATGATTATCACTACCGTGATGGTGGTGATTTTGATCCTCTGGTGCACTTACACGGTTTTGCGCGTGCCCATTCAAGTCCCGCCGAATCCGCTTAACCCCGGCGTGGTGCCCCTCACCAAAGAATCGCTGGGATGGTTGCATAACACGTGGATCAGCCACCTAACTCTGGTCATCATGTTCGTCGGATTTGGCCACTCCGTCCTGGCTATGAGCGGCGAAGAAACGCTGGCCCAGGTCAACCGCGAGATCGAACATCCCAAGCTGAAAAACCTGGAGAAGACCGGCCTCGTCATCTTCATTTACAGCTTGCTCTTCACTTCGCTGGTGTCATTTTTTGCGGTGATGATCATCCCCGATCGCGTGCGACCCGACTACTTCGCCAATCTCATCGGCGGCATCACCATGTATCTCGTCGGCCCGATGCCGCTCAAGCTTTTCTTCCACGGCTTTGTTGTGTTGGTCGGTGTTCTCATTCTCGCCGGGGCGCAGAATACTTCCATCGTTGGCGCCAACGGAGTTCTCAATCGCGTCGCCGAAGACGGTGTCCTCACCTCGTGGTTCCAGAAGCCGCAAAAGCGTTACGGCACCAGCTATCGCATCATCAACCTCGTGGTGGCCATGCAGTTGCTGACGATCATTCTCAGCAAAGGGAATGTCTACGTTTTGGCCGGACTTTACGCGTTCGGCGTAATCTGGAGCTTCGCGCTGAAGTCACTTGCGGTTCTGGTTCTGCGCTACACCGAACCCGAGAATCGGCAGTGGAAAGTTCCCGGCAATCTGCATATTGGAGGCAAGGAGGTCCCACTCGGCCTCATTGTCATCTCTGCCGTCCTGCTGATGACGGCCATCGTCAACCTTCTCACCAAAACTGAGGCCACCATCGCTGGAGTAGCATTCAGTGCCGCTTTCTTCGCCGTCTTCACCTACTCCGAGCATCGCGTTCTGCGCGAGCGACACGGCAAACCGGAAAATCTCGATCAGTTTCGGGTGTACGGCAATCAGGAATTAGGCAGCGGCGCCATTGGCGTGCGCCCGGGCAATGTTCTGGTCGCGGTTCGCGATCCCCGCAATCTCTACTACCTGCGCGACGTGCTCCGCTCTGTCGATACAACACGTCAGGACGTGGTTGTCATGACCGCTCGTCTATACCATCGCGAGCACACTTTCAGCGGCAGCGCCGTACTGGATGCTTCTGATGTCTTCGACCACTACGAGCAGGAGCTGTTTACTGCGGCCGTTTCCGTCGCCGAAAAAGAAGGCAAGCCGGTGTCACTTCTCGTCGTTCCCGCTGCCGATGTCTTTGACGCCATTGTTGTTACCGCTGAACGCCTTAATTCCGCCCGCATCGTCTGCGGCCTTTCCAACAAGCTCACAACCGACGAGCAGGCCAAGCTCACCGGCGACGCCTGGGAGCGTCTGCCCGAGCCGCGGCCCCGCATCGAGATGGAAATCCATGCTCCCAACGGCAGCATGCGCGAGTACGTGCTCGGCCCGCACACCCCACGCATGCGCCCGCAGGATCTCGACCTGATGCACAAAGTCTGGCTCGACGTCACCTCCGATCCCCATCTGGCCGGAGCGCACCACTACCACATCGTGGCTGTCGCGTTACAGGAATTGCAGCGTGAACTGAACAGCCCCGAGCGCGCTGCGGTCCTCGCCAAGCTTCTCGACGAAATGCACCGTCCCGACCAAACCAGCGACAAACCGTGTCAGAACTGATCGACTCTGGCCGAGTTACGCGTCAATCGCCTCGGCCGACTTGTTTGCCATCTGCGCGTAGATGTAGCGAGCCAGCACTTCGCGGTCCCCGGGCGGGACTTTGATGAACTGTATTCCGTTTCCAACCTGGGGATGGCAGCTGGCAACTTTCGCAGGGATGGGCCGCGTCTCGCAGCCCAGCAGTTTCAACTCAACGCCGGTGCCAACGGAAAGTGGGGTTAAACTTTCAATGAAACAGCCATCGACACTGATATCGGTGGTGCGGCAGCGCAGAGGAATCTTACTGCCCTCCACGTGAACTTCGGCTGGCAAGCTCAGCTTCAGCCGTTCTCGCTTCCTCTTTTCGTAGCCCAGGCGCAGGCTGCCCCAATGCCGGCCGCTGACCTTAATCGGGAAAGACAAGTCCCGCATCAGAACAAACTTTCCGTCGCCCATGTCGCGGCGGTAGGCCTGCAAAAGAAACGACTCGGTGTTCCGCGCCGCCCGTAACCCAGTGCGATCGTTATACATCCGCCGGTTACGGCAATCGACACGGTTCCCGGCAGCGTCGCTTTCTGCCGACTTGGATCGTGCCTGGTTGTGCGTCGAAACATACCCGTTGCGATCTGTGGCAGCGCAGTACACAACCCGGCTGTCGAAGGCGATCATCGATTCCTGAATCGGCGGAAGCAGGCGATCGGTCAACCCGGTGAATCGGGTTGTAAACTGCGGCGGATCGGTCTCCGGTACCGGTTGATAATCTTCATCAAACAAGTCGTCGACCCCGATCTCCCCTCGCGCCACAGCCGATTCGAGCGTTTCCGTGACCCTGGCAGTCGCCGCTGACAGCGCATCGATGAAGGGGGTATCGGCGGTGCGGAATCCGGATCCAGCTACCAGGTTCATGACCCATTCGGCATTCAGCAGTGCCTCTTCCACCCGCTCGTTTGCCTGCCCCAGATCCCCCGTCATTTTCTTCACTCCGCCAAAGAACTGATCGATCTCCTGGTTGACCTCGTCGCACAGATTCAGACTGTCGGTCACAGCCGAGGCGATGGTGAACACCTTGCCCTCAACCGTCGAGACCGCAGTGTGAAAATGCTCGATCACACCGTTGATCACCTTCACGCCGTCGTGTACGCCGTCGGCTAATTTGATGGCTGCACTACTCTTGTCGATCAACTGGCCGACATTTTGCGAGAGTGATCCAACTGTGTTCTGTATCTTCTCGGTGACCGTGTCAGCCTCGTGCGCCAGGTTCTTAACCTCGGACGCAACCACGGCAAATCCCCGGCCCGCGTCCCCCGCGTGAGCGGCCTCGATGGCGGCATTCAGCGCCAGCAGATTGGTCTCCCGCGAGATCGATTGAACATTGGTGGACATTCCCCGAATGCCTTTCAGAGAAACATCCAATGCTCCCAGCCGTTCTTCGATCCCTTGCACCGAGGTCACCATCTGGTTGATGCTGTTGAATGCCGATCCCACCGCTTCGATCGACTCGACCGCAATCGCCGAGGTATCGCTTGCCACCTGATTGGTCTCTTTGCCGGCAAAGTCGATGTCGCCAAGCGCCCGGCGTAACCCTTCCGCCGTCGTTCGCAGCCGCTCGAAAATCTCTTGCTGACGACCAACAAACGCCGCCATCTCCCGCACGTTGCCGGCTATGTCGGCAATGTCAATGCTGAGGACCTCGACCTCGCGCAGCAGTTCGCTGGCAAACTCGTTTTCTGTCCTTGCTTCCACCATCGGTTGTGGTGCGGCCATATCGATTTTTTAATGAATGCCCTTGCCCGTCAGATGAGGCGCGTATTTTTTGTCCGAACCCTGAATGTGAGTCAGCAGCCAGCTCTTCAGAAAGTTCAAAGTGTCCACCGAAAGCGCCGTGGTGGCGCCTTTCGCGTATTTTTCCTGAATCTCGACCACCTGCCGCGTCAGATCGTCGTGCGCCTTCTTGTGCTCCGCAGCATCCGGATAGCCCGTCTTGGCAAAAAGCTGTTCCTCATTGGCGAAGTGCGTCTTGGTGTAGTCGATGAGTTCGGCCAGCACCTTGGACAGCGTTTCCTTCCCCTTGCCGGCCTGCATGGCGTCGTAGAAATCGTTCACCAGACCGACCAACTTTTGATGTTCCTTGTCAATCGAGGCAATCCCAACTGACAGCCTGTCATTCCACGCAATAAGCGACATTGCCAATCCTTCCTTGAATTTCTCGATTAGCCAACCTTAAAAAATGGGCGGCTGGCATGGATTGGCGAGCAATTCCTTGACCAGGAGGCGCGCGTTCGCTCGGAACCTCGAGATCACAGGCTCACGAAAGTCTGTACCAACGTCCCACTTGGGCAAACCCAACAACTGCCGACCGCATCTGACGCCAACACCAAGAAATCATCCGTTTGCCGTCGAGGTTCACCATGACCACACTAGACTCCCTGTTGGACCGCAACCAGGAGTTCGCCGATCGTCAATCTGCTGCGGGCACACTGATGCCCTCGCTTCCACGGGCTCTGCCGAATGTAAAAGCCGTCATCATCGGTTGCGCCGATATGCGCGCCGACCCCGCTCACGTACTCGGCATCCGGCCCGGCGAAGCCGTCGTCGTTCGCAACATCGGCGGCCGAGTTAATCCCGGGCTACTCGAGCAGTTTGGTCTGCTCGGGCGCATCGGCGAAGTTGCCGGAGCAATTCCCGGAGGCGGCGGCGAGTTTCACCTCATCGTAATGCAACACACTGATTGCGGTATAACGCGGCTGGCCGGCGACCCAGCCATGCTAGCGCATTACTTTCAAGTAGCGGAAACGGAGCTCAAGACAAAAGCAGTCCTCGATCCCCGCGAGGCAGTTGCGGTCGACGTGGCTGCACTCAGGGCGATTCCCGCCCTGCCGCGAGATTGGCTGATTTCCGGCCTGGTTTACGTGGTGGCCACTGGGTTAGTCGAAGTCATCGTCCCGCCGACGGCGCTTCGCAAAGCCGCGTGATGCCTGTAAAACGCTATGATAGTGCTTCATGCAGCGTCATCTTCGGCTCGCGCGCAAGACCTCAGGCTGTTTGTGCGCATGTACCTCGCTTCTATTCCTTTGCGGGTTGACCCCC
Organism: Terriglobales bacterium; assembly: GCA_036392935.1. Classification (GTDB taxonomy): domain Bacteria; phylum Acidobacteriota; class Terriglobia; order Terriglobales; family Acidobacteriaceae; genus DASVWZ01. The sequence goes on along the minus strand of DASVWZ010000294.1, from coordinate 7,430 downwards.
GTCTTAGCAACCGCGCAAACTGCAGCACCCGCTTATCCCGGAGCCGAATGGGAGCGGACGGCGCCCGAGTCGGAAGGTTTCTCCAGCGCCCGGCTGGAAGCGCTACGCACGTGGCTGAAAACCGAGCACACCACCGCCATGATGGTTGCTGCGCACGGCAAGGTCATTTTCGAATATGGCGACCTTCGCCGGGCAAGCGATGTGGCCTCCATCCGCAAAAGCGTGTTGGCCATGCTCTACGGCAAATACGTCTTCAACGGGACCGTCGAGTTAAACAAGACCGTAAAGGAGATCGGCCTCGACGATGTGCAGAAGTTTCTTCCCATCGAAAAAGTCGCCACTCTGGAGCAACTTCTGACCGCCCGGTCGGGAATCTACATCCCCACCGGACTCGGCAATCTTGATCCTGATGCGCCGCGACGCGGCGCAAACCCGCCGGGTTCCTACTTCTACTACAACAGCTGGGACTTCAACGCCGCCGGCACTGCCTTCGAGAAACTCACGGGGAAAAACATCTATGACGCTTTGGACTCGGATCTCGCGCGTCCCATCGGCATGCAGGACTTCTCTCGCGCGCAACAAAAAAAGGTTTCTGCCATGCCCGCTTCCGTGCACGAGGAATATCCCATGTACCTCTCTACCCGGGACATGGAGCGCCTTGGCCTACTGATGCTGCGCGACGGCGATTGGAAGGGTCAGCAAGTGGAACCAAGAGATTGGTGCCGCTACATCACCCGCCTCATCACACCACTCCACGATATCAATCCGCCCGCCCGGCGAGCGCTGGGGCAACCCGATCGCTGGGGCTACGGAGTCATGTGGTGGGTGTGGGACGCACCCGTATGGCCTGGCGGCCAATATGGTGCGCCCTTTCAAGGGGCATACATGGCGCTGGGATCGGGTGGCCAGTACATTACCGTGCTACCCGCTCTGAACCTGGTCATCGCGCACAAGGTTGATATTGACGCCGACCCCCAGGCAGACGTCAACACCACCGAATACAGCGCCATCGTTCAAATGGTGATCGCTTCCGCCTGCTCCGGCCGTTGCCCGGGCAAGTAGCATCGGTTGAGGAGTCGGGGAAGAGCCGTGAATTTGCCTGCTCCCCCCGATTCCTCGCGCTCTGGAAAGACGCCGACGCCGCTATTCCGATCTTGTCTCAGGCGAAAACCGAATACGCGAAGTTGCGCTGGTCAGCGAGGCCGTTCCTTCGAATTTCTCACTTCTAGCTTCTGCCTTGCGACAAAAAAGCCCCGGCCTAGACCGGGCCGGGGCTTCGAGATTCTTGCGGTTAGTTGACTGCCTGCGTGTGTCCTCTGCGGCAGGCCATCGCCATCGGCCCGCTGTTGCTTTTGGCGCACTCCGAGCAGCAGGCTTTCTCTACGCTTCGGCTGCAGCACTTGCCGTCGGCGCATGACGCCGCCTTCGCGCATTTGTCGCCCTTCATGCAGGCGTTGCCATCTTTGTCGCCACGGCAGCACATCGCTGACTCGCCCTTGGCGGTTTTCTGGTGGCAGCAGCCCATCTCCTTTTCTGCAGCTTTTTTCTGGCAGCAGGGGCATCCAGTTTTCGACTGCGACTGCGCCGCCGGCGCCTTCTGCGCGTCGGCCGCGGGTGCTTGGGGTGCCGTCTGTGCCCACGCCACCAACGTCAGCGTCATCGCCAGGACCATCGTCATTGGTTTCATTGCGTATTTCATTTTGTAATCTCCTTTATGAATGCAAATTATGAGTTGATAAATGATTTCGAACTTGAAAGGACTGGAAAATAGCGCGGTGGCCGATCGACTAAACGCGCAAGATCGTGCTGAGGGAAGAGTACGATTGGAAACTGTCAAAACTCCGCGCAGCTGGCTCCATCGGAATCGCGACTATAAATAAATCCGTCAGGCCAGCCATCGCTTGGCCGGTCCCGCGTGGTCCCTCCGGCAAATTCGAGGGAATCTGGGGATTCTGCACGAAGCAGCAGTTATGGCCTGAGCTGCAAATCTCTGTAGTGGTGATCTCGCGCCGATGTGACTTCCCTTCCCCATGCGGGCAGCACGCATGTTCTCCATGCGGCGTGGCCGAAATCATCAGTGCCTTATGCCTCGCCATCTTCCCCAATCCGGACAAACAATATGCCGCCGAGTTCGCCCAACTGAGCAGGTTGACCACCAGCAGCAGCGCCATCATCCGTTTTGCTACTCGGGCATCCACACCATTATTGTGGCAATCGGAAAATTCATCGTCTGTGACCGCCGTCACCCATGAATGAGCGGCAGTACTTCCGTCCGGCGTCGACGCATGAACTATCCTCGATTCGCGGCGACGCGCCGACGCATCATAATGCTGCTAGACTCCTGACTATGCTGGCAAAAGTATTGATCAGCGGATCGTCCGGGCCGATTGGAAAGGCAACTCTGTCCCGGCTGCAAAAGGGTGGATACGCAGTGACGCGCCTGGTACGCCATGCTTCGCGCCAAGCCGATGAGATTCAATGGGATCCCATGCGCGCCGTGGATATTGCATCGGTTACAGGATTCGATGCGGTCATCCACCTGGCTGGCGAATCGATCGTTGGGCGGTGGAATGATGCCAAGAAGGCGGCAATCCGCGAAAGTCGGGTGGCGGGAACGCGCAATCTCACCGAGGCGTTGGCTAAGGCATCGGCCAAGCCGCGCGTAGTCGTCTGTGCTTCCGCCATTGGATATTATGGCGACCGCGGAGATGAACTTCTGCGCGAGGAAGCTGCACCGGGCAGGGGTTTCCTGGCTGAGGTTTGCGAGCAACTGGAGGCAGCCTCGTTGCCGGCCGTGAATGCCGGCATACGCGTTGTTCATCTTCGTATCGGGCTGGTCCTGAGCCCGTCCGGAGGAGCGCTTGCAGCGATGAAAACTCCGTTCAAGATGGGCGTTGGCGGGAGAATCGGCAGCGGGAAGCAGTGGTGGAGTTGGATCGATGTCCGTGACCTGGCCGATGCGTTTGTCTTTGCGATGGAAAACGAATCCGTTCGTGGGCCGGTGAATGCAGTTTCACCGAATGCGGTGACCAACGCGCAGTTCACCCGCGCACTGGGAAAGGCGCTATCGCGGCCGGCGATTTTCCCCCTGCCGGCCTTCGCCGCACGGCTGGCTCTGGGAGAAATGGCAAACGACTTATTACTTGCCAGTGAACGGGTTGAACCTGCCCGCCTCGTGGCGGCGAAATTTCCATTTCGCTACCCGGAGTTGGCAGCATCGCTGCGGGCAAATCTCGAAAACTAGCTCCGCGCGATTCTTTTGACCCCCGCTTCACAAGAGTGCCGAGCTACGGGCTTTCTTATTCCTGCACCGGCGGCGGAGCCGACGATGATGTAGAAGTTAGTCCAACGGGCGAGTTCGGGCATGGATCATTGTACGAAGCGCGAGGCGAGCCCGCCTGGGATGTCTTTTTCAGTCAGCGATCCACCATTTTTTGCTGGGCTTCGCCATAGCGCGCGCCCTGCACGGAGATTTTGGATGCGGCGTCGTCGAGCTGGCGGAGATCGGCGGGCGAAAGTTCGATTTCGGACGCGCGAATGTTTTCTTCAAGACGATCGAGCCGGGTGGTGCCGGGAATGGGAACGATAAAGGGTCGTTGCGCGAGTATCCAGGCGAGGACGATTTGCGCAGAGGTGGCTTTTTTCTGCGCGGCGAAATCGGCGATGGCATCGACGAGAGCCTGATTGGCGCGGCGATTTTCAGGAGTGAAGCGCGGCACGAGGTTGCGGAAGTCGGATTTTTCAAATTGGGTGTCAGAGGTGATGGCGCCGGTGAGGAATCCGCGGCCAAGGGGACTGAAGGGGACAAAGCCGATGCCGAGTTCATTGAGCACTGGGAAGATTTCAGCTTCAGGCTCGCGCCACCAGATGGAGTATTCGCTTTGCAGCGCGGTGACGGGCTGAACTTTGTGAGCGCGGCGGATGGTCTGAACGCCGGCTTCGGAGAGTCCGAAGTGTTTTACCTTGCCTTGCGCGATGAGGTCTTTGACGGCGCCGGCAACGTCTTCGATGGGGACGGCGGGATCGACGCGGTGCTGATAATAGAGGTCGATAACGTCGGTGCGCAGGCGCTTGAGCGAAGCCTCGGCGGCTTCTTTGATATGCGCGGGACGACTGTCGACGAGGGACCAGCGATTTTCGTTATTCGGATCGGGCTTGAATCCGAACTTGGTGGCGATGACGACCTTATTGCGCACGGGCGCGAGGCCTTCTCCGACCAGTTCTTCGTTGGTGAAGGGTCCGTAGACTTCAGCGGTGTCGAAGAAGGTGACGCCGCGATCGACGGCGGCGCGAAGCAGGGAGATCATTTCTTTTTTGTCTTTCGGCGCGCCGTAGGAAGTACTCATGCCCATGCAGCCGAGGCCGATGGCGGAAACTTTAAGATTTTGTCCGAGGGTGCGGGTACGCATTGTTTTTCCTTAGCAGTCAGGAGTCAGGAGCCGGTAATCAGGGAAAATCAACTGGCGCGGGCGAGAACCGCCACGTCGAATTTCGAGTAATATTTTTTGACGTCTTTGGCGCCGTACTTGGCGCGGAACTTTTCTACCACTGACGAAACCTGGCTGGCATCCGTAGTCGGCGCAGCCTGAAGTTCGGCGTGGGCGGAGCCGGCGTCAATGCGGATCTTCGGATTCTTCAGCACATTCTGGTACCACTGGCTGTCGGACCCTTCGACCGGGAGGAGGTTGAGGGTGTCGCCATCGAGAACGAACCATACCGGGAGGGTTATGGCGCGACCGGTCTTGCGGCCGGTGACCGTGATCTTGATCTCGCCGGAGCGGGAGAGCTGTTTTTTCAAGGAATCTTGCTGGGCTGGCATTAATGCCTCCTTACGATTTGGCGGCGCGGTTACGCCACTTTCAGAATCACTTTGCCGTGCAGGCCGCCGTTTTGGCTAAGTTCCTGAGCTTTTTTGGCGTCGCTGAGCGGCATGGATTGCGCCATGCGCGGTTTCACAGACCCGTTTGCGACCATTGAGGCTAGTTCGACGAGGTCGGCGGCATTTTTATTCATGGCGATGTGCGCCGCGTGGATTCCGGCTTGTTTGGCCCGGGCTTCATCGATTTGGCCGACGGTGGTGACGAGCAATCCGCCTTTTTTAATCACCGCGTATGAACGGGTTAGTGTGTCGCCGCCGACTAAATCCAAAACGCCATCGACGTTGCGGGCTTTATCTTCGAAGCGCTCGCGCGTGTAATCGATGACGTCGGTGACGCCGAGCGAATTCAGGTAGCCGACGTCATCGCCCGTAGCGGTGCCGATGACGTTGGCGCCGAAAGCTTTCGCAATCTGTATTGCAAAAGAGCCGACGCCGCCGGCAGCACCGTGAATGAGGATGGTCATGCCCGGCGCGGCGTGGATAAAGTCGCGAATGGCTTGCAGCGCGGTCAGGCCGGCGGTGGGCAGCGCGGCTGCGGTGGCATAGTCCATGGAAGCGGGGATGGTGGCGACGGTGGATTCAGGAGCGGCGACGTATTCGGCGTAGGCGCCGTGAGCAAAACCGAAAACACGATCGCCTTTGCGGAAATGCTGGATGGCTGTTCCAAGGTCGGTGACTTCACCGGCGAAGTCCTGGCCGATGGTCAGCGGGAACGGGTTGGGCGTGGACTGTTTGACGTAGCCCTGGCGAATCTTCCAATCGATGGGGTTTACGCCGGCGTCGTGAACGAGTATTAGCATCTGGTCGTCAGAGATGGCAAGGGCTGGGATGTCTTCCAATTTGAGCGTGCCTGCATCGCCAAATTGGTGAATGCGGATTGCTTTCATGGGGGAAACCTCCAAATGCGGCAAACGGGATTGGGATTTGCGCCGAGGAAAATCTTCCAACGCCTGCTAACAATATACGCCTGACGAGACGGCGTGACTGGCTAGTTTGCCTTTTCTGCGGCGGGCTTGGGCTTAAACGGGGTGTAGCCCTGCGGGACCACGAACAGCGACGGGTCGGGTTCGGCGCGGTTGACTTGAGAGAGCGTCAGGATCGTGGTTTCCTTGCGCGGGTCGCTATGTTTAATCAGCACATTCACGCGGAGATCCTGCGAGTACCAGTATTCATCGAAGACGACGATTTCCTTGCCTTTTTCGTCTTTAATGGTTTGGGTCTGGCGCTGGCCGTGCGCCTGGACGCCGTCAATTTCGCGCATCCCAAGGTCTTCCTGTTTGGTGAATTCGCTGGGGGGAGCAACGCCCTCGGGATCGGCGAAACGGATGGAGGGCGGCTCGGTGGATGGCGGATGGTTGATGGTCCGGCTCTGGATGGTGTGGTTGTGCACGTCGAGCCAGTTGGAGACGCGGGTTTGGGGATCGTAGAGATGGATTTCCACGAGCTGCGGGGCGTCGTTGCTGGAAGCGGGGACGAGCGCGCGCAGTTCGTTGTGGATACGGCCTTGAGAATCGCGGGCGACCTCGCGCGTCGACTTGAGCTGGGTGAGTGAGCCGTCGGAGTTGACAATGGTTTTTTCGATGGTGACCACGCCGGTGAATGGCCGGCTCGGGACGGGCGTCAAAAAAAAGCCTTGCGCGAAGGCGGGCGCGGCGGCGATTGCGAACAGTATGGTGCAGAGAACGGTGCCAGCGGGAAAGCGGTTGCGCATGCGGAATCTCCCGGTTCTGGCGGTAAGTATACTCCCGGCGCGGCGGTTGGGCGAGATGGGTGCGGTTGCCAAGTTTGCTGCGTAAAGACTGCTGGTTTAGGGGGTACCACCCCCCTTGCAAAAGCTGCGTAAAGTATTGATTCTAAAAGATCGGCGTTAGGGGGATATTTTGTAATCTATTGATAAATAAAGTACTTACATATCAAAATCTAGAAAACAAAAGGGTTGCGCGATATTTATGTTAACTATATGGTAAACTTTTGTAAAGTGTGGGCGGTCGGGGGCGGTACGGATTGGCTGCTGTTGGCCGATCACTTCAGGCTGTCTTTCCAGTGCTTGGCGAGGCATTCGGCCACGGAGGTTGCGAGGGCGGAGCTGGCGTCGTAGCTCTGGCTTTGCTTGCGGCAGGTGTAGCTGAAAGCGACGTCTTTGGTTTTGGCGTTGACGATGGTCATAACGACTTCGTTGGAGGAGTTGTTGTTGCCACCGCTGGTGGCGCCAAGGGTGGAGAGCACATCTTTAAGCAAGGACCCGTCTTTGGCTTTGCCCTGGAAGGTCGCAGTGTAGTCGGCCTGGGCGGGGTCGGTGGTGACGGTGATAGGGACCTTCTTCTTCTGGATGGCGGCGGAGAAGTAGGCGGAGAAGGAATTATCGGGATCGAGATAGATTTTGCCCTTGGATTGGGCGTGGACGGAAGCGGCGAAAGCTAAGATTAGAGCGATGACGACAAGGGATTTAGAGCGCATGATGGGGAAGATTATAAAGGCAGAAGTAAGAAGTTAGAAGGCAGAAGGGGAAAGTTGGAAGGCAGAAGTAAGAAGTTAGAAGGCAGAAGTAAGA
>DASVWZ010000293.1:0-2668 GCA_036392935.1 Terriglobales bacterium | reverse complement strand
GTACTACCACTCTGCAGTCAATTTCACAACCTTGGGTTACGGAGACATGCTTTTGTCCCCGCATTGGAGAATGCTGGGACCGCTGGAAGCTGCAACGGGAATGCTCATGTTTGGCGTCTCCACGGCCCAGGTTTTCACGATTATCCAGCGATTGGCTCAGACTAGGTTTGCCGATCTCAGAGTTTGAGGCAAAGTCCCGGGAAGTGGTTTATTACGCAATATAAAAGGCGCCCACTTTGGGGTAGGTTGTGATCGTCCGAATCACCACGTACCGAAAGGAGCGCCGTTATGAACCAAGCAAAGTATATCGGCATGGACGTTCACCAGGCAACGATCTCTGCCGCCGTCAGGGATTCCACCGGCAAGCTGACCATGGAATGCATTCTCGAGACCAAAGTGGCCCCGATTCTTGAGTTCATCCAAGGGGTACACGGAAGTCTATTTGTGACCTTCGAAGAAGGAACCTCTGCCGCCTGGCTGCATGACCTGCTCAAGCCTTACGTCACGAATGTTGTGGTCTGCGATCCACGAAAAAATGCTCTGTTGAAGGATGGAAATAAAAGTGATCGGATCGATGCTCGAAAGCTGGCTGAGCTCTTGCGCAACAACCTTCTCTCAGCGGTGTACCACGGAGAGCACGGCGTACGCACTTTGAAGGAACTGGGCCGCAGTTATCTAACGATCACCAAAGATCTCACGCGGGTCATGAATCGGATCAAGGCGTTGTATCGAAGCTGGGCTATTCCCTGTACCGGTGTCACCGTTTATTCGCCGCGCCATCGTTCGGAATGGTTGGGCAAGATCGTAGAACCTGGAGTTCGCCTTCGGGCCGAGCTGCTCTATCAGCAACTGGATGTGCTGGAGCCTTTGCGCAAGGCAGCACGACGCGTTCTGCTGGTCGAGAGCCGCAGGCATAGTGCAGTGAAATTGCTGCGCCAGATTCCGTCGATCGGGCCGATTCGCTCAGCACTGCTCGTCGCGCTGCTGCAGACGCCACACCGCTTCCGCACCAATCGACAGCTGTGGGCTTACAGCGGTTTCGCAATCAAGACTCACGACAGTGGCGAATACCGTTATGTAAAAGGAAAACTGCGAAGAAATCGAGAGCGCATGACCGTGCGAGGCCTAAGTGCCAACCACAATCACGATCTGAAGAATCTCTTCAAAGGCGCGGCAATATCAGCTAGCGCGCGCCCTGGACCACTGCACGATTTCTACGCTGCTTTACTCGCGAAAGGGATGCGGCCGGCGATGGCGTATCTTACCCTGGCACGCAAGATTGCAACGATCACTTTAACGATTTGGAAGAAAGGAGTGGATTTCGATGCCAAGGAATTGAATCAGCAAGCAGCTTGAGCGTCTCTGGTAAGATCCCTTCCATCTCCGGCGATTCTTTCTGGTGGTGGTCGATCGGGTTCTCGAGACGCTCGGTTCGAGGGTGAGTATCAGTTGAGCCGGTTGGGCCGTGTGTGCTTCGGCACCGAGTCCCTGTTATTACGCTATGCCCCCCTCGGATAACCAGAAATAGCGATAGGCCACGAGCCTCCGATAGAACTATGGTTGACACTTATTCGCTTGCCAAGTTTCAGAACTCTATTGGCGTTGTCACCACCAGAAGATGAAACCGCGGGAACGGGACCACAAGCCAGAGAAAAGCCTCTCGAGTGATCGAGGGGTACACCTACAAACAGTGGGCTGGATGTCGCGAGACAAAAATCCCCTCGGTTTCCGGCCGAGGGAGAAGTTTTTTTGCTTGACATCCCTTTTGATAGAACCGGCCAATATTTTGAGTCACACCCGTAAAAGACATAGGTGGGAAGGGTTTTTCTCTTTCAGTTGGATTTTCTCTTGAGCAGGAGGAGTTCTCTTTCTGCTTAGATCTTGGGAGGTCAACGCCGGAGGGGTAGATCACCCGATGCACTTGGATCCCTTTTATTTCACTTTCCGTTCGCCGCACCAGATCGAGCCGATCGCGACGCGAGCGACGGTCGAATTCATCTTGCGATGCTATTTGGATTGTGTTAGCTTCCTGCCCGGATGAAGTTCACTCGACCACACCTCACCATCGAACCCCTCACACTTGTGACACCCTGAGAACGGGCAGCGATTGGCCGGTAATGTCGGCAAACCGGAAACAATCCAGAACGGGGTTCGAGGAGATCAAAGCCCGAGCCGCGCACCGTCACAACACATTTCCTCGAAGCGGACTTCGGGGTCGTTTCGGCGGATTCACACCGATGAGCAGCGCGTTTGGCAGGACTTAGGGTTAGATTTGCCTTCGTTGACTTGTCTTCTGTCCTCAACCTAATATGTGTTCCAAATGCCAGCCGCCGGCTCGCTCATTGGCCAGACTGTATCGCACTACCGCATCCTCGAAAAACTCGGCGGTGGCGGTATGGGTGTTGTTTACAAAGCCGAGGACATTAAACTCAATCGCTTTGTCGCGCTGAAGTTTCTTCCAGATACTGTCGCTCGAGACCAGCAGGTGTTGGCCCGTTTTCAACGCGAGGCCAAAGCCGCCTCTGCCTTAAACCATGCAAACATTTGCACCATCCACGAAATTGATGAAGTGAATGGGCAGGCATTCATCGTCATGGAGTATCTCGACGGTACAACGCTGAAGCATCGAATCGAAGACGGACCGCTCCCGTTGGAGCAAGTGCTGAAC
>DASVWZ010000292.1:0-113328 GCA_036392935.1 Terriglobales bacterium | reverse complement strand
ACCAACGACTAGTACACTCCACTCATTGCCGCCGGAAAATAACTCCGATAACACACAGCGACCTGTCCGTCATTTTCATCCACATGCGGCAGCGCCTCAAACGCGGCATGCAGCGCCACCGCCGAGATTGGCTTCGCCACGGCCACGCTCTCTTCCCGCCCAAACACCTTCGGTGTCGTCCCCGCCGTCGTCGTCAGCATCTCCGTCCGCAGCGACGTCGTCGGGCTCAGCCACGGATAGTGAAAGCACACCCGCCCGCCCGCGTCCGCATCCACCACAAACAGCGCCGACCACTCCTGGAAGAACGCCCCTCCCTCGCGGTCCACAAACGCCACTACTTTCTGCGCGTTCGCTCCCGTCGCCGGCGCCCCGCCCAGCAGCGGCTGCGCCAGCAACAGTGCCGTCGCCGATACCTGCGCCACCACCCCAACGTTGAACGTCACCCGCCGCACGTAATTCACGTCCCGGTTCACGTCCGCCGGGTTCGTCACATATGCCGCCGCAATCGGCGATCCCACAAATCCCGTCTGCTGCTGATAATCCAAATCCACCGCCACCATATCGCCGGGCGCAAACGCCGCTACCGCGCCCGTTCCCAGCACAATCTCGCTCGCCGTCGATCCCGGCAGCACCGCGACCGCCTCGATCGGCGTCCCTCCCGAAGGCTGCGGATTCGCTCCCGGCTGGCTGGCCAGCACATTCATATGCTCCGACCCTCCTGCCAGCGCCATCTGCAGCTTGCCCCACTCCCGAAAGTCGAACTCCACCTGGGCTCCCAGCGACCCGCGATACTGCGACTGCGGAGCTCCCGCCGCTTCCGCCCGCATGGGTGCCGTACCAGTCCCACAGAACCGCTGCAGATTGTCCACCCACCCCAAATCGATCCACGGCGCCGGGGGCGCATCCAGCAGAAACATCCCGTACAGTCCCGGATCGAACAGTGACGGCGTCCCCGCCGCCCGGTTGATGGGCGCAAAATACGCCCGCACTCGCCTTCCCACCGGCACCATCGCCGGACGAACCGGTGCTGTGCTCATGGCAGATTCGCCTCCGGACTGAAAAATACCTTCACCGTCACCGTCCGCGCCAGCCGCACGCCTTCGGTCTCGCGCGGCAATCCTTCCGTTTTCACCGTCTGGCTGCCCTCGATCTTTCCAAACACCGGCTCGCTCCAGTAAATATTCGTCCCCAGAAACATCGGCGGCACCTGCGTATAATCCTGCTTCGGGGCCGAGGGCGGCTGGCACATGCTGAGCAGTTCCATGTCCAATGCTGCCAGTGACCGCCCGCGATCCACGCCGCTTTCCACTGTTCCCTCGGTGTAATACGAAATCACGCAGTCCATCTCCATCAGCACCCGGCTGCCCGTCTGTCCCTCGACCGGTGTTGCCGCGCCCCATTCCAGGTACAGCACATACGGATACGTCCCCGTTGCCGTAATCCCCGCCTGCGTCAGCGTCCAGTTGAATCCCAGCGTGTACGATGTCGCTGTCGTATTTGAAGCGCAAGCCGCTCCCGTTCCCCCGTTCGGCGCGCAGCTCGCGATGTACAGTGACTGGCATCCGCTCGCGTTGTTGCCGTTCGTCGGGCAGAAATGCATGTCCGGTATCGGATTCGCCGTCGCCGCATGCGTGTCGCTCACGCCCCCTGCGTTGTTGCACGTCAGCGTCGTCGACGTCGACGCCGTGCACAGAAACGTTCCGTTGTTCGCGCTGTTGTCGAACCCGGCAATGATGAACGTATCTCCGGCGAACTTGCTCGACGCGCCGTTGGTGATCGTTCCCGTATAAACCGTGCTCCCGCCCGACGCGTTGGCCGACGCCGTCAGCGCGAATGATGTCGTATCCATCACCAGGTACCCGCCGCCAAATGCGTTCACCGGTCCGCCCGATCCGCTCGGCAGCGGCGCCGTCAGCAGGTTGCCGCAGTTGTTCGTTCCCGTGTTCGTGCTCGCCTGCCCGTGGTACCACCCCGTGCAGTGCGAGGCGCCGTTGGTCACCGTCGGAACGTTCAACGTGCTCGCTGAAACCGACGTCACCGCCGCCAGCCCGCTCACATACACCAGCGGCTCCGTCGAAACCGTCTGGTTCCACGGCAGAAACGACGGATATCCGTTCGGCCCGCATCCGATATAGCCCGAGCTCGAACTGGCCTGTGTGGCGTTCGGATACGGACACATCGCCAGCGCCGCGCCTGTGTTCTTGCCGGTATTGTTCGCTGCCGATGAAACTATGATTGCGTTTGAGCTGTCCGTCGTCGTCCACGGCACCGATGTGATGATCTGCACCCCGTTCGGCCACTGCAGCTCGTACTGCCACACCGAGTTGCCGCCGTTGTTATACGCGTAAGTCCACGGGTCCGTCTCCGCGTAGTACTGCCCCGGCGTCAGGCCGTATAACGACGCGCATGTCCCGCGCCCGTACGTCACAAAAATCTGCCCGATGAACAACCCGATATCGCTGTTCGCCCCATTCCATCCGCTTTGATCAACCACTCGATGGCAACTCGCCGCCGATGAAATCCCGGAATCCTGAATCGTCTTTCCGTTCGTCCCGCTGAACGAAGCCAAGTTGCCGTTGTTCGCAGACGATGGCCCGCTCACATTTCCGCCGCTTGTGCCGTATCCCTGCGCATTTACCCATGCGGTCGTGGCAATCTTAGTGGAACTGTCGGAAGTCGCCGGAGTTGGAGCCGTCGGTGTTCCGCTGAATCCCGGGGACGCCAGCGGCGCCAGCGCGCTCACCGCAACGCCGGAATCCTGGATCGTCTTTCCGGTGGTCCCATTGAATGTCGGCAAGTCCCCGCTGGTCGAAGACGACGGCCCGCTCACATTTCCTGAAGACGACCCGTATCCCTGCTCGTTCACCCATGCGGTCGTGGCAATCTTTGTGGAACTGTCCGCCGCCGCCGGCGTGGGTGCCGTCGGCGTCCCCGTAAACGCCGGCGATGCCAGTGGGGCGGCTCCAGTAACCTGCCCCACGACGTAGTCACCGCTTTGTGCGGTGATCGCACCCACGCGTCCAAAAACGTTCGCAACTGAATTTGTTGAGTTGGTCCAGCCCTGCACGCCCGCGCCGAAGAAATACGCCTTGTAAGCGCCGCCCGCAGCGTTGGTCACCATCACCCGTCCCAGTACCTGGCCGGAAGTTGGGTAGATCGCACCCGCATCGTGGCAGTCACCCGCCGTTGTGCCGCTGATCTGCACATAATCGCCCGTCGTGGTCGCCCCATCGAAAATGCAGGTGGCGAAACCGTTGCTCACAATTTCCGCGTTGAACGTCGTCCCCGCCCCCGCGATCACCACTCCGATCGCGCCCGACGTATCGCTGGTTGCCGTGCTGATCGCCGCGCCCGCTGAGGTCAGTTTCGCCAGTTTGTTCAGCGTGGTTCCGGTCGTCGTGTCGTTCGCCCAGTCGTTCGCGCTGCCGCCGCTGGTTTCACCATCCACCGCGGTCGCAAAGTAGAGACTGTGCAGCCCCAACCCGTTATTCCCGTTGCCCAGCGCGTCCGACCCGATGTCCCGCTGGTTGTCCGTACCGGTCAGCAGGTTGAAGTTCGAGCTGATGTACCACGGAATCGTGGATCCCAGCTTGAATTCAATGCCGTAGGCACTGCCCGTGCCCGCGTAATCTGCAGAAACCGAATACCGAAGGTTGGTCGAATCAAACCCCAAACTCAGCCGGGAGTAGTTTGCCTCAGGCGCATCCGTTGTCTGGTAAATCCGGAACGCCTGGGGCGTGCCTAGGTTCCGTTCTTCCAGCGTATTCGCGTCCGAATTGAAAACGTTCAGCAGCCCCAACTGCACCGGCTGCCCGTTGTTGCTGATCACCTTCGGACAGTGGCACGTCGAATCGAACCAGAAGATCCCATAATTCGGAATGCCCGTCGGCTGCGAGGTTTCGGACATCTCAATCACATCCGCCACGCTGCAGTTCGCGTTGCCGTTGGCCTGCACGCCGGTCGCAAAAGCTCCATTGCACTGCGTCGGAGTCTGCTGAAGCTGTGTCGCTGTCACCGCGTTCTGCGCCACGTTGCCGCTGCCATTGAGTGTCGCCACCGGTCCCAGTTCGCTCAGCGGCACCGTGCCTGAAACCAGGTCTGCTTTGCTCGCCAATCCCAGATCGACATAATTTTTTGTCGCTGCCTGCCCCGGCGCCGACGGTGACCCGCTCAGCGTCAGCGGCCCGGTCATGGTCGCGCCGGCGATGCTCACATAATTGCCGCTGCCCGAATTCTGCACCGAGTTGTCGACATAGCCCTTGGTTGCTCCGTCTCCCGGATTCACCGGCGTCGGCAGGCTCGGCGAGATCGAAAATTGTTTGATCCCGCTGATCGTCTCGCTTCCCGCCAAATGCACCACGGCGGAATCGTTCGCTTTCCCCGCGACCGCATTTTCCACATACTGCTGCGACGCCATCTGCGAAGCGCTGTTCGCCGCTCCCAGCACCGTCCGCACCTGCGCCAGCGTCGCCGGCGAACTCGCCGGAACCACCCAGTATTCCGTTTTCACCACGTCCGTCAGTTGATAAACCACGGTGTAAACCGTGTTCGCCGGTATCGCACTCGCGTTCGGCACCAACTGCACAGACAATGCACCGTTGCTCCCAAGCGTGGTGGTCGTTTCTCCCGCCGCAACCGCTTGCCCGCCGGAAGTTGTGAACTCCGGCCACGAAATCAGCAAGACCCCCGTGGCCGGCGCACCGTCCGCCTGATAAACCGTGTCGCTCACCGTGGTCAGCGCCGGATTCTGCGCCAGCGCCGAGGCTGTCAGCAGCAATAAAAAAAGCCGCCCAAGGCGGCTTGCAGTAGTCATTTTTGTTCTCCAAAACCTGCAACAAAAAAATTACGTTCTTATCGTCGAAGCTTGCTGTAAAAATTCTTTCACGCTGTTCAAATAAACTTTAGGAAACTCGGCCACCGGCCGTTTCGTCTCGATCGCATCCAGCGCCGCATCCAACTCCCAACCCGTCGAACAAAGTATCGCCAGAGCCATCATCGGCCCGCGATGAACTCCCGCGGCACAATGCACATAAAGTTTTGCCTGCGGCTCATCCAACGCACGCTCGGCAAAGTCCACTCCCCGGCGGAAAAGCCCGGCCGGCTTGGGTTGAAAATCGTCGTCCGTCGGGTTCCAGCAGACCGCAATGCCGAACGGCTCTGCCAGGCGCGTGTCATCGAACTCGATCTGCATGTCGATGACGTGTGTAATCCCCAGCCTCGCCAGCTCGGCCATGGTCTCCGTATCCCATACGGCACCGCCGAGTGCCACGCGGTTTGTAATCCAGGTAACGTCCAGCATGAAGCCTTTCAAGATTCCCGAGTGAAGCAACTTGGGAAGCGTGCGCGCGCACAAATTTACTTTCGGCTCACGCCCCACCCTGCGATTCATTTTATCCCGGATTGCGCCGCCAGCTTCTGCACCAGCGGATCATCGAGCTCCTCGCCGTTTTCGACAGCGCATTGCTCGGCTTTGATCATCTCTTCGTTGAGCCCCAGGTGGTAGAGCAACACCTTCGACAGTGAGTCGCCGTCTTCCGGCGGAGCTTGTTGTTCGAAGCGCTCTAGCACATCAAAAACCAGCTTCATCGCGTGAAAGTCACCCTCTTTGGCCTTTGCGACGGCATGCACAACTATCCCAAAGGCGTTGTTCTCGATCACCTTGACAACTTTTCTGGCAACCGGTCCCGGAAGCTTCGCGATCGCCTCTGCGCCTTCGACTTTCGACAAGTCGTCGAGAGCGCCGGCCGCGGCCTTGGATTCCTTGCTTGTTGCTGGTTTTGCCGCTTCGTTTTTGCTCAGCTCTTGCTTTTTATCCGTCTTCGTCACAAAAAAATACAGGCGCGTTTTCATCGCGCCCGCATGACCTCCAAAAGAATTTTTTACTCTATATATTCAGAATATCAAGTTTGAGGGGGTAAACCAGACACGTTTTCGAAAAATATTTTTGCCTTGTTCTCAATCACTTGCGGCGAAATCGCGCAAATTGCCCCCTTGACAAGATTTTTGTAAATCCTCATCCGACCTCCGGAAGTGGCAAAAGAATGCGGTGCTCTAGCAAAATTTTGCTCAAGTGGTCCAGGGCCAGCGGAAAGCTCCGACAGATTGTCCGTTCCGTATTGTGCAGAATTCGTGCCGCTTCAAACTGCGTGTATTGCTCGAGCACGACCAATGCGATCACGTCGTGCTCCAGCGGATCCAACTCATCCAGGCAACGGTCTATGTCGTGCACAAAAATTACCGCATCCTCAAATGTGCTCGAACCGTAACCACTCACCCGCGCCCTGAATGGGACAAGTTCGCGGCCCAGCAGGGACGGCAAACGGCCCACTTGCAGTGAAATCCGAAAATACCTGCGCAACAGGGCCACGGTACGATCACGATAGGGCACAAAAGGCAGGTTCTCCAGCTCCGCTTCTGTAATTGCATCCTGCGAATCAACCGGCTCAACAGGTTTCATGCTCGCCCCCTGCTGGTCTTCAGCGTTCTCCGCGCAGTGACGCGGCTTTCGGCCTTGATGTCCTTTTCCTGCGCCACCGGCATTCGCGGCCGCGTTATTTTTCCGCGGTTCTTGCTTCTCCACCGGGGCGAGGCCAGGCAAGCGGCGCATTCAGTCTGTGTGCTGCCCATCAGGCGCAGCCACAATCCGCCGCAGGTTTCGCAATATTTCAGCTCCAAATAAACGATTTCCGAGTTGTCGTAATCCATATGTCCTTTCCAAAACAAAAAAGGCCCTGCGACCGGATTTGTTTTCCGGCCACAGGGCCCGTTTCTCTTACGGAGTGCCTGTTAGGCTATGAAATTGTCTTCACCGTCACGCGACGATGAAGGTCACGCACTTCATCCCGCCTTTCCTAAGTCACAGATCCGTCTCCCTTTTGGCGAAAATATCCCTCCTCGTATCCCGATTTGAGAATTCTGCCGTTTTGCACAACCACACTCACCTTTCCGCTAAAAGCACTTTCACGCATTAAACGGATGATCACCGCCGACAGAATCTCTGCTGCCCGTACTTTTCGCCGAAACTCCGCAAACGCACCATCTCCAGATTCCGCTCCCAGCCTGACTTCCATGCCGACTCCCTGTGCTCGAATTCAAACTCCCATAGTGCATGTTTCCAAACTAAGAGCTGCACAGGTATCAGTGCAATAGATAGGCTCACAGAAAGTTAGTGATATCGGTCACAAATTCGCGATTTATTTCCCCATTTTCGCCTGTGGAAAAGTCTGGGCGTTGATTTCCGGGTCGCGATCGAAGTGGGGAGCACTAATTTCAGGTAAGCGGCCGCTACCGTGCCGTAAGCTCCGCCGGCCAGTTTTGCACCAGTGTGAGCGACTGCGACGAACTACCGCCATCGTTGATGGCGATGAATCGCTGGCCATCGCGGTCCGCAGCATATTCCATGGAGAGACCGGTGAGTGGGAGATGAAAGAGCGGAGCAATCTTGCCAACCTGGAAGGCCGAGCCGGAGCCATCCACTTCGGCAGCATAAAGCTGAGTCAGATCGGTGTAATAAAGTTCCTTGCCGTCGGCGCGCCACCGAGGTTCGGCGCCAAGTCCCTGCGAAATCTGCCACTTGGCCCCTGTCCACGGGAATGGCGCCACGAAAAGCTCGGGCACTCCCCCCGGCACAGGATAAACATAGGCGACCCAGCGGCCGTCGGGTGAAAAAATTCCCATGCGCCCGTCGGTGTATTTGATCGGCTTGCCATCGCCGAACAGCGGAAGCACATAGAGAACGTGATCTTTTTCGTACATCAGGTAGCGGCCGTCGCGCGACCAACTGCTGACCCCACCGAAACCCGGAGCGGTGGGGGTGCTGGTCAGGCCAGCCTGAGTTGGCAAAGAAAGTAATAAGCGTTCGGGCGTGCCGCCACTTGCACCCTGCACGGAGATACTCTCCTGCTGGTGTGAAGTAAACGCCACTTCGTGTCCGTCGGGCGACCAGACCGGAGTGCGGGAGACGCCGCTATTGAATGTCAGGCGACTCCTGGGCTTGCCTCCCAGATCGTAAATCCAGATGGTGGCGGCTGCGGAGTTAGCATCCGTGACTGCAAGTTGCTTTCCGTCGGGAGAAAGCTCCAACTCCTGGAATGCGCCCGGTTCTCCGACCGTACCAGTCTCCTTGCCGCTGCGGTCGTACCAGCTAAGCGATTCCGATCCCGAGTAGACGCCGCCCGAGCTGTAAACCATTAGCCCGTTGCCGGAGACGCTCAGATTGGCGCGCCAGACGGCGCTGTCATACTGAACGCTATCGCGCAAGGTCTTGGGCTCGCCAGTGAGTTTTCCCGCCGACGGATCGAATGGCTGAGCGACCAGCGAATTCTCACGCAGGTAAAGCAGGTGACCGGCAGCGTAAACCGCGTTCGACAGAGAACTGAATAACCGCCGGTTCTCCCTGCCATCGAGCGAGGCGAAGAAAATCGCCGTGTTGGGCCCGGCGGGCGCATCGTGGTTCACGGCAAGATAGAGAAAATGCTTGCCGTCAGGCAAAAAATAAGGCCAGCGATGAGAAGAGTCTGTGACGTAGTCAACTTTGGTGATCGCGGTTGGCGTGCCTCCGCTGGCCAGCACGCGAAAAATGCCGAGGTTGTAGGAAAGCGCTGCGATGATTGTGCCATCCTGGTTCCAGCTTCCACCGCGCGGCAGCGTGCCATCGCAAATACTCACAGCCGATCCGCCGCCGATATCGACGCGCTTTAATTTTTCGGTAGTAAAGAATCCCACCGAGCGGCTATCAGGCGACCAGAAGGGAAACATCCCACCTTCGGTGCCTGGTAGTGGACGGGCTGTCAGGTCGTCGAGCGCGCGCAAGTAAAGTTGTGCACCGCCAGCCCCAGAAGCGGCGAAAACAACGTAACGGCCGTCAGGAGAAATAGCGGCCGGGCCGGAATTATCTCCGGAGAGGTTGAAGTGAGTTTTGTCCGGCGGACCGATGTCGACGCGCAGAACCGGCAACTGCTTCAGGCTGAGATATGTGAACGCCAGAGATGCGATAGCGATGGCGCCAAGAACTCCGGCGAGTGCCCAGGGCCACCGGCTCGCGCGCTTGCGCGCCGAACCGCCGACCGCCGCAGCGGCGGATTGCGATTCGGTCGACGCGCCGACTTGCGCAATCTCTTTGAGCTGCAGCTTAACGTCGTGCGCGGTTTGCCAGCGTTCATCGGGATCTTTGGCAAGACAGGTTTTGACCAAACGATCGAGCGCAGCGGGCGCGGTTGGCTGAATGGAAGAGATGGGCGCAGGTTCGCGTTCCATCACCGCAGCCATGGCGCTGGCTGCGGTTCGGCCTTCGAAGGCGCGCTTGCCGGTGGCCATTTCGTAGAGCACGGCGCCGAGAGCAAAAATGTCCGAACGCGCGTCGGCTTCCCGGCCCTCAACTTGCTCGGGTGCCATGTACTGAAACGTTCCGACAACCATCCCCTGCGCAGTCAACGGATGGCTGCCGAGCGGGGTAGCCAGAGTCGCAGTCAGAGCCGAAACGACTGCGCCCGAACCCGTAGCTGAGCCAACCAGCGAGGCTTTGGCCAGACCGAAATCCATCAGCTTGGCGCCGGTCTTGGTCAGCATGATGTTGCCGGGTTTCAGGTCACGATGCACCACGCCGCTGCGGTGCGCTTTTTCCAGTCCGTCGCAGATTTCAATTCCATATTTCAAAACCTGATCGATCGGCAGCGGGCCCTTGCGCAGGCGCTCGGCCAGCGTCTCGCCCTCGAGGTATTCCATGACCAGGAAATTCACGCCGTCCTGCTGGCCGACATCATGAAGGGTGCAGATGTTGGGATGGTTCAGCGAAGAAATCGTCCGCGCTTCACGGTCGAAGCGTTGCTTGGCATCAGGATTTTCGGAAAGATGCGGGGGGAGAATTTTTATGGCGACACTGCGATCGAGCCGCGTGTCTTTGGCGTGATAAACCTCTCCCATCCCGCCCGCACCGATGGGCGATTGGATCTCGTAGGGGCCAAGCTTGGTGCCAGCCGTAAGAGACATGCGTGCGGGCAATTATATCGTGAAGGCTGGAACGTCACGCCTGATCGAGAACCTGAGCCGTTGGTTCTACATCTCTTCGTTGAACTTGGTCTCTTCGATGTTCATGTCGCGGAATTCGCTCGAGTCGAAGATGTCTCCGCACTCGACGCATTCGACAAATTCGGCGTCTTCGTCGCGCGAGACGATCTGCACACGAGGGTGCTTGCACTCGGCGGGCGGTGTCTTCTTGGCGGAAGGTTTCGGCGGCTGGCTAGGCGTCATAAAGCCGACAATCGCTTCTGACAAATAAAGGGGGCGATTGGTCGTCAGTTGGGATTAATTTTAGCCGGGTTGAATCGCTTGTCAAGCGTCAAATGGCGGAATTGCGACTAAAATAGTCGTAATCAACTAAGCCATTTACTCACCATAACTTACCGCTAAAATGCTCAATTCTGCCGTTCGCTGAAAGCTTGCGCTATTTGACAAAATCCGGCTATAGTATAGATGTACGACCGAAAAGGTCGGATATGGCATGCTGAAGCTCACCAAGAAAGCCGATTACGGTCTGATGGCCATGAAGCACTTGGCTGAGCACGCCGAACATGGAGCTTTCAGCGCCAAGGATGTAGCCGAAGCTTACGGCATTCCCCCGGAAGCCTTGGCCAAAATCCTGCAAAAGCTGGTAAAAGCCGGACTGCTGCATTCGCAACACGGCATGAACGGCGGATATACGCTGGCGCGCGACGCCGGGTCGATCAGCGCATTTGAAGTGATTCGCGCCATCGACGGTCCATTATTTATTACCTCGTGCATCAGCGTGCGCGGCGAGTGCGGACAGAGCGATCGTTGCACCATCCGCGAGCCGCTGCGCCGGGTGAACCAAAGTATTGAAGATGTCTTGAAGAGCATCACGATTTCAGAAATGCGCGAGGCGCCGGAAACCGGAGCTGATTTAGTTGTCATAGCGCGCTGAATTTAGGCTCTAAAGCCGCAAAACGCGGCCACGAATTTGAAACGATCGCGCTTAAGCGCGAATCGAAGAAGTATCAAAGATAAAAGGATTAAAGACTAGGAGAAATCAATGAGCACGGAAGTAAAGACACTCCCCCAGATGCAGCCGGTTGTTCCCGACGGGGTCAGGCTGCCCATTTATATGGACAACCACGCCACCACCCCGATGGATCCACGGGTGCTCGAGGAGATGCTGCCCTATTTCATGGAGAAATTCGGCAACGCCGCCAGCCGCAACCACTCGTTTGGTTGGGCTGCGGAAGAAGGCGTGGAGACCGCGCGTGAACGCGTCGCCAAGCTGGTGGGCGCGAGCACCAAAGAGATTATTTTCACCTCCGGCGCCACTGAGAGCGACAATCTCGCCATTAAAGGCGTGGCCGAGATGTACCGCGAAAAAGGCAACCACATTATTACTGCGGTGACCGAGCACAAGGCCGTGCTTGACACCTGCAAGCGCCTGGAAAAATACGGCTATCGCGTGACCTATCTGCCGGTGCAAACCGATGGTCTGGTCGATCTAGACGAACTGAAGCGCGCCATGGATGACAAGACCATCCTGGTGACGCTGATGTGGGCGAACAATGAGATCGGCGTGCTGCAGCCGATCGAAGAAATCGGGAAGCTTTGCCACGAACGCGGAGTGGTCTTCCACAGCGACGCGACCCAGGCCGTCGGGAAGATTCCGGTCGATGTGAACAAAGCCAATGTCGATTTGATCTCGATTTCGGCGCACAAGATGTATGGGCCGAAGGGTGTGGGCGCGTTGTATGTGCGGCGCAAGAATCCGCGCGTGCAACTGGCTGCCATCATCGATGGCGGCGGCCACGAGCGCGGCATGCGATCGGGCACGCTGAACGTTCCGAGCATTGTCGGACTCGGCAAGGCCTGTCAGATCTGCATGGAAGATATGCCTCAGGAATCGAAGCGCCTGACCGCGCTGCGCACGCGGCTGAAGGATGGAATCATGAACCATCTCGACGAGGTCTACATCAACGGATCGATGGAGCACCGTCTGCCGGGCAATCTGAACATCAGTTTTGCCTACGTTGAAGGCGAGTCGCTGCTGATGGGAATCAATGACATCGCAGTTTCAAGCGGTTCGGCCTGCACTTCGGCGACGCTCGAGCCATCGTATGTTTTGAAGGCGCTCGGCACCGGCGACGAACTGGCGCACAGCTCGATCCGCTTCGGTCTTGGCCGCTTCAACACGGAAGCGGAAGTGGATTACGTTGCAGCCCGGCTGGTCGAAACTGTCAGCCGTCTGCGTGAACTTTCGCCGCTGTACGAGATGGCGAAGGAAGGCATCGATTTGAAGTCAGTCAAGTGGGCAGCAGAATAGTTCTTGGGTAGAGACGTTGCTTGCAACGTCTCGTGCTCGTACAGTCTCATTACGATCAGGAGAAAGACAGCATGGCATACAGCGATAAAGTAATCGATCACTATAACCATCCGCGCAACGTTGGCTCGCTCGACAAGAACAGCGCCGAAGTCGGCACCGGCCTTGTCGGCGCTCCCGAGTGCGGCGACGTCATGAAGCTGCAGATCAAAGTCAACCCGCAGACCAACATTATTGAAGACGCCAAGTTCAAGACGTTCGGCTGCGGATCGGCCATCGCGTCGTCTTCGCTGGCGACCGAATGGGTCAAGGGCAAGACGGTTGACGAAGCGCTCGCGATCAAGAACACCGAGATCGTGAAGGAGCTTTCGCTCCTCCGGTGAAGATTCACTGCTCGGTGCTGGCCGAAGACGCTATCCGCGCGGCGATTCACGACTGGAAGAAAAAGCAGGATGCGCCGGTGGCGGTGGAAGCGGCGAAGTAGCTCGTCGATCGGCCACTGAGGAAGGTTGATCAGCGGCAACCAGACATGACTATGGGCACAGCGACCGACGAACTCAAAACCGTCCCCGCCAAAGGCATTCAGGTAACCGAAAAAGCCTTGGCTAGGATCCGGACGGCCATCGTCAAGGAGGGCATTTCGCCCGAACAGGGCGGTTTACGCCTCGGCGTGCAGGGCGGCGGATGCTCGGGGTTGAGCTACAACATCCGCTTCGACACGCAGCCGCGCGAGCGCGACCGTATCTTCGAGTTCGGCGACGTGCGAGTGTTTGTCGACCCCAAGTCGTTTATCTATCTGCACGGTATGACGCTCGATTATCAGGAAACGCTGATGCAACAGGGATTTGTCTTCGTCAATCCGAACTCTACGAAGTCATGCGGATGTGGAACTTCGTTCTCAGGTTAGTTCCATCGATCGAGGTCTTGGATTGGGTAATTGAGTAATTTTGTAATTGGGTAATTGCAATCGCGGCAGTGCCTGCGGAGCGCCCGGTTTTCAATTACCAAGTTATCCGATTGCTCAATTACCCAATTTGTTTCTTATGGCAGAATCTCTCAAATCCGCTGTGCCCGTAGAAGCCGCCAACGGCACCGGATGCTGGTCGTGCGGCGACATGCGCGCCGCGCAATTCTGTTGCGCCTGCGGCAAGGTGCAGCCGCCGCGCCCGGTCGACTATTTTGCATTTTTCGAACTGCCGCGCAAACTGCATGTCGACGTGGCTCAACTGGAGCAGGATTTTTACGAACTGAGCCGCCGCTTGCATCCTGACCTTGCCGCGCGCGCTGACCAGCGCGAGCAGGACTGGAGTCTGGAGCAGAGCTCGCTTTTGAATGACGCCTACCGCACGCTGAAAGATCCCATCAGGCGCACGCATTATTTGCTGCAGCTCGAAGGCATTCAACTCGAGGAGCAATCGAAGGCCGCGACCGAAAAGGCACGTGCCGCGGGTGAGATTAAGAAACAAGTCGTACCGCCTGACCTGCTCGAAGAAGTCTTCGAGTTGAACATGCAACTGGAAGAATTGCGGCAAATGAAAAAAGCCGGCGAAGACGATCCCGCGCTGATCGAAGAAGTCGGCCGTCAGAAGCTCGAACTGGAAGAAAAAAACGAAGCCTTGCTCGACGAACTCAAGAAGTATTGGGCCGAGTGGGACAAATTAGTGGGAAGCGGCAGCGCGGAAGAAAGAAAGAAAACGCTCGACCAGATGGTCGATGCGCTGAACCGCAGAAACTACATCCGGAACCTGGTGAGGGATGTGAATGAGGTGTTGGATTTGTAGAGACGTAGCTAGCTACGTCTCCACGTTCGAACAAAAATGGCATCTGATCGTGTCGTCGGCATCGATTTAGGAACCACGAACTCGCTCGTCGCGTTCATGCATGAGGAGAGCCCTGTCGTCATCCCCGGCGAAGACGGCTCGAACCTGGTTCCATCTGTGGTCGCCCTCGACGAACGCGGTCAGATCCTCGTTGGCAACGCAGCCCGCAAGTATTTGATCGAGACTCCTGACCGCTCCATATATTCGATCAAACGCCTGATGGGGCGCGGGGTTGAAGACATTCAGGAAGAATTAAAGCTTTTTCCATTCCGTCTCGCGGATGATCTCCAGCCCGGCGAAGTTCTCCGCATCAAGCTGGGCGACAAGACATTTACGCCTCCAGAAATTTCTGCGTTGATCCTGCGCCAGCTCAAACGCAATGCCGAGCGCTTTTTCAACGCTCCGGTCACGCAAGCGGTTATCACCGTCCCCGCATACTTCAACGATGCGCAACGCCAGGCCACCAAAGATGCCGGCCGCATCGCAGGCCTGGATGTTCTGCGGTTGGTCAATGAGCCGACTGCCGCATCGCTTGCCTACGGTCTCGACAAAAAACAAAATGGCATCATAGCCGTCTACGATCTCGGCGGCGGAACCTTCGACATCTCAATCCTCAAACTTCACGATGGCATCTTCGAAGTCATCGCCACCAACGGCGACACGCATCTCGGCGGCGATGACATCGACAATCTGCTCATTCGCATCGCGCTCGATGACATTCGCGGCGACCTCGGCCTCGACCTAGCTCGCAACGGCGAAGCAGTCGCGACCATCCGCAAAGCTGTGATTGAAGCGAAGATCGCATTGTCGTCGCAAGCGTCGACGAAACTCGACATCGAACTACCCGGCGGAAAGCGTTACCAGCGCGAGATTACTCGTGAGCAATTCGAATCGCTGATTCGGCCGGTCATCGATCGCACCGTCGGGCCAAGCAAGCAGGCTTTGAAAGACGCTGGGCTCAAGCCCGAGCAAATCGACGAAGTGGTCCTGGTTGGCGGATCGACTCGCATTCCCAAAGTCCGGGCACTGGTCGAAGAATTATTTCACCGCAAGCCGCACACGGATCTGAATCCTGACGAAGTCGTCGCGCTGGGCGCAGCCGTTCAAGCTAAGATTCTCGCCGGAGGCTCGCATGCCACCGAGAACATGCTGCTGCTCGATGTCACGCCGCTTTCGCTCGGCATTGAAGTTGCCGGCGGCGTCACTGACAAAATAATTCTGCGCAACTCGACCATTCCCGCCTCGGCCACGCAGTACTACACCACGCAGGTCGATGGACAGGCAAACGTCGCGATTCACGTTTTGCAGGGCGAGCGCGAACTCGCCAAAGATTGCCGTTCCCTGGCCCGCTTTGATCTGAAGGGAGTTCCCCCCATGCCCGCGGGCATGCCACGCATCGAAGTGAAGTTTCTCATCGACGCCAACGGCATCCTGCATGTCTCCGCGCGTGAACAACGCAGCGGCAAAGAAGCAGAAATCGAAGTGCAGCCCAGCTATGGCCTCACTGACGAGCAGGTCGAAAGCATGATTCTCGACTCCTTCGATTACGCCGAAGACGATCTCCGCCAGCGCCAACTCATCGAAGCGCGCAACGAAACCCAGACTATTCTGTCCGCACTCGAAAAAGGCAGAAAAAGTCCAGCGTGGGGAAAACTGACCAGCAACGAAAAGAAACAAATCGCCAAGCTGGAAAACGCGTTGAACCAGGTGACGACAGAAGACGATTACACCGCCATCCGCAAGGCCATCGACGCGTTGAACCAGGGCACCATGCGTTTGGCGGAATTGATGATGGATGGCGCGGTGTCTACTGCGCTGAAAGGCAAGACCATGGATGAAGCGGACGAAGGCGAAGCGCCCGCCGCTGGACATCCGGTAGCGAAAGCAGATTTCAAATAGACTCGCGCCGAGCGCGAGCAAGGAATTTTATGGCTGAAGAAAAATCACGAGGAACAACCGCAACCATGGACACGCCAGGCGACAACACCGTCCAGGTAACTTTTTTGCCTGAGGGCAAAACCGTCGAGTTCGAGCACGGCAAACTGCCTTACAAAGATCACGGCAAAGAGCAGTCGATTCTCGACGTTGCGATCAATAATGGCATTCGCCTTGACCACGCCTGCGGCGGCAATTGCGCCTGCACCACCTGCCACGTGTGGGTGAAAGAGGGCGCATCGAATCTTTCCGAGATGGAAGACGACGAAGCCGACCGTCTCGACATGGCTGCCGATCTGCAACTGAATTCCCGCCTCGGATGTCAGGCCGTGATTACCAAGCCGGGCAAAGTCGTCGTTGAAATTCCGGCGTGGAACCGCAATTACGTTTCAGAAGAACACTAGAAAGCAGTCGTCAGCTATGCGGATTGCAACCGCCAACTGGAAAATTGACGACTGACTCCCGACCTATGCAGCATATTGGCATCGTCGCTTGCAGTTCCGAGGGCGCGGCCCTCTGCTATCGCACCGTATGCCTCGAAGGCGCGACGATGATGGGCGCCCACGATCACCCCGAAGTCTCGCTGCACGGCCACTCGCTGGCCGAGTACAACACATTTCTGAAAAAAGACGACTGGGCCGGTGTTGCCGACCTGATGCTTTCTTCCGCCGAAAAACTTGCATCCGCCGGCGCAGATTTTTTCATCTGCCCTGACAACACCATCCATCAAGCTTTCGATCTGGTCGGACCCCGCTCGCCGCGTCCCTGGCTGCATATCGCCGAAGAGGTCGCGCATGAAGCAAAGCGTAAGTGTTTCAAACGGCTGGCCGTCCTCGGCACAAAATATTTGATGGAAGGGCCCGTCTATCCTGACAAGCTGGATGCCGTCGGAATCGAATATCGCATGCCAAACCGCGAGCAGCGCGAACGCATCAACCAAATTATTTTCGACGAACTGGTCAATGCGCGGTTCTTGCCAGCATCACTCGAGTATTTTCAGCAGGTCATCCGCGATCTCGCGCAGCAAGGTTGCGACGCGGTCGTTCTTGGCTGCACAGAAATTCCTCTGCTGGTCGCGCCTGAAGAGTCTCCATTACCCACGCTCGATTCGACGCGGTTGCTGGCGCGGGCCGCGTTGCGAAGAGCTGTCGCTGAGCCAGCAGCGAAAATGACCTCAGAACTTAGCATTTAGCAGGCCGTTGCTCACAGCTCGCTTGAGAACGTGATCCGAACTGCCGAGTGCTAAATGCTAAGCGCCAAGTGCCGCTTTTAAGGAGCCACTATGCCAAAACCACTGAGTTGGAGTGACGCGGAAGATATTGGAATCGAACTGTGCGAAAAGCATCCTGACGTCGATCCCTTGACCGTGCGCTTCACCGATCTTCACCGCTACGTCACCGAGCTGCCCGATTTTAAAGATGATCCGGCCAAGTCGAACGAAGCCAAACTGGAGGCAATTCAGATGGCCTGGCACGAAGAATTTCAGGATAAGTAAGCTGAGAAGCGCGCCATCCGCCGCGTCGAAACCTAGCCGACCGTTGTCGGCGTCGGCTCTTCCACGCCCGCTTCGCGCAGAAATTTCGCTGCTTCCTCGGGCGGCGTCGGATTGATATAGAACCCCGTGCCCCACTCAAATCCTGCGGTCTTGGTGAGCTTGGGCATGAACTCAATATGCCAGTGATAGTGATCGTTGGTCGGCTCCTGCACCGGCGAACTGTGAATCACCAGATTGTATGGAGGATTGTCGAGCACCTGGTCCGCCTTCAGCAGAAGGCTCTTCAGCGCCTTGGCCAGATTCTGAAACACGTGCGTCGAAGAATTTTCGTACGCCGATTCGTGTTGCTTCGGCAGAATCCACGTCTCGAACGGAAAGCGCGGAGCATACGGTGCTATGGTCAGGAAATCGTCATTCTCAGCAACGACGCGAACGCCCGCCTCCGATTCCTGCCGGATGATGTCGCAAAACACGCAACGCTCTTTGTAGATGAAATATTGCTTGGCGCCGTCCAATTCTTCGACTACGTATTTCGGCAGAATCGGCAGCGCAATCAACTGCGAGTGCGCGTGCTCCAGTGAAGCCCCAGCGGCCTCGCCGTGATTCTTGAAAATCAAAATGTATTTGAACCGCTTGTCTTTTTTCAGGTCGAGAATGCGGTCGCGGAATGTCCACAAAATATCTTCAATGCTTTTAGACGGCAGCGTGGCCAGCGTGGCGTTGTGATCGGAGGTCTCAATGATCACCTCATGCGCTCCAATGCCGTTCATGCGGTCAAACATTCCTTCTGCCTGACGGTTCAGGTTGCCTTCGATCCCCAGCACCGGGAACTTGTTTGGAACCACGCGAACCGTCCATCCCGGCGTATCATGCTGCGGCGCCGGGCCACCATTCGGATGCGGGCGGTAGGCCTGAATTTCAGGAGGGGTCTTATTTTCGTTTCCGTAGCAGAACGGGCAGAATCCCCCTTTGATGTGTACGGCGTCACGGGAGAAATCGGTGGGACGTTTAGCGCGATCAGTCGAGATGATCACCCATCGGCCAACAATGGGATCTTTTCTTAGCTCAGGCAACGACTAAATCCTTTCAACAGGGTCAAACCGTTTATTCTACGCCACAGAGAAGGCATTCCGGAACAGTTCGAACTCCGGCGGGGCGCCTTGCAGATAATATACGGCGATCACATCGAATCTCCACTGGCACGAAGGTGACTGAAGGTGACCAAGGTACTCGCGGGCCACAGCGATCAGTGATCGTCGCTTCTCGCGATCGACCGCGGCTTCCGCCGGCTTCACATCACGCGTCGTGCGCGTCTTCACCTCGATGAAACACAGCACATCGCCATCCCATCCGACGAGATCGATTTCGCCCCGATGATGCGGCGAGCGATAATTTCGCGCCACCATCACATATCCCCGGCGTCGTAGATAAAAATACGCATCTTCCTCGCCGCGCCGTCCCGTCCGCTGATGCTCCGGACCCGTTGGCGTATTTAGCGTGCGTTCGCCAAGCCAATCCAGCGCCCGAATTGTCGCTTGCGTGAGCCTTCCTGAAAACATGTTCTGATGCAGGAAACACCGATTGCAGTTGGATGTGATGAGGTCGCCCTTTATCCAGTCATGGCGACGGGCAGGCAGCCTGCCCACCCGTCCCTGGTAGTGCGGCCCTAGCGAACCGTGATGAGTTCTTCTTTTTTTGTTTTCAGCGCCGAGCTTTTTGGTTCGTAAACGCAGAACGGTTCCTCGGCCATAAAATCGCCGGTCGCCGCGAACGCGCGTGCCCGGCATCCCATGCAGACGTTGCGGAACTCGCAGCACCCGCATTTGCCAGAAAGGTTGTTGGTGTCCCGCAGCGCATGAAACACGCCGGAATTTTCCCAGATATCTTTGAACGACTGAATACGCAGATCGCCCGCGATTGCCGGCAGATATCCGCACGGGAAAACTTCTCCCTCATGCGAGATGAAGCACACGCCCGTTCCCGCCAGGCAGCCCTTGGTCATGGCATTCATGTCGTTCGGATGGCCCGACGGATGTCCGGTATGCTGGCCGTGCGGATGGCCTCCAGGATGTCCGCCCGGGTGTCCACCAGGATGACCCGCGGTTTGCGGCTTCAACAAAATTCCCGTAGATCCCGGCATCATCATGTCTGACGGCCCAATCGCAGTTGAATCAGCCGGCGCATGCGCCTCGGCCGCGGCTTGCGCCGACCGTCCTTCTGCCGCGCGCCGCTGGCGAACTACGCGAAAATAATGTGGCGCGCACGTGGCCTTCAATTCGATCCCGCCCTCGAGCGACTGATCATAGAACCAATTCAGCATGCGCTCGTATTCTTCCGGAGGAACCATTTGCTCCGCGGCAATATCCACGCCGCATCCCACTGGCACCAGCAGGAACGTATGCAGCGCATCGGCGCCCAGTTCCTTCGCCAGTGTCAGCACATCCGGCAGTTGGTGTGCATTGTGGCGGGCAATCGTAGTGTTGATCTGCGTCGACATGCCCAGCGCCTGCAAATTTCTTAGTCCCTGCACAGCTGCATCAAACGCCCCGGGGATCGCGCGAAACGCATCGTGCGTCGCCGCATCGGCGCCGTCAAGGCTGATCGAAACCCTCTTCACGCCCGCATCTACGATCATGCGCGCAACTTCCTTGGTCACCAGTGTTCCATTCGTCGCCAGAGCCACGCGCAAACCTTTCTCCGTCGCGTAGCGAGCCAATTGAAAAATGTCTGAGCGATAAAGCGGCTCTCCGCCGCTGAGAACCAAAATCGGATTTGCCGTCTCGGCGATCTGGTCGATGATGTTCAGAGCCTTTGCCGTCGGCAGATCGTTCGGAGAACTAAGTTCGGTTGCGCTGGCGCGGCAGTGAACGCATCGCAGGTTGCAACCCTTGGTCACTTCCCAGAAAATCAAGCGGGCTTTAAATTCCGCCCCGTGCTGGCCATTTCCATTTCCCGAAGCCATGTGTTGCCTACCTTTCTGCGGGAGTGTTCCTTACCATCCCCATGGCATCAAGGTAAAAGTTAGTGAACTTCTCATCCGTGATAAGAGTCACGAGAAATTGTGATGTACATCACAACCCGTAACTGATTGAACAGTAAGCCCTTAGTCGCATTCGCCAGTCCAGATAAGCGGGGACGATTTGCACCGACCTGCTATATTGCTAAATTCCGTCGTTTTAAATCGTTTCACTTTGTTTTAAATCGTTTCAGTAAGGAGCCGCATGAAAGTCGCCCGTGCCGCTGGAATATCGATTGCTTTATTCCTCTGTCAGTTGCCGCTTCTCGCGCAAAAAGCGCAGACAACTCCAACAGCCGGGCCGGCAGCCCCGCACATCACCCTCGCGGTGGATGCCTCCGAGGCCTCGCGAAAAATTTTCCATGCGAAACTGACCATTCCGGCGACGCCCGGCACGCTCACGCTTTTTTATCCCAAGTGGATCCCCGGCGAACACGGTCCTACAGGACCGATCCACGGCCTCACCGGCCTTCACTTCACCGCCAACGGGCAAGACTTAAAATGGCGTCGCGACCTGCTTGACGGATGGACATTCCACGTCGACGTCCCCTCCGGAGTTTCCAGCGTTGACGCCTCCCTCGATTTCGTCTCGCCAGTGGGCGGCGGACTCTTCACCGCAGGCGCCAACGCCACCGATAAGATCACCGTTCTCAGTTGGAATACGCTTCTGCTTTATCCCAAGGGCTGGCCCACGGACGACCTCACTTACCAGGCTAGTCTGCGCCTGCCCGTTGGGTGGAAGTTCGCAACTTCCCTGCCCATCGACTCGCAGAACGGAGCCGAGATTAAATTCCAGCCATCGTCGTTAACCACGCTTGTCGACTCCCCGGTAATCTCCGGCGAATTCCTTCGCGTAGTTCCGCTCGCCGAAAACCCGCGCCAGGAGCTCGACATCGCCGCCGATAGTCCCGGCGACCTCGATGTTCCTGAGGACATTCTTAACCTTTATAAGAATCTCACCGATCAAGCCATGAAGCTCTTCGGCGCGCAACACTTCCGCGATTACCACTTCCTTTACAGTTTGAGCGACCATATCGACCACTTCGGCCTTGAGCACCATGAGTCAGACGACAGCCGCACCAACGAACGCTCGCTGGTCGATTCCGACTATCGCATGATGGCCGCCGGCCTTTTACCGCACGAATATGTCCACTCATGGAATGGCAAGTATCGCCGCCCAGCCGATCTCACCACTCCCGACTACGAAGTTCCCATGCAGGACGACTTACTCTGGGTCTATGAAGGGCTGACTTCCTACCTCGGCGATCTTTTGGCCGCGCGCAGCAACATTCGCAGTCCGGAAGAAGCTCGCGAAAATATCGCACTGCTGGCCGCCCGCCTCGATCATGTTCCCGGCCGCACCTGGCGCAACCTGCAGGACACAGCGGACGGCGTTCCCTCCATGCAGGACGCGCCGAAAGAATGGGAATCCTGGCGACGCGAAGTCGATTACTACGACGAAGACGTCCTAAACTGGCTCTGGGTTGACACCATTATCCGCGAGCAGTCGCACGGCGCCAAATCCATGGACGATTTCTGCCGTATCTTCCACGGCGGCCAGGGCGGCAAGCCGGAGGTCAAAACTTACACCTTCGATGACGTGGTCAGCACGCTGAATCAGGTCGTTCCCTACGATTGGCGTGGTTTCTGGACGGAGCGTTTGACCAACCACGGCCCCGGTGCGCCCTTGACCGGGATCGAACGCAGCGGATGGAAGCTCGTCTACACCGATTCCATGCCCAAGCTCACCTGGATTGAAGAAGATAAACGCGATATGGTCGATGCCGCCTATTCCATCGGGCTTGTGCTCGACACCTCAGGCAACATTCATGACACGGTCGAAGGCATGGTTGCAGCCAAAGCTGGCATTGGTCCGGGCATGAAAGTGATCGCCGTCAACGGCAAACAATTTTCTCCGGATGG
This sequence comes from Terriglobales bacterium, assembly GCA_036392935.1. GTDB lineage: Bacteria > Acidobacteriota > Terriglobia > Terriglobales > Acidobacteriaceae > DASVWZ01. Next base: position 90,826 of record DASVWZ010000292.1, on the reverse strand, counting down.
TTTGCGCGACGCGCTCAAGCAGGGCAAAGGTAGCTCTGCACCGTTGGAATTGCTCGTGGAAAACGCGGAGTATTATCACACCTATAAGCTCGATTACCACGAAGGCGAAAAGTATCCCCATCTTGTTCGCAATGAAAAGAAGCCGGATGTGCTGAGCGAAATTTATAAGGCAAAGTAAGGGGAGCGAGCACTTGATCTGCGGCGCCTCGACGAGGGGAGCCGTTTTGAAGGTTCGCGGTGTCTAATCGATTGTGAATGTTGCAAAGATGCCGTCGATCATCCGGTGGCCTGCGTTTATTGCTGCCCTTCTTGCGCTCGTGCTGACCGTCGGAGTCTTTCTTTCTAATCGGCGCCGCGAACTGGAAGCGCGCGGGATGCTGACACTCGCGAGAAATGTCCGGCTAGGTGCGACAACGCTCTCGGAACTGTCTCAGGCTGCTGCTGCTCTCCGAGTCAATCTTGACGTGAGAACCTACAAAGACCCGGGTGCATTTGCGATTCAGAAGGCATCGATGGGTGAATGTGCAAGCAAGGACTGCGTGATTTTCCTTGGGTCCGCGCCTTGGGGCGAACACGGCCTCTTGTACAACCTCCAGATCAAGAGCAAAGAACTACGCAAGTGGCTACCTTGGAACGACCTTTCAGTAGCCTTGCCAACCGCCGACGGTATCGTAAAGAGCGTCGAGATACAAATTCTTTCGGTGAACGACGCACGAGCTAACATGGCCTCCTCCACGATCCGCGGCGACCGCGTTGGTAGCCCGTGGAGGATCCTGCGCAACGGAGGCAGCATGGAAGGCCCAGGCGAGGTCGTGAGCGGAATGGACCGCATTGAGATCGAGGCGACTGCAGATGCCGACCCCTCAAGGCGAGCCGCCGCCCTGGATTTTGACGTCAGCTGCATGAGGCTAACTAGGCACTGTTCACCATGCGGGCTTCTGCCGTTTGCGTGCGAGGACTACGATCATGGCGACTGGTACTACTTCGAAATGTCCGGCGAGTTGCTGCGCAACCTCCAAGTTGCGGTCAACGGACTGCCGATGGGCAGCCCCAAATCAGACATAGAGAGCCGACTCGGATTCGGAGGCCTTACTAACAAGGAGCTATTTGACGACAAACTGCCATACCGGTTCCCAGACGGGACAATGTTCGAGGAAAGCGAGCCCACGCGACTGATCTACTATGTGAAAAAATGGCGCGAAGAGCACGAAGGCAGTCCGCAGGATCAAACGGTAACCTTAGCCTTCGACAAGCAGGAAAGGCTTGCCTCAATAACGTCACAGGTAGGCGGCATTTCCAGCCGCTAGGCCTTCAGTGAAAACAAGCAAGCCATCGGACCTATTTCTTCTTGCTCTTAACCACCGCTTTCAAGCTTCCCTTGGCCAGCCGCGCTGAAATCTCATCGCCGGTTTTCACCGCCGACACATCCTTCAGCAACTTGCCTCCGTCGTCAAACACCAGCGCATACCCTCGTTCCAGAATCGCCACCGGAGACAGGGCGTGAAGCCCTGTATCCATGCGGTCCAGCTTCACCCTGCGCTCGAGTAGAAAATTGCGCATGACTCCAGCCAGCATTGTCACCTGCGCGGCCAAATCTTTTTTCATCCCCGCCAGCACCCGCCGCACATCGTAGTGCCGCACCGCAGCCGCCAGCATTTCAAACTGCCGACGCCGGTTTTCTAACAATCCATGCTGTGACTGCGCCAACCGGTAAGCCAGATCATCCAAGCGCTGCTGCCTCCGCCGGATCAGGTCCATCATCCGAACAAACGCACCATGCCTCGATAACTCGGTCAGTTCTTGCCGCGCCCGCAGCAGACGATAACGAATTCCCTTTTCCAGCCGCCGATGCAGAATCTCGCACTGTTCTTCAATTTCCTGCCGCGAGCGAATCACCAACTCTGCCGCCGCCGAAGGAGTCGGCGCTCGCAAGTCCGCAACGAAGTCGGCAATAGTGAAATCGGTCTCATGCCCGATCGCCGAAATCACCGGCACCTCCGAAGCCGCAATGGTTCGCGCCAGCCCTTCGTGATTAAAAACGGCAAGGTCCTCCGCCGATCCTCCGCCCCGCGCCACAACGATCACTTCAACATTTTTTTCTCGCGAAAAATAACGCACACCCGCGCTCACTTCGCTGGCTGCAAATTCTCCCTGCACCTGCGCCGGAAAAATCAACACGTGCACGCTGTGATGGCGGCGTTGCAGTACGTTCAAAATGTCGCGCAGGGCAGCCGCTTGCGGTGACGTAACAATCCCAATCGTCCTTGGCAATGCCGGAATCGGTTTCTTCCGGCTCGACTCGAACAGTCCTTCGGCTTCGAGTTTCGCCTTGAGCTGTTCAAACGCAATCTGCAGCGCGCCTGCGCCCTTCGGCTCCAGATACTCCGCAGAAATCTGCAACTCGCCGCGGTCTTCATAGATCGTCACGCGCCCGCGCGCGACAATCTGCATACCATTATCCGGACGAAACCGCAGCAGCCGCGCCGACGATCGAAACATCACCGCGCGCAGCTGTGCGTTCTGATCTTTGAGAGTGAAATAAAGATGGCCCGACTCGTGCGCGCGAAAATTGGAGATTTCGCCTTCCACCCACACATCGGCGTACTCGCGCTCAATGTGCGTGCGCACCGCCGCCACCAGATCGCGCACCGTCCACGTGCGACGGGTAGGGACGCCAAAAGACAAACCAAGTTGGTCAGGAGCCGACACTATCTACTATCTTACCGTCCGCGCAGAGTGCCGTCAGTAATCCACGCCCTTCCAGAAGTTCGGCGTATCCACATACGAATACCGGTCCGGATTATTCTTCACCATCGCATCCGCCGTCTGGTTCCACACCGTCCCGTGCGTGTTGTTGTAATTGTCCTGAATCACAGTCTGGTCCAGCAGATAATTGCTGAACGCCTGGTTCTGCTTGTCCTGATCGTCCCAGCGCTTTTCCACGCTGCGATTGTGCGCATCTTCCGCCGCATGCGCGTCAGCCGCTTGTTGCGCCGCTTGCCGACCGATCTCGTGAATCCTACCAATCTCGGGCGCCGCAATCGCTCCCGCCTGCTGGCGAATCACCGTCTCATTCGGCGTGAAGCTCGCCAGCACCGCACCCATGGTCGCACGCTCCTTGTCGGCAACCGCCATTGGTAACGCCGTATGGTACGCAATGTTCATATAACTTCCAAAGCGCGCCGGCGGCGACGAGCAAAATATCGTGTTCATCTCCCGCATGCCTTTTCCATCCTGCGGATCGATCTGCCCCAGCAAATGCGCGCACCGCCACGGCGGCGGAAACTGCACCGGCGTCTCGCTCGCAATCTTCACCGTCACCGGCCCTTGCCCCTGCTTGCTGCGCGCCATATTCAGCAGATCCACAAACGTCTTTCCCAAATCTCCGCCGTACGGATAGTACAAAGCCTTCGCATACGAAGTATTCTGCAGCGCACCGCGTTGCAACGAAGCCATCGTCTGCCTCACCGAAGGATTGTTCGTGTCACTCGCCAGGTACGGAAATCCCAGCGCCGCGGCTTCTCCGTTCGGGCCCTCCACAAACATCGTTCCCATGCCGCTGTTGGGTTGAACCCGCCAACCATCGGGTAATCCAACCGATGCCGAATTATCCGGAAGCGTGAACGTGTGCAACGCAACGGCCTTGCCGCCCACTCCGCCGTTCCCCGCCACAGAATCTTGGGCGCTTCCGCCCGGATGCCAGTTCTGAAACAGCGTCGTCAGCATCGGATTGACCGTCGAGCCAAACCGCGACGCCTCATCCGTCACCAGCGCCGCTTCAACATGCCCGGCAGTTGGCTGCGCTGCAATCACCAGTCCCGCAATCTGCATGTTGCCCTGATTGTGTTTCGTCATGGTGAAAAACGCCGCCACCGAATTCGTCCCCTTCACCTGAAATACTTTTCCCACCTGTGGCTTGTCACCATACTGATTGTGCAGCGAGCGCAACACCGCCCCCATGGCGCCAGCTTCGGTCGATTGCCCATCCACCGGGCCATATACGATATGTCCGCCCTTTGGATTGTCGATCGTCTTCAGCGCAGTCTGCGCCGCGGCCAACGCCGCGCAGACCCACACCGCCAGGACCGTCGCCAACACTACACCGCGGTTGCATACGCGCATAGCATCACCCCATTTCGCAAAACGCGGCAATTGTACCCGTGTTTCGAGGATTCTCGTCCCCCACGAAAGTGGGATATGCGCAGAAAATTAGCGGCGGAACTTCGCGATCACGTAAAGAAGGACGGACAGCACCACACTGAGCAGAAGCGAGGTCGCCAGCGGAAAGTAGAAAGTCGCATTTTTCCCGCGATAAAGAATGTCACCCGGCAGCCGGCCGATCGGAAGGCCGCTGCGGCCCAGCAACATCAGCGCAATGCCGGCGACAATGGCAATCACCCCCGCGTAAATCAGCAGCTTTCCCAGGTCCACCACAGCAGGATTTTAGCAGTGCCATAACGCGCACGCTCACCAGCGCATAAAATCTTTTTATCGCTTGATCCGGAATCGAATCACGAATCCGTCTGATCTAATCTTGCGTACTCGGCCGCATCTTCAAATCAACCGGCATGAAGCAGCTTTCAAAACCCGCCACTTGGAAAATACTGCTCGCCTTTTCCATCATCTACTTTGTCTGGGGATCGACTTTTCTCTTCATCCGCATCGGCGTCCGCGAAGTTCCGCCGTTACTGCTCGCCGGCATGAGATTTTTCATCGCGGGTGCCGCTCTTTACGGTTGGATGCTCATGCGCGGCACTCCATCGCCCACCCCCCGCCAGTGGGGCGCAGCCTCGCTTCTCGCAGTCTTTATTTTCCTGCTCGATTACGGGCTACTCTTCTGGGCGGAAGAGCGCGTGCCCTCAGGCATCGCCGCCGTCATGCTGGCCACGATTCCCGTCTTCATGACTGCTTCCGAAATTCTCGTCCTACGCACGCAGCGCCTCACCGCTCGACTGGCCGCCGGTCTTCTCATCGGCATCGGCGGCGTCGCCGTGCTCATGAGCCACAGCGCCAACTTCGGCGAAGCCGCCGTCGATACTCGCGGCGCCATCGCCCTGATCATAGCCGCCATCAGTTGGTCCATCGCATCTACTCTCACCAGCAAGTTGCCGCTGCCTGCTTCAAAACCCATGAGCTCCGGAATTCAAATGTTCGCCGGCGGAATTTTTCTCATCACCGCAGCCGCGCTTTTCGGCGAGTTCCGCGGTTTTCACTTCGCCGCGGTTTCAAATCGCGCCTGGTTCGCGCTGGCCTACCTCATCGTCGCCGGATCCATCGTCGGCTTCACTGCTTACCTTTGGCTGCTGCACCACGAGTCGCCCACCAAGGTTGGCACCTACGCCTACGTCAATCCCGTGGTCGCCGTCATCATCGGATACTTTCTCGGCGGCGAAAGCATCGGCCCGCGCACCATCGCAGGCACAGCCTTGATTCTGGTCAGCGTCGTCGTCATCACCACCATGCCAAAACCCAAGCCCGCCGCCGATCCCTACCCCGAAGCCCAGCAAGCCGAATCATAAGCAAACCTTCAAGTGAGGTCATCCCAAACGCCCGCGCTTGCACCGGCGGGCGGAGGGATCTGGCGCGGAGTGGCAGGCTCCCGAACCCTCGCGCATTTGCTAACGACCAACGACTAATGACTAACAGCTATCAACTAATGACTTTCCTGCACCGCCCGCCCATTCGTCTTCTGCTCCGGCCGCGCATTGTCCGGATAAATTGACCCAAACGTATCCGACTGCGCCTGCGTCAAACTCTCCGGCGTTTTCAACACCAGCCACGTCACGCCCTCGCTGCACGGAGGCGTCGTCAGCGATCCCGGAAACGTATAGTAGCTGCGGTTCGCGGGCAGCAGATCGGCGGCATTGATCGTCACATCGTCAAAAGCCTTTTCCGGACCGGGTTCCCGCGGAACATGCGCCCAAAGTGTCGCCAGCAGCGCATTCCCCGCTCCCGGCTTCAGCATCACCGCAACCACCGCCAGGTTCCCATTCGCATCCGCATGAACAAAATGCGCTTCCATGTTGAAAAGCCTTTTGTTGATCTTGTTCTCGCTGGGATGATGAAAATGAAACTGCTTCAACTCATATTTCTTGTCGCCCACCGTAATCGAACTGCCCGCCGGATAATCGATCTCAATCGTGTGTCCGTTATTAATAATGTGCAACGGCGCCGGCTTGTAATCGAACTGAATCGCCGGAAGATCGGCAGCCTTGGCGTGGCGTATATCGATCGGCGATTGCGTCTTGCCCGTCTTGCACGCCGCAAACGCCCGATCAAGCTTGCCCCAGTTTTCCGGCCCCGTCTTTCCGCCGTAGCTCCATTTCTCCTGGCTCCAGCCGCTCACTGCGCAAATCATTGCCAGCCAGCACGCACCCTTGGCAAACTTCCTCGCGTTTCTCATAAGTTCTCCAGAAATTTCGTCGAATGCGCAACATTGTACCGCTTATCGGTGTCTATCATTTTGCGTGGGATTGTGGCCCCGAGCCTGCCCTGAGCCGGGTGCCCCATTCAATCGCGTTCTTTGCGATTGAGTGGGAACTAAGTGCCTGCGCAACCAGCGGCCGATGGACAGCCAGACTCTATGTGACCGGCGTCATTTGAAACCCCATTGGCTCCCAAATAGCCTTTATAGATGGTGATGAAAACCAATCTTTTCTCGGCGCCTCGACTGATCTGCTGCCTCGCCGCGTTATCCCTCGCGTCCGTCGCAACACCCGCCCAGGAAAAGCCGCCGTCCATTCCCCCTCCCGCCAGCGGCGAAGATCTTCCCGTTCCCGGCCGTCCCGTCGCCGCCGACCACTCTCAGCTCTCCGAGCACAACATCCAATGGATGCAGACCCAACCGCCGCAGGTCGAAGCCGAATTTCTATTGGGCGCGGCCATCAATCACGATCACGGTGCCACCGACTGGATCAACAAACTGGTCGACGGCTGGTACGGCAAAATCAAACCCACGCAGCGTTTTGACGATCTGCAGGACACCGCGCTCTACTCCAACGATCTGCGAGTGCGTGCCGCAGCCATCGAAATGAATCTTGCCGCCTTCAATCTTTCGAAAACCGACGACACCGCCGACAAGCTCATCGCGACCGCCGAAGCCCGTCCCGGCAACCGCCCCTTTGCCTCATGGGAGCTCGGCATGTTGGCCAACCGCGGCGTCGAGCCGGAAAAAATTCACGAGCTGCTGGTCAAGTACATGCACGATCCCAACCAGGAAACTCGCTTCTGGGCCGTCGAAGGCGACGCGCACCTCGGCACCGACGAAACCATCAAAGATTTTCTGGATGTCTTACGGAACGATCCCTCCATGGACGTGCGCGAGCGCGCCGGCTGCGGCCTGGCCAAATCCGGCATGTTGACCCGCGCCCAGCGCATGAATGCCGTCCCCGGACTTATCGATCTCGCCTACGACAATTCTTTGAATGCCACCACGCGCGAATGGGTTTTTCAGGCCCTGCGCGAAATTACCAACCAGCACATACCCGACGATCCCGCCACCTGGCACAACTGGTATGACAAATCCGGCGCCGGCCAAACTCAGGAATTCCGCAAAGGCGACCAGTGGTCCGTCCTGGGCAATAACTAAGCCCGCGTCGCTCGTCGTCAATCATCGAGAAATGCTCGTCGGGAGGGCACGGCTTTAGCTGTGCCGTAACCACCCCTCACACTTCTGTCATCCCGACCGAAGCGGAGCGCCAGCGAGCGAGCGGAGGGACATTGCGTTTGAGCGAAACCTTGGAGTGGCCCAAACCCTGTCCTGAGCTTGCCGAAGCATTCCGCGAGCGTATGCAAGCTAACCAGGGGAATCTGTCCTCGCCAGCGCCGGAAGCTGAGATAGCCTCTCCTAATTCCCCTTGACCTCACTCGCCGATTCCTCAACAATTAAGGCAGTCAGTTCGCCGACAAAACCGCCGGCGAAGAAGGCAGCTCTTTGAAAATCCAATCGAGGTTCTGACGGGTATCGGGGCCAATAGCCAAAAGCTAACAGCCATGAGCCGATAACTGAGAGCTGACGGCTGATGGCTGACGGCTTCCATAACTCCTTTGTTTGAAATATTTTACCTCTAACCCCTTTAAACTCATAGATCTAGCGGGAACGCTCCCGCTAACTCACTGATTCCAAAAGATAAGCGCAAGGGGGGTGGGGGGAGGGGGGGTACCGCCAAATACTCAAAATGCACTCGGTTTTAGGCATCATTATCGTAATCGTTTGATGCTATAATTGATGCTTAATGCCATGCGCACAACCCTTGCACTCGACGATGACCTGCTGCGAATCGCCCAGGATTTTACCGGCATAACCGAAAGAACCGCGCTGGTTCGCCTGGCTCTTAAAGCGCTGATCGAGCAGGAAAGTGCGCGACGGTTGGCGGCTCTTGGCGGGACTATGCCGGAACTCAGCGGGGTTCCCCGCCGCGGGTCGGAGGAACGACGCGGGTCGGAAGAAAAGTGATCCTCGCCGATACCTCCATCTGGATCGACCATCTCCGCTCCGACAATAAAAAAATGCGTGAGCAGCTGACCTTGGGCCGAGTCGTCATTCATCCGCTCATCGTCGCCGAACTGGCTCTCGGCTCGCTGCGCAACCGCGCCAATACGCTCGCGCTGTTCGATCTTCTGCCCCATATGCCGGTTGCTCAGCTCAACGAAGTTCGGCTGATGATTGAAGCTCGCCGTCTTTATGGCCTCGGCATCGGGTTAATCGACGCCCACCTGATAGCGTCCATTTTCCTCAACCCTCCCACACTCCTGTGGACTAGAGACAAACGGCTGCGGGCGGTCGCCGAGCGGTTGGGGATTCACGCGAGTCTGTTCTAGGCGGTGCGCCAGATCCTGCCAATCGCACGCGGAGCCAACCTGCCAGCCCTACCCCACTTCCGGCTGATACGCCTCCAGCACATCGTCGAGCGAGATCACGCCCTCGAGCTTGCGAAAGTCGGCCCGGTTCACCACCGGCACCAGCGGATAGCGGTCGACGTACCGCAGCGCCATCTCCACCGGATGGTCGGGATGCAGGAACGGCACACGCCGCGTCGCCAGCACCGATCCCAGCGTGAGATCGGCTTTGCCTTCATTCACCATGGTCTCGATTTCTTTTTTTGTCACGCTGCTCCATCCGCTCGGTTGCAATCTCACCAGCAACACATCGGAATTTGTGTCTTCGCGCTGCAACACCGCGCCCAAAGAATCATTCGCGTCCACCGGACGAATCGGCGCTCGCATCGCATCTTCCACGCGGATCACATCTTCTTCGCGCTGCTCTTCCATCGACGGCAAATCCAATCCATCTTGCCGCGTGAGCACATCGAAAATCGCAACCGGTTGAAGCGCGCGCGAAATGACATAAGCAACCGTGTTGGCAACGATCACCGGCAAAATGATGGAATAATTTCCGCTGACTTCGAGCACCATGAAAACCGAAGTCATCGGCGCGCGCAGAAATCCGGCGAACAAAACTCCCATTCCAACCAGCGCATAAGTTCCCGGCGAACCGGTAAGATGCGGCAGAAAAAGCCGCTCGACTCCGCCAACTGCAGTTCCAAGCATTGCGCCTATAAATAATGTCGGCGCAAACATTCCGCCCGGCGTTCCGCTGACGAAAGAAACCGTCGTCGCCAGTATTTTTAGCCCTGCCAGCAGCAGCAGCAATTGCCAGGTAAATTGCCCATGCATCGCTTCATCGATGTATTCGTAACCTGCGCCCATCACTTGCGGCGCGCCGAGCACGCCGATAAAGCCGATCAGCAATCCCGCAATCGCGGGTTGGAAATATTGCGTCCAGCGCGGTTGCGCTTTGCACCACGGACGCAGCGCGCCAATTCCCTTGGCGAAGATTACAGATGCCAAACCGCCGATTACGCCTAGCAAAGCGTAAGCCAGCAATTCGCCCGGCTGCTTCATCTCCACCGGCGGAATGCGGAACAGCGATTGCGAGCCGAGAAACCATCGCATCACTACGACACTCGACACCGCCGAAAGAACTACCGAACCAAGAATTCCTGCGCTCCATCGCCCGATGACTTCTTCTATAACGAACAGCACCGCCGAAATCGGCGCGTTGAAAGCCGCCGCCAAACCTGCCGCCGCGCCAACTGGAGCGATCAGCCGCATGCGGTCGCGCGACAATCGCATGATTCGCCCAAGCGCGGAAGCCAAGCTTGCGCCGATCTGCAATGAAGGATCTTCCGGACCAAGCGATTGTCCCGATCCAATCGCCAGCGCAGCGGTAATGAATTTGCCAATCGCCGTGCGAATCGGAATGTAGCCGTTGTAGATGTAAAGCGCGGCTTTGGTCTGATTCACTCCGCTGCCTCGCGCCAGCGGAAAAACATGGATCACGAGAACTGCGATCACCAATCCGGTCAAAGTCGGCGCAAGGATCAGTCGCGTCGGCGACGGCGAATATCCCGAACCAACCAGATAAATCCGGCACCAATCGATCGATATGCGAAAGCAGACAACCGCAAGTCCGGAGAAAATGCCGATGAATACAGACAGAACCAGAAAGAACCGCTCCTCGCGGAAGACCGCGCGCATCAGCGCGCTCGGCCGCAGTTGCCGAACCGCCGACATCGGCGTTGGCGCTGCGTCGATCGCCGTTGCGGTCATCGAATTGGACGGCGAATTCGTCTCAGCCTCCTTCATGAAGTCTCGCAATCAGCAGTAGCGCCGAGTCGATCTGCGTTGGCGCGCCACAATTGGCCGCGGTTTGCCGTTCGACCTTGAACACCAGTTCCATCGCCTGGTTCACCAGATCGGGATTGTGCTGCAATCCTCGCTCTGACACGTTCGGCTTCAGCTTCGCCCAATCCTGGTTCAAGTTCTGCTCCGGCGCAGAAAGGGCACCGCACGCTTTGAGGCGATCGCCAGCGGCTTCGTACGCTTCCATCACAACGCGGTAGCGTTCCGCGGCTGAAATCTGCCGCCGGAACGGATCCATGCGAACGACTTCGTCGGTGGTCTTCAACCGTCGAGCGCTGTCGGCATCCGATGGATTTTCCGCCACTGCCATTTGCAGATAATGTTGCGCCAACGGATAGCGCGCTAGCTCAAACGCCGCGAATCCTGCGCCAGCGGCCGCGCGCGCGCTGCCATGATCTTCTTTCAGGCTGGTGCGATAAGAACTCAAGGCGCGTTCGTAATCCTGCACCTGCATGAAAAGATCACCCAACTGTTCCTGCTCAGCCGGATCGTCGCCAGCATTCGCCGCCAGCGCAACTAGTTCAGCTTCCGCCTGAGGTTTCGCTCCGGTCTTCAGCAGGTAACCGATCAATTCCAGGCGCGTATTCTTCCGCTCGGTCTCTTCATCTCCCGGCCAAGTCGCGTAGATCGCATTGTGGTAATAGCGCAACGCGTGTTCTGTGTCTCCCTTTGCGGCGGCAACGCGCGCCAGTTCAAGATTCACCACTCCATGTTCCGGCTGCTGATCCCACAAGTTAATCAGGTACGCGTAAGCCTCATCGCCGCGCCTCAAGCCGATCAGAGCTTGAGCAAGATTCAACTGATATAGGAAATTGTCGCGCGAGTAGATCAGCGCGGTCCGAAAGTCGGCAGCTGCGTGGTCAAAGCGCTGTGTCTTCAGTTCCGCGACCCCGCGTCCAAACCACCGTTCGCCAAGGGAATTCTGCTGCGCGTGATAGATCCGCACCAAAACAGCCACAGCCAAAAAGCCCGCGATAGCCATGGCCGAAAGCCCAGCCAAAAGCATAGGTTCTCGCTTGAGATAGAAGCGCGGATTAAGCCATTTTGCGGGTTCTGCCATCCGGTTTTCCGCGGGTTCGGGCCGCGAGACTTACTCTGATGATACCGCGTTCCGCGCAGTCGCCCACGCGCGGGCATTTAGCGGTATTCCTGCGCGAACGGCGTCGGCTGATTTATCATGGCTTTTCGATCCGAGGCCTGTCATGACAACCATTCCTGTCGATCAAACCCAGCTCACCCGCGAAGAAATCAACCGCAAACAGAAGGAATACATATTTCCTTCGGTGTCCACGTACTTTTCCGAACCCGTTCCCATGGATCACGGCTCGATGCAGCATGTTTGGGACGTCGAAGGCAAAAAGTATCTGGATTTCTTCGGCGGCATCGTCACCGTCAGCGTCGGCCACTGCAATCCGCGAGTCACAGCACGCACCAAAGACCAGATCGACAAACTGCAGCACGTCTCCACCTGTTTCCCGAATGCGCCCATGGTTGCGTTGGCCGAGAAGCTGGCGCAGATCACTCCCGGCAAGCTGAAGAAGTCGTTCTTCACCAATAGCGGCACCGAAGCCAACGAAACCGCGATTCAGGCTGCGCGCATGCACACCGGCAACTTTGAAGTCGTCGCGCTTCGCCACGGATACAGCGGCCGCTCTTCACTTACCCGCGGACTCACCGGCCTGAACACCTGGCGACGTGGCACCATCGAAGTCGGCATCGTTCACGCCATGAATCCGTATTGTTACCGTTGCCCGCTCGGACTGAAATATCCGTCATGTGAAGTGGCCTGCGTGAAAGACATTGAGAATGTCATACAGTTTTCGACCTCCGGCAAGATTGGTGCGTTTCTGGCAGAACCGATTCAGGGCGTCGGCGGATTCATTACACCGCCGAAAGAGTACTTCAAGATGGCGTTCCAGATTGTGAAGCAATATGGCGGCGACTTCATCTCCGATGAAGTGCAAACCGCTTGGGGACGAACCGGCAACAAATGGTTTGGCATCGAGCACTGGGAAGTTGAGCCGGACATCATGGTTTCAGCGAAGGGACTTGGCAACGGAACGCCGATCGGTTGGACCATTGCGACACCCGAGATTGCGGATGCGTTCCAGGGTCTAACTATCTCGACATTCGGCGGCAATCCCGTCACCAGCGTAACTGCGAAAGCGGTGATCGATCTGATCGAGGAAGACGATCTCCGTACGAATGCGGCCGTTGTCGGCGCATACTTCCGTGGGAAGCTTGAAGGGTTGCAACAGAAATATCCGCTGATCGGCGATGTTCGCGGCATGGGATTGATGCAGGCGCTCGAACTGGTGGAGGATCGCGAAACCAAGCAACCAGCTACGGCTGCCACGAGCGCCATGATGGAAGAAGCGCGCAAACGCGGCCTGCTGATCGGCAGAGGCGGATTCGCAGGCAATGTGATTCGCATGTCGCCGCCTCTCAACATCTCGAAGGCAGACGTTGATGAAGCCGTGCGCATTCTGGACGAGAGTTTCTCGGCAGTAAGGCGCTAGCAACACCAAAGACAATCGCTAGCGCAGGCTCAGATCGGCGAAGACAAAGCCCTCGCGAGTGACAATTTCTCCAACCCGCACAGGCAGTTCGTGCCGGAACATCGGCCCGGCGTAAACGAAGGAATGGAATTCGCCGTTCTCGCCGCACGGGTCAACTCCCACCGGCAGATCAGCAAGCAGCTTCTCATCAAAATCTCTTCCGGCAAACTCCGCCGACAGCCTCTTGGCGTCGATGCAGGAAAGTTTGGCCTTCAATCCGGAATCGATCATGCGGTGAGCAAGGTCATCCGTTGGGATTTCCCACACCGGAAAGATCGGCGTGAGTCCTGAGCCCGTCAGCTGCTTCTCGCGATACTCGCGGATATCGCGTAGGAACAGATCGCCAAAAGCGACGTACTCGATGCCTGCCTGAACCGCTTTCTTACACACTTCCCGCATAATGCTCTCGTATTCGGCATTCGAGCACGGCGAAGGAAGATCGACATCCCACAGAGGAATTCCAGCGGCTTTAGCCTGCGCTTGTGCCAGTTCACGCCGCACACCGTGCATGGCCACGCGGTTTGCAACCCGATTGAACGTCGTCAGCAAGCCGCGAACTTCATACTCGCCCTGCTGCCGCAACACCTGCAGACTCCACGCGCTGTCTTTACCGCTGCTCCACGAAAGCAGTGTCGGTTTCAGACCAACCTACCAGATGCGCACGCGATCCGCCGGTGCCAAGTAAAGCTTCTCGCCCGACTGCACATCGAAGGCTCCGTACCACGCATCGATATTGCGGACGGTATCTGCGCGGTATTGCGCTGGAGCATGCGGATCGGTCAGCACCTGCCGTCGCATCATGGCTTCACGTGTCTTCGATGCCCAGTTCTGGCCAAACGCGATAAAGAATTGCTGATCGCCAGAGAAACCGTCTTGCGCGGGGACGGTTTGTCCACCAAGAGAAGCTTTGTAGGCATCGTAAGCCGCGGAGATTCCCGCCACGTCGGCAATATTCTCTCCCAGCGTCTGCTTACCGTTCACCGACAAATCGGGGAACGGCCTGTACGTGTCGTACTGCGCCACCAATCTGGCAGTTGCCGCTTCAAAATGTGCCAGATCGGCTGGCGTCCACCAGTTGCGTACCCGCCCCTTGGAGTCAAAGGCAGCGCCTTCACTATCAAAGGTGTGGCTGACTTCGTGACCAATTACGGCTCCGATGGCACCGTAATTCGCCGCGGCTGGAGCCTGCGGATCGAAAAACGGGGGTTGCAGAATCGCCGCAGGAAAGTTCAGCCCATTGTCGAGGGGAAGATTCACCGCGTTCACTGTCTGGGGCTCCATGCACCACTCTTTGCGGTCGGTAGGCGTTCCCACGCGCGCAATCCAATAGTGGAAATTGAACAGAAGTCCGCGCCACTGATTGCCGAAGGCATCGCCGGCCTTCACGTCATAGTCCGAGTAATCGCGCCACGTTTCCGGATATCCTATGCCAACATACAGCGTGTTCAGCTTCGCCTGCGCTTCGGCCTTGGTCTTGGGATCCATCCAGTCGAGCGCGTCGATGCGGTGATGAAACGCGGTCTTGATGTTCACGACCATGGCCTGCACTTGCGCCTTGGCTTGAGGAGGGAAATATTTCTGCACGTAGATTTGGCCGACCGCGTCGCCGAGCCATTGGTTGACTTGTTGCACGCCGTCTTTCCACCGCGGTCTCTGTTCCGGCACGCCGCTTAAGGTCTTGCCGAAGAATTCGAACCTCTCATCCACAAACGCCTTTGGCAGTACATCCGCACAATCCTCGATGAGGTGATAGGCCAGCCAATCCTTCCACGTTTCCAGCGCGACCGACTCTACCAGCGCAGATTCGCCGGTAAAAGCACTCGGCTGCCAAACGATGAAGCTGTCCTGCTTGTTCAATCCGGCGGCGCGAAAATACTCCGCCCAATCGAGCCCCGGCGCATTGACGGTAAAATCGGACTCTTTCCAGGTGTTGTTCGCCTTGTGAATGTCCTCACTGTCGGCGAGGCTGATCTGCTTTTCTGCGATGGAATGTTCCAGTTCGACCAAGCGGGCTGCGCGCGCATCCGTGTCAGTAAATCCCGCCAGCTTCAGCATGGCAGAAACGTGTACCTGATATTTGGCGCGGATGTCTTTCATCTTGTCCCCATCGGCAAGGTAGTACTCGCGATCAGGCATCTCGATTCCGCCCTGCATCAGATACGCGGCGTAGTGATCGGGATCGTTGAATCCGGGTGCGACCCAAAGTCCGAAAAGATTGTCGGTGTGGAAGTTGGTTGCGTTCAGGGCGTCGACGTCCGCGCGCAAGGTTTCGCCCAAAGCCTTTGCCAGTTGTTTCTTATCGCCAATGGCGGCGATTGCATCCAGATGCGGGCGCAGCGGCGCCATACCGTTGGCCTCGATCGCCGCCTCGTCCATGAATGAGTTGTAGACGTCGGCGATCTTGCGAGCATTCGATCCTGCCCGCGCCTTGCTCTTGGCGGTTGCTTCAACCACCGCCGCTGTGCGCTTTTCGCTCAAGTCGCCCAGCACGGAAAACGTTCCGAAACGACTGCGGTCCGCCGGAATCTCGGTTCGCTTGATCCAGTCGCCGTTGGTGTACATGAAAAAATCGTCACCCGGTTTGACCGAACGGTCCATGTTAGCGAGGTTGATGCCATGCGGGTCCTGCTTTGACGAGTCCTGCGCGAACGCAAACAGAAATGCAATCATGGCGAGGCTAACGATTGCGACAAAACGGTTGAGAAATCGCGGCGTATTTAATGAGACTTTCATGATTAGAACCCCGAGTCAGCAAGATTTTGAGCGCACATATCCCTGTTTAGGCGTAAACCGACAAGAAAGGGTAGCACGAAGCCAACGAGTAGGATGCCAAGCGCGCGCACGGAGGCTGCTCTCCTCTATAATTTTGCCATCGCATGAAGTCACTCTTTCGCTTTCTTCTGCTCGGGTTGGTTTTGCTGGTGGTGGCACTGGTTTCGGCGCTGACTGCAATGCGGTTCGCGATCCATGGGCAGGAAACAAAAGTGCCCGATCTTGTCGGGAAAAGCCCCGCTGATGCGCGCAGAATCGCCGAGGCGGCCGGGGTTGAACTGCAAGTCGAGCGTCAGTTCTTCAGTCCCAGCGTGCCTGAAGGCCGGATTTTGTCGCAGGTTCCTGCACCGGGCGAGCGCGTACGCCGCGGGTGGCAACTGCGCGTGGCCGAGAGCTTGGGGCCGCAGCGAGTCGAGATTCCAAATCTAATCGGTGAAAGCGAGCGGGCTGCGGAGATCAATATCCGCCGCCGCAGCCTGGACGCCAGTACTCTCTCCCAGGTTCCCGTGACGGATGTTCCGCCCGACCAGGTGGTAGCGCAGAGTCCGCTGCCCAATGCCAGCGGCATATCGACTCCAAAAATCAGTTTGCTGACAGCTGGGCCAGCACCGTCTCAGGCGTTCATTATGCCCAGTTTTGTGGGACAACGTTTGATGGATGCAACGTCAGAACTGAAAGCGGCAGGATTTCAGCTTGCAGGCGTTACATCAACGGGGTCGAACGCGCCAACTGCCACTGCCGAACCTTCATCTCCCGCACCGCCCTCGCCAAGCCCCCCGCCAACAGGCACAATCGTCTCGCAAACGCCGGCAGCTGGTGCCAGGATTGTTTCTGGCGCAGGCATCAGTTTTGAGGTGCGATAGGCGGTACAGTTCCGCTGAGGTACTTCAACTTCCTCCAAATCCCCTGCCCAGAGCGGCTTTCGGCGCAACTGACATTCGTAATCACGGGGTGGTTACTCAAAAAGTGCACGCGGTTGCACGCGAAGCCTCGGTGGGAAGACGCCAATTTTTTCCTAAGTCGTTTGTTGGCAGGCGAGTACACGACCTCCACGGGATGGTGGACAAGGTGCTTTCAACCACCTAGCCTGCTGCCCGAGGCCCAGATTGGGGTGGGGAACTTGTTGAATTGGACGGCAAATGACCCTTTAGGTGAAGTGAAGCCGAAACGCACACTGTTGCCTGTTTTGGTTTTTCTTTTTGTTGTCTCCTACGGTTTGATGGCCATGTTGGTGGTGGAGCAGGGACGTACCATCGACAATCAGCGGGGCTTGATCCAGGTACTGTTTTCTGATTCCCAGCAGTTCAGTCATTTAAAAGACAAGCTGTTCAGCAAACAACGCGCCGCAGCTCAGGCCCAGGCTCCGGCGAAGGAGCAGGCGCAAATCCCATCGACCGAGGGTGCGCCACGCGCAAATGCAAAGAACAGCCACAAAGCCGGTAAAGCGCAAAAGCCACCCATCCACAACGAGTACGAAGTGACGGACGCGCGCCGGACGCCGTGGCAAATCTGAAATCCGGGCCAGGAGTGAGACCCTATGAAAGTCCTGGCAGCCATGCTGTTGTCGTTGTCTATTCACAGCCAGCAAGCTTTGCCCAAAATGCCTGCTGACTCAAATCACCCAACCGGGCAACACACACGTAAGGGCGGTCAGTGGTACTTTGCCGATTCGGGTCATGCCGTGTACTGCTACGGCCCCGTAAAGCTGATGCAACAGCCGGATGGCGGACTGCAGCGCGTCGCCACGTTCTGCGAGGGTGCCAACCTGGTAGTGCCGCTCAAAGACTAGCGCCGATAAGGGTCCGCTTGGACCAAAAACCAAACCAAACAACAAATGGTTGAATTGTTTTACAAAGTTTGTTAGGGTGTTGGCACTCGGGCGTGGGTAGGTACGGCAGTTTCGCTTGAGGCCTCGGTCCTCCCCTTCGTGAAAGTACGAAGCACCGGTCCTCACCGGAGTGACCCACCGCACGCCCGCCCCCTTTTGTTGAATCGATTCACGAATTCTCAACGCACTTCGCTCCTCGCGTGTTTCATGGCATGGGTCAAGGTGCGCAGGTCAGGGCCCGGCGCTATAATCAGGTTGGTAAAGATAGGCCTAGGGTTTATGAAATGCTGGACCGAGGGCCGTTGGTCGCTCTTCGCGTTGCTGATTGCCGCTAGTTTTGCCCTGGCGCAAGCTCCCGCCACCCCTCCTGAGGGAGTTTTTACCGCAAAGATCGTCAGTGTGCGCCAGATCAAGCAGACAAACAGCTTTCCCATGAGTCGCTTTCCAACGGTGGCGCGTTTCACCGTCGATTTTGCATTTAAGTACGGCGCCGGCAATTACTCGTGCACGGCCTATGAAACGCCTGTGCTCGACGAAGTACAGGACCTGGTTTCGGCAAACGGCAAAGAGGTAACAGTGGAGATCCATGGCAAGAAGATCCTGGTGACTTTGCCGAGTGGGCGAAAGATCCACGGTGAGCTAGTAAAGGAAACACAGTGTTAGAACGCCTTCCGTACTGGCTCCAAAGGCGTGTAGACAGGCCCCTAACTCGAACCGTGTAACCATCGGACATGCACGTTCGATTGCATAGTAACCACACATTTTTCTTGCTCGGACAAGACGAAGCTGACAACATTCAAGTTGGAACAAGTGGGAGGATTTTCCAACGTGAAACGCACAATTTCTTTGGCCGGGTTGATAGGATTGGGGCTATTCGCACTACTTGTGGGGTGCGGGAACCCGGCGGTCGGTACTTTACAGTCCGTTACGCTTGCTTCTACATCCGGAAGTTTCCAACTCCAGGGTGCAGGCGGAACCATCCAGTTGGTCGCGACCGGCAACTACAGCAGCATGGCTACCAAGAATCTGACCGGGGTGGTTACTTACACTGCAACCCCAATTGGAACCGATGACCTGGGAGGGTCTTTGCCTCCGACGTCATCCGCCAATCCGCAAACGGTGAGCGTGAGCCCCACAGGCTTGGTAACGGCCATAGCGCCATTCGTGTGCACCTATTACAACTCCGGATCGGCGACCACGCCGGCATGGGTACTGACGGGCTCTTACGAGATCGTCGCAACCTACAATAAGGTCGCTTCGCAACCGGTCTACGTAGGTGTGTCGTCCGCTGCTGGCAGCAAGCCAAGCGACGATGGTCAATGCGGTCCGTCGGCAACAACTGGCGGATAGGAACATCCTGGTCGGATTTATGGGCAGCGGCAAATCGCCGCTGCTTTTTTTGTCATCGGCGGTCTCCAGTGGTGCCGGCTGACCTCGGAGCCTGGCAAGCTGCGTTTCTCGCCACCCCAGCTCAGAAATCTGCGCAACAAAACTTGACGATGGTCAACGGCGGGCGTGCTTGATTGTGGAGCGCCCCAACCCTCCGACGTGTTTCTATTGCAAACGCTAAGCTTACCGACCGTAGTAGTTGCCGTGGCCCGCGAAAGATGTATTGCGAACTGAGGTCTGCGGTTATAATCACACTTTCCGGGGCGAACTTTGTTATGACGGGAGAAATTAATGCTTTCTCGAGCTCAGACCATCCTGGTTCTGTGCCTGTGGCTTGCATGCAGTGGTTGTGGGGGCGGAAGCAGTGGAGGCAGCGGTTCAAGCCAGGATCCACCTTCTTCCGGTCAACCGACGCCACTCGCGCCAACGGTCACTTTCTCGGCTAATCCAACCGCGGTAGACCCCGGACAATCGAGCACGCTAACCTGGAAAACAACCAACGCGACTAGCGTGAGCATCCAGGGTATCGGCAATGTCGATTTAAGTGCTTCAAAGAAAGTAACGCCAAGCAGCACCACCACATACACGTTGACTGCCACAGGGTCGGGCGGTACTACCCAGGCGACCGCAACGGTTACGGTAAATACTTCCCCGGATGCTCCCAAAATCAGCCTCGAAGCTTCACCCCAGGCCATTTACGCCGGCCAGCCGAGCAAGCTTACGTGGAGCAGCAGCAATGCGACATCGGTGACCATCTCAGGAATAGGAGGAGTGGCGGCGAGTGGCTCGCTGGACGTTACTCCCACGGCGACGCAGACGTATGTAGCCACTGCAAAAGGGCCGGGCGGAACGGACCAGTCTTCCACAACCGTTAACGTCAGTATTCCCGGATCGATTGGCCACGTGATCGTGCTTTTTCAGGAAAACCGCAGCACTGATAACATGTTTCACGACCCGAAGTTGATTGCGGCAGGAGCAGATATAGCCAGTTCCGGCCTGAACTCAGAAGGTCAAACTATCCCCTTAGTTTCTCGCCCCTTGGACGACACATACAATCCGTACCACGACCATCCCGAATTCGTTCTCATGTACGATGGCGGCAAGATGGATGGCGCAGATCTTATACCAATAGAGTGTCCGGGGGGCCCGGGCACTTGTACGCCCCCGCCGAATCCGACGTACGTCTATGTGCAAGCAGGCGACGTCGCGCCCTACTTCCAGATGGCGGAAACCTACACCTTCGCCGATCGCATGTTCCAGACAAACCAGGGCGACAGCTATCCGGCTCATCAATTTATTTTCTCGGCTACCTCGGCGCCGAGTGAGACCAGTGACCTGTTTGTTTCCGGGAACCCGAGCACGCCGGACGGATCCGGCATAACCGGATGCATAGCGCCCGCCGCTGAATTGGCTCCGCTGATCGATCCAGACGGAAACCTATCCTTCATGTATCCCTGCTTTGAACACACTACGCTGTCCGACTTGCTCGATCAGAAGAAAATAAGCTGGAAATATTACACCGAGGGAAACGGGACTGATATCTGGACGGCTCCTAATTCGATCAATCACATTTGTCAGCCCAACGAACCTGCGGGTGGCCAGTGTACCGGGCCGGAGTGGCTAGCCAATGTAGTCACGCCGCCAAAAGCGATCTTAACCGACATTTCGAACAGCGCCCTTCCAGCCGTCAGTTGGGTAATGCCGCCTGGTCTTTCTTCGGACCATCCTGGTGGCAATGACGGCAGCGGGCCGTCTTGGATCGCTTCCATCGTCAATGCGGTCGGGAACAGCCCTTATTGGGCGGACACAGCGATTTTCATCACCTGGGATGACTGGGGTGGGATGTACGATCACGTGGCGCCGCCGATTCTAAATTCGTATGAATACGGCTTTCGGGTTCCACTGATTGTGATTTCTCCATACACCAAGCGCGGCTACATTTCGCACGTAACCCACGATTTTGGAAGCATCTTGCATTTCGTCGAAAGCACGTACGGGCTGCCATCCTTGGGGTTTGCCGACGCAGTCGCCGACGATTTCTCGGACTGCTTCGATTTCGACCAACCGCCGGCTGTGTTTCAAACGATTCCTGCAAAACTGGGAGCTAAGTTTTTCCTCCACGACAAGAGACCGCACGTGCCGCTGGATACCGACTAGTTCACTTTGTGTAAAAAAGAAATGGCCGCGGCTGGTTTGCCGTGGCCATTTCATTTGCCCTTCTACTTGAAAATTAATCGCCCGATGGGAGCAACATTTCTTCTTCCGGCATTTCAGCAGTCACCGCCACATGCGGGCATTCGCCAAGAATCGGCTGGCAAGCCGCGTCCGGCCCATGTTCGGGAACGACTGGCAGTTTCAAATCCGCGAACTGGGCGGTTTCGGTGGATCCGGCCAGCGCGGTAACGGAAGAATTTCCGCCGGCGATCACTTGCGTGACCGCGTCGAAATATCCAGTGCCCACGAAGCGCTGGTGCTTTACGGCTTCGTAGCCGTGCGAGAACTCGCGGCTGAATTCTTTTTCCTGCAGCCGTGAATAGGCCGCCATGCCGCTAACCTTGTAGGCGCGAGCCAGTTCGAACATGCTCAGATTTAAAGCATGGAAGCCCGCCAGCGTCACGAACTGGAACTTGTAACCCATCTTGCCAAGTTCCTGCTGGAATTCGGCGATGGTGGCGTCATCCAGGTTCTTCTTCCAGTTGAATGATGGCGAGCAGTTATAGGCCAGCATTTTGCCTGGGAACTGAGCATGAATGGCATTGGCGAATTGCCGGGCTTCGTTGAGGTCCGGATGCGAGGTTTCGCACCAGATCAGATCGGCGTAAGGGGCATAGGCCAGACCGCGAGCAATGGCGGAATCGATGCCGCCTCGAATACAGAAGAAACCTTCGGTCGTCCGCTCGCCGGTCAGGAAAACGCGATCACGAGGGTCTATATCGCTGGTAAGCAGGTGCGCGCTATCGGCGTCAGTGCGGGCCATGATGAGGGTCGGAACGCCCATAACGTCGGCGGCGAGACGAGCGGCAACGAGCTTCTGGATAGCTTCGGAAGTTGGAACGAGAACCTTACCTCCAAGATGGCCGCATTTTTTTGCGGAAGAAAGCTGATCTTCGAAGTGGACGCAGGCCGCCCCAGCTTCGATCATGGCCTTCATGAGTTCGAAGGCATTGAGCGTGCCGCCGAATCCGGCCTCGGCGTCGGCGACGATGGGCGCCATCCAGTAGGTGCCGTTCTTGGCGTCCATGTGGTGAATCTGGTCGGCGCGCAGCAACGCGTTGTTGACCTTGCGCACGACATTGGGAACGCTGTCGGCGGGGTATAGACTTTGGTCGGGATACATATGGCCGGCGTCGTTGGCGTCGGCTGCGACTTGCCATCCGCTCATGTAAATGGCTTTCAAGCCAGCCTGCACCTGTTGCACAGCCTGATTGCCGGTCATTGCGCCCAAGGCGTTGATATAGGGCTCCTGCTGCAATAAGGCCCAAAGGCGTTCGGCGCCGAGACGCGCCAGGGTATGCTCGACGTGGATGGAGCCGCGGAGCTTTTCGACATCCTGCGGGGTATATGGCCGCTCAATGCCCTTCCAGCGGCTGTCGACTTTCCATTGTTTGGCTTGTTCGGCGTTGGACAGAGTACGCATGGTTTCTCCTTGTTGATCCATCCTCAGTCCGCATTAGACGCCGGAAGCCAGCAACGCGGCAAATGAGGATGTCCGCTATGGGCGGCTCGTCCGCTTTGACCTACCACCATCGTGGTATCATGCGCTGGGAGACGTACCATGGGAGCCTTATGACGACTACTTTAGCCCCGCCCAAAGAGGCCGAAACCAGGGTTCTAACGCCGGAAGCCTCTGCATTTCTGACCAAACTTGCACGCAAGTTCGAACCCCGGCGGCAGGAGCTACTGGGCCGGCGAAAACAGGTACAAAAGCAGATCGATTCTGGCAAATTGCCGGATTTCCATCAAGAAACGGCGGAAATCCGGCGCAGCGATTGGAAGGTAGCGCCGATCCCAAATGATTTGCTCCACCGGAGGGTAGAGATCACCGGGCCAGTCGAACGGAAGATGATGATCAATGCTCTGAATTCGGGCGCGAATGTTTTTATGGCGGATTTTGAGGATTCCAATTCGCCGACCTGGTCGAACAATATTGAGGGCCAAGCGAACCTGATTGACGCGGTGGCGGGGACGATCAGTTTTGTGAGCCCGGAGGGTAAACAGTACAGGCTGAATCCGAAAGTTGCGACGCTGGTGGTGCGGCCGCGGGGATGGCATTTGATAGAGCGGCATTTTCAGGTCGATGGGCAGCCGATCTCGGCGTCGCTGTTCGATTTCGGTCTGTACTTTTTTCACAATGCGAAAGCGCTGATGAAAAAAGGCACGGGACCGTATTTCTATCTGCCGAAGATGGAAAGCCATCTGGAAGCGCGGCTGTGGAACGATGTATTTAATTTTGCGCAAGATGAACTGGGCATAGCGCGCGGGACAATCCGGGCGACGGCGCTGATTGAGACGATTCTGGCGGCATTTGAAATGGACGAGATTCTTTACGAGCTGCGGGATCATTCGGCGGGACTGAATTGCGGGCGGTGGGATTATATTTTCAGCTATATCAAGAAATTTCGGAATCGCCCGGATTTTGTGCTGCCGGACCGGTCGCTGATAACGATGGAGAAACATTTTCTGAAATCCTACGTCGAACTGCTCATCCAAACCTGCCACCGCCGCGGAATTCACGCGATGGGAGGGATGGCGGCGCAGATTCCGATCAAGAGCGATCCCCAGGCGAATGAGAAGGCGCTCGACAAAGTACGGCAGGACAAATTACGCGAAGTAAAAGCCGGGCATGATGGAACATGGGTGGCGCATCCGGGTCTGGTGCCGATCGCGAAAGAGATTTTCGACGCGCACATGAAATCGCCGAACCAGATTGGTTTGCGCAGGGATGACGTTCATGTGACCGCGGGCGATCTGCTGGCGGTGACGAAGGGTGACACCACGGAGCAGGGATTGCGATGGAATGTAGACGTGGGATTGCAGTATCTGGAGGCGTGGCTGCGGGGGTCGGGATGCGTGCCGATTTATAACCTGATGGAGGATGCGGCTACGGCGGAGATTTGCCGGTCGCAGGTGTGGCAATGGGTGAAACACGGGGCGAAACTGAACGACGGCCGCACGGTGACCAAGGAGATGGTGCGGTCGATCATTGACGAACAGAGAAAACAGTTGCGCGGGGAACGGGCGAACGAGGCTGCGGAGATGTTCAAACAGATGATAACCAGCCCGGAATTTGGCGAGTTTCTTACCGTGGTTGCGTACGAGCATATCGACTAAGAAGCACCGGCCAGAGCGATGAACCATCACCGGACTGAAATCTCTGACGAATTTCTCGCGCAGCTCAAAGACGATCTGGTGTGCCGGCGCGTGGGGCAGGCGATGGCGCGGCTGGAAAATCATCGCGAAGTTCTGACCTCATTCGATCCCGCACAGATGAATGCTGCGCCGTTTACCGGATATCTGGCCCAGTGGGTCGATATTGGCTTTCAGCAATTCGATCTGCTGAAGGATATGGTGGGGCGTTTTTCGCGCGGGCAGCGGGCGGTACTCTCGGTGCGGGATTATCTTCACTTGCGGATGGCTGTGGGCATGCTCGCCATGACGGAAGAAAAGACCGAAGAGGCGATCCGGAATCTGGATTTTGTGCTGACGCTCGAAGAAGAAATCGACGACAAGGAATTGTTATCGATTGCGAATTTCTGGAAAGGCCGCTGCCTGCGCATGAAGGGTGAATACGATCAAGCGCTGGTATTCGCGGTGAAGGGACGCCAACTGGCGCAGGAGTTGGGCCACGCTCCCATGGCGGCCGTAATGCGGGTGCTGGAAAGTTGGCTTTTTTTTCAGAAGGGCGACGCCAAGCGCGCGATCGAAATTTTGCGTGAGGTGGAGGCCGTGCTCAGTAAAACGGATGACGAGCTGACACTGGGCAACATTCATTCGTCATATGGGCGAATTGCCAGCCATCAGGGACGATACGAACACTCGCTGGAGAATTTTGCAGCCGCGATTGCTCACTACAAACGCGTTGATCCGATGCACCGGAATGTGGCGCGCTCGCTGAACAACATGGCGAACGCGAAGCGGCTGATCGCCTCGCAATTGCGGGGAAAAATCGACGCGGAAGCTGCGAAACGCCGGAAGTCTGCGGCGCGCGGGAAGGCCAGCAAAGGGCCGGGCAAAGTGCAGTACCGTCACCGCTTCGAACAGCTGCGGCATGAGGCTTTGAACGAACTGTCCGAGGCGGAGGCGATCTACGAGAAGCATGGCAACCATCATGGGTTGGGAAGCGTGAATTTAAATTATGGGTACCTGCATCTGGACAATGGCGACCTGGAATTAGCCGAGGAGAAAGCCAAGACGGCGTTTAGGCTGGGCGAGAGCCGGCAGGATGCGATTCTGATGGCGCGGGCGCGGCTTTTGCTGTGCATGGTTGAAAATGCAAGGGTTGAGGAGGGGATTGGGGAAAGCACGGAGCCGGGGGGGCACGCGAGGATGGCGCGGGATTTTGCCCAGGAGGCGGTCGAATTGGCCAAACAGACGCAGAATCGGCGTTTGTTAGCAAACGCTTACGTGTGGCAGGGGTTAACTTTTTGCAATCGATTCTTTGACGATCCGGAGGCGGCGCGGCGGTGTTATGACCAGGCGACGACGCTCTCAAAAGGCGAACAATCGAACGCGTGGGATGACCTGGAAACGCTGAAAACACGGGTGTTACGGGGCGGAAGTGTGAATCCAGTGCTGCGAGCGTGGTCGCAGGGGTCGGTGGGAGACAAGACTTTTCAGCAGATTACGGAGGAGTTCGCCGAGATCGTGATTCCCAAGGTGTGGGAGCGGGAGGGACGGAAGGTGTCACGGGTGGCGGCGAGGTTATCGGTCTCACCCAAGAAGGTGCGGCGGATTTTGGGCAGCGTAGGGCGACGGAAGCCCCAGTGAAAACGTCCTAAAATATTGATTACAAAGGATCGGAGCGCTGCCATATCTCGTTAAGTTATTGATAAATAATATAGTTATATATCAAAATATAGAAAACATGGTAGTTGCGGGCGTCGTATGTTAATCAGTAAGTTAACTTTTGTAAAGCAAATGAGCTCCTGTTGGCCACCGCCTGTGCCTGTGTGCGGAGCTTGGGCTACGTCCTTGGCCCGCGTGGTAGACCGGGCTTTTGCGTTGGAATTCGCGGCTTGTGAGAGGGGGGCCACGTAAGGTTTGGCGGTTGTAGGCCGAAAGTATGGCAAGAGGCCTTTCTACCCTAAATTGGCTGGATGTCGATGATGGGATGAGGGATATAAAGTTGGCAAACGTGTCATGTTTACCCCCTACGGCACGGTATACTAGAGGTAGGGGTTACTTTTTGGCCGGTTTGGGCCTGCGTTAGTTCTGATTTTTCACCCCTTAAAGGGCAGAAGTTGGAAGGCAGAATGAAGAAATGGCGACGGGTGAGGATTGCTGATTGCAGACTTGAGGTCGAAGATTTATGGATGGGCGAAGGGGTACGAAAATTCCGAGTCTAAAAGAGCTGCTCCTGGCGCCAGAGCCGCGATTCGAAGACGTCGCTCCGGCGCGACGGGTGTTCCGGCGGCGCGATCCAGTCGAATTCTCGGACGACGAACAGAGTGGTGTCCTGGGATCGGAAGCTCAGCGTGAAGCTGAGGGGTAATCGGGATGAGGCGACGCTATCCGGTCCGCGTAGATCAAGCGGTGGGCTTGGGTTCGGACGGATCGGGTGAAGCGTAGGATCCGAACGGGCCGCAGCGGGAGCGCATGCGATCGCGGAAGTGCTCGCGTTCCTCCGGGCTCATCGCACTCCAGCGTTCACGCATACGACGGCGCCAGTTCCAGTTGCGGTGCGGGCCTCCGCGGAAACCGCCGAAGAGGATTTTGCAGAGGACGAGCAGTCCCAGCGCCTGCCAGAAGGTGATGACGTGCCAGCCGAAAAGGTCTGGCATGAGCCAGTTCCATAAGCCTCTCACTACAAAAGTGAAGAGTGTGAAAAAGATCAATCCGAAGATGATGAATTTCACGATTTTTGCAACGATTCTTCCCACCATAGTACACTCCTAATGTTTTTCGAATTCGTCATAGATCGCGCGCAAGCGCTCGCGCAGAAATTTGACGGCGTAGTGCTTGCGCGAGAGCAAAGTGTTTACGCTGGTGCCGGACTGCCCGGATAATTCCTTGAAGCTGTAGCCCATAATTTCGTGGGCGACGAAGACTTCGCGCTGTTCTTCGGGCAACTCGTCGAGCGCGCGTTCGAGCTCTTCGATCAGGATGTTGCGGGCAAAGGCCGCGTCGGGGCCGGCGTCGGGAGATGGCAAAAGATCTTCCAATGAGACCGGGGCGCCATCTTCCGAAAACGTCTCGGTTGCGGTTCTCGAGGCCTCGCGCTGCTTTTTGCGGAAGAGATCGATGATGCGATTGCGGGCGACGCGGAAGAGCCAGGCAGTGGCCTGCTCGACCGGCTTCATGAGGCGATAGGCTTCAACGAGTTCGTAGAAGACATCCTGAAGGATGTCTTCGGCTTCGCTGCGGTCGGCCACACGGCGGTGAATGAAGCGGCGGAGCCGGGGCTCATCGCGGGCAATGGCTTCGGAGATTTGCCCATCTTGATCGATCATCTGCCAGTCGCTGGTGAGCGCTGCATCCATTTATAGATGTAGACGAATGGGCGAGAGAAATATTGTATGGGGCGGCAAGGCGGAAGTTAGGAGGAAGAATGCAGAAGTGGCAGGGCGGGATGTGGTTCCAGATCTCCGACCAAAGCCCTTTTGCAAAAAACGCAAAGGACGGGGCAACCTCGGCAGTGGTAGCGCCGGCAAGGCGAAGGCCGCCCCACCCGCCGAGAATAAAAAGGTTGGACCGGACCGGTGGCAAAATCAAGAAAGTAGCGAAAAGCCAAAGCCCCCGAGCGTCGCTCCGGGGGCTTCGAGATACTAGAACACCGTTTGCCAGACAACTTTATGATATGCGCAATATCTTGGTTGTCAAGCACCGAGGTACAGTGTCGAGTGACCCGAGGAGGGCAAGGGAGTCGAACCCTAGTGGCTGCAGAGAACCACTCGACCGTCTGGCAAACGGCGTCCAGTACCCACTGGCAGCACCCTCCTAAACACGCGTTTGCCTTGCTTGATTCTATGGGCGCTATCGCGCGGAGCGACCCGTTTGCAGAGGGAATATTTCGGAGACCGTCCCGATCCGGGAAAAGAAGTAGGCAGCTCCTGCGCCTACGCGGAACCCGGGCCACTCGCCGGCGGAAAGGCAGAAGTTAGAAGGAAGAATGCAGAAGGGGCGGACGGGAACGTGGCTCCGGGCCTTGGGGACGATGACACTGTGGAAGTATCGTCGACGTTCGATGTGTCCTCGTAGTGGCCGCGAGCGGGGTTGGGTTCGCGGGCGCGATGGCCTCGCCGTTCATGGCGTCGCCCAGGGCGCGACGCTCAAGAGCGGCTCGGCGGTCGTTCAGGGCATTGGCTCGCCTACCGGTTTGAACGATGTTGGGCTGTTCTCCTTCTTCTTATTGTTGCCTACGCGCTGCGCGCTTTTTTTCGTCAGCGCGCAGCGCTGAGGGCAACCGCCTTCGGCAGAGTGGAAATGATCATTTTTGCGTGTGTCCCCCCGGGCTGAAGCCCGGGGCTACTTTCGGCAGCCCCTGCGGGGCTTAGATTTGATTCCCACTCAATCGCACAAAACGCGGGGAGTGGGGCGCCCGGCTGCGTGTGTCAGGCATGGTCGGGAAACGAGTTAAGCACGCACCTCAAACCCCCACGCGTTCAGCTGGTCAGCAATAAAGTTCTCTGAGTGTTCAGTGATCTTCTGCACGAGATCGAGCATCTTCACAAACATCTCGTTCACCGATGCCTCGTCATCGATCCGCTTGCCCACCATCATTTCCGCCGTGATGAGATCGGCAAACTCGTAGTGAACGCTGCCTCGTTTCTCTCCAGGCCCTGAAGACGTGAATACGCACTCCGTCATCGGCGACTCCGCGATCGCCTCGGCAAATCTGTCGGGTGAAAAATGAAACACGCCGCCGTGTCTCGCCGATTTCAGATGCATCTTTTCCAGCGCCAGCACGGAGGTGTCCTTGAGTACGAGTCGAAAGCTCGTCTCAAAGCTCTTGTCGCCCTTGAAAACGCCACTCATCGCGCGTATCAGCCTCAGCGTCTCATAGAGGATTCCAGACACGAAGAAGTTGCCATTCATCCGGTCGCGTATGGCCTCAGGAGTATTTCGGTTGGCGGTGCTCATCATGAGCGAATGAGCGGAGTTGAGCGCATTTATCGCCCTCGCCAAGGCCACAACGTATGCGAATTTCTTGTCTGCTTTGGCCTTTTTTAGTGCTGAGGGACTCCCATGGATCTGCCGTCCTGTGCTCCTATCGTTCAAACGCCGCCTCCATTGACGCTCTGGCTGGGCATTGTAATCTAAGCCATTGGTCGATGGCGTGCTTGATTGGCCGCATGCTTTCGAGTGTCCCGAGAATTACGGCGGGAGCTTGTGCCAAGCGTTTTCGTACTTGATACAGTGTCGCCATCCGATCCCGGCCGGCGTTTTCTAATGCTAATGTTTGGACATGACGAAGCGCGTTCCTTTGCCTGAGCCTGTCGCCCGGATTTATAAGGCTACTGCTGAGCTGGAGGCCCTTTATCCAGGACGAAAGTTTACCCCCGACGGCCACTTGGTCGGTTCCATCGGAGAAGTAATTGCTGCAGAAGCCTTGGGTCTGACTCTGTACCCGATGTCTAAGCCAGGACACGACGCGTTCGACGCGAATGGGGACGTTCAGATAAAGCTAAACCGCCGGAAAAAGCGTGGCGATGTATGCGTGTTGCGTTCGACTTGTGGTGCTCCGGATTGTATCGCCGGACGAGGCAGAGATCGTATACGACGGGGCCGGTCAGCCCGCATGGGATGCGGCCGGTGCGATGCAGAAAAACGGACGGCGCGCCATCAGCCTGTCGAAGCTCCGGGCGATTGCCACTGCATCCCTTACGGTTTAGAGGAAATCTAAAGAAACCCCGGACAGGCCGGAGGGTCAACCTATAGGGCACAAAATCGAAGGAGTCTCGGTCCATGGTGCCCCACCCTTCGGCAGGGGCAGGGCAGGCTCTTCGCAAGGTGCGCGAAAGATCGGGCGCCTTTTGCCGTGGTGGTCCCAGCAAAAACTCAAGGGGCAGTCCGCTCGCCTCAGCGGAGGAGTTTGAGGAGTGAACTACCTCAGAGGCTTGCCCTCCGCCTTAAGCTGGGCGGCCGCACTCGCTGACAGAAAAGCATTCTTACCCGCCTGAATTTTGCAACCCCGCTCATCGAACAAGCGTGCGATCCGCCTGTAGCCCTGAGAAGAATAGAGGTACTGCGTTGCTGTCATCATCATCAGCGTGTTGATTTGATCCACATGCGCGAGATCTACGAATACGCCTCGCGGCTGAATGCCCCTTTTCATTCTGAAGCACATTCGTTTGTTGAGTGGGCAGTACACCTCGACATTTTGCCAGCCAAAGCCCATGCCAATCGATGCCATCCCGTTTCCGTCCGGTTGAACTGTGTACACGGGGCTGTCAGAGGTGACGAAGAAGCTTCCCTCGGGAGCATACAGGCCTTCGTACCCCCAGGTTGCCAGCTCTTTGGCGATACCCGCGGCAGATGTGACCATCGAACCGAGGTTGAATGCGGTTGACTGTTGAATGTCAAACCTCTTTTGTATTACGTCTTGCCGCAGTTCCTCGAAGTCCAGTCCAAGCTTTTTGCCGTTGGAGTTTTCGATCTCCGCACAGGTCTGGTAGAACTTCTCTTTGTCGCCAGCCTCCTTACGAAGGTGGTTCATCATCAGATCTGAGGCCATTCTGTCGAGGTGTTCTCGCCAACTTGGGACCCGGGCAAATTGAAAGGCAACGAACATGATGACTTGGGCCGCGTTCTCGGGTGTAAGAAGGTACTGTGGGTTTGCCAGCTTGCGGATGATCGGGGCTGCTCTTGATTCCAGCTCCTTCAAGATGTCTTCAGCCATTTCGTTGCGCTTTTCTCCGGAGACGTGAGTGTAGTAATCGGGCCGATTTGCTTCTTCCTTTGGCTTGGAGGATCTGATGGGCTTGTGCTTCTCGCAGACCCAAAGCACCCCGCTCTTATCGGTGAATCCCTTCAAGTAAAACTTTGGGACGTAGTGCTGCGCCTTGGGATCTGCCATACATACCTGGTGCCCCAGGTTCGCGGTCCATCATATAACGTCTACGGTTTTCACTTCTCTGGTTTTGTTGGTCTAACCTGGGTGCAGAGGATTCCTTAAACCGTCCGGTGATCTTGATTTACTCGACGTTCCCGGGTTAGCTCGCCTGCGGCTGCGCGGAACCCGGGCCACCGCCCACATTCGCTGTTACAAACGGTCTTTCCAATATCCAGGCTGGCGGTGCCCGTGGGCGATGGCCAAGATTCTGACCACTGATTTCCTTTCGTGGTAAATCACCGCTTCAGGAAAACGGCGGAGAACAAACTTCCTGGTGTCGAGGTCACTCTTCGGCCAACGTCGGGGTGACGCTAGGACGAGGTCAATGGCTCGATCTATCTCTTCGACAAACTTATCGGCAGTGGCTTCGTTTTGTTCCAGGTACCAACGGATGGAAGACTTGAGTTCCGCGAGTGCGGACGGCTGAATGTCCAGCGACTTAGCGGCCATTGAGCAGGGCGGTAATCTGACGCCGCGCCTCTGCCCATGGAATCGGTTTTACTTTGCCGGAATCCAGTTCCTCGAGGCGTCTCGCAATTTCGTGTTTCCACGCTTCCTCGACCGATGGGTCAACGGCATCGTCGAGGCTTTCGAGCAGCGATCCGGCCAGCGCAGCACGGGCCTCCGGCGGGAGAGCCAAGGCCTTTCTTAGCAGTTCGGAAACGTCCGGACTCATGGGATTATTTTACGCCCGGCGAGCAAATCCGGTGGGGGATTCCTTAGGCCATTCGATGGTCTTGATTTACTCGGCGTTCCCGGGTTAGTTCGCCTGCGGCTACGCGGAAGCCAGGCCACCGGCCGCGCGTTTGCCCAGCCGTTTCGGGCCAATGTTATGATGTCGAATCAGAGGGAAATCTCCACTATGAATCTGGGAGACAGAATCGTGAGAGACGCGGAAATTTGCGGCGGCGAGCCGGTATTTCGGGGCACGCGCGTGACGCTGCGCACCGTATTGGCCAGCCTCGCGGCCGGCGATGCGGTGGAAACGATTCTTGCCGATTTCCCTGCGCTGAAGGCTGAGGACGTGCAGGCTGCTATCGCTTTCGCTGCGGCTTCTGCCGAAGAAGACCTGCCGGTGCCTGCGACTCCGCACATTCAATGAGGATCAAGCTCGACGAAAACCTTCCTGTGCGCCTGGCCGCCATTCTGACCAACCTTCGTCACGACGTCCACACCATTGTAGAAGAAAATCTTAGCGGCAAGAGCGATCTGGAAGTCTGGCAGGCCGCACAGCGAGAAGAACGATTCCTGATTACACAAGATCTGGATTTCTCAGACGTTCGTCGATTTGCCCCGGGGACGCATCGGGGCATCTTGCTGGTTCGCCTTCACTCGCCTGATCGAGAGAGTCTTCCGAACGTGTGTCGGAGCTGTTTCGCCGGGAAGAAGTGGACGGATGGAAGGGGTGTTTCGTAGTGGCAAGCGAGCGCAAGCTAAGAGTGCTCCGGGCTTCGGGCTGAACCGTCTTCGGGCCGCAGCGAGATCAACGCGGGGATACAAGCTTTTTTTGGCAATGATGTGTTGTATGACGGAGATCAAGGGATCATTACGGTAGGTACGGCGCTGCCGGGCCTGAATGGTAGGGAGTCAGAGCTGAGCCGGATCGGCGGCGACGGGCGCGGCTGCGACAATCATAGGCGCGAATTCAACGATATCTTCGAGCGCATTGCTCTTATAGAAAGACACAGCTACCGCGCGCTGCCAGAAGCGAGTGGCCAGGAAGAAAAATGCAATGGCTTGGGCGATGATGTAGGCTCCCAAGACGCTGGCGGGAGGAACGATGAGGTTCCAGAGGACGACTCCGCCGGCTACGACAGCCGCGCCGACGAGGGCAATCAATACGTAACTTCCAAGCAGGCGAACGAGATTGTGGCGAGTGTGGTGAACGGCGTAGCGCAGCGATTTGCGTACGGCCGGCTGATCGGAGAGAACAGCGTCGGTTTCGGCGAGATCGAACCAGATGCGAACGATGGTCATGGCCAGGAACATGGCTGCCAGCCAGCCTAACTGAACGAAGAACGGCAAGCGCTCGTTGGAAGTGGCATCGGCAGCTTTGCCGAGCGCGTTGCCGATGGCGGAGAAGACTCCGGCGACGATGGCGATGACGATCATGCTCAAAATGGTGAGGCGGAGAAAACGCCAGACGTTGACTCCGCAGGCGCGCCAGAATTCGCCGCGGGAGATGCGATGGTCGGAGGCGTAACCTTGCAGCACGCCGGGGAGAAAGATCATGGTGAGGACGAAGAACAGGAGCGCAAGCATCATGGATGGCAGGGCGGCGCCGCGCAGCGGGCCGAATTCGGGACGGCCGAGCATTTCGCCGAAGACGCCGAGATCCATGCCGTGGACCAAGCGATCGGAATAAAGACTCTGATCGAGAATGTGGTGAGCGCGCAGGCTGAAGGCTTCGGAGCCGATGGTAGCCAGGGCCAAGTTCATCAACCAAAACCAGACGACGTAACGCTTGTTGCGACCGACGATGGAAGCGCCGCCGGAAAGAATGCTTTTCTTATTCATACTCATGATTTCCATACCAATCGCTTTCTGTGCAACCTCTCTATACCATCCACCAGGTGAGAATCTGGGCGAGCAGTTGGGAGACGAACGTCCAGTAGTTGGTGACTTTGCGGGCGGCTTTGCCGTCGCCTTCGACTAGCTTGCTGTTGTTGAAATTGTTGCGATCGATCTGGATTTTGTGGTCGGGATCGACTTCGACGGAGACGACTTTGGCTTTTTTGGTGTAGGCGAAGCGAACCCAACGGTTGTTGCCGTTGTCGTCCCAGCGCTCGCGGACGGTTTCGCCGTTGTCGAAGACAATGGCGACGTCGACGGGCATGACGAAATCGGTTTTGCGGTGGATGACGACGTCGGTGTTGTACTCGGTCTCGCCTTTTTTCTCTTTGAGGTCGTCTTTGTACCACTCGACGGGAGTGGATTTGGCCTTGAGGACTTCGTAGTCCATAACTTGCGTGCCGTAGACGGCCTGATTGAAGTACCGGCGCAGATTTTTTCCGGAGGCTTCTTCGATGGTCTTGAGGAAATCTTCCTTGGTGGGATGGGTGAAGCGATAGCGCATGAAGTAAGTGTGCATGGCCTGGCGCATGGTTTCTTCGCCGAGGAGGTTTTCGAGGGTGATCAGGACGCAGGCGGTTTTTCCGTAGGTGATGCCGCCGTAAGAGTCGTAGTCGAAGTATTCCCAGCCATTTTGCGCCATGGGATCGAGATCGGCGACTCGGGCGTAGCCGAAGTACTGAGTCTGCAAATCGCTGAGAGTGGCGCCATACATGTTGAGAGTGGAGGTGCGCGGACCGAGGATCGAGTCGAGCACCTTGACTTCGGTGTAACTGTTGATGCCTTCATCCATCCAGGCGTCTTCGAACTCGTTGGTGGCAACCATGCCGTACCAGTATTGATGGCCGAATTCGTGCTCGATGACGATCTCGGGAATGTACAGCCCTTTTGGCATGTTCCACATCGTTCCGCCGGTGATGAAGGTGGGGTACTCCATGCCTTCGGCGGCGGAACCGGGTTCGGGATCGACGAGGGTGAGGGTTTTGTAGGGATACGGGCCGTACCAGCGGTCGAAGCGGTCCATGGTCTGCTTGAGGATGCGGGCGTGGCGCTCTTCCTGCCAGACGCGCGCAGGCTGCATCATGATGTTCAGCTTGACGGGGCCTATGCTGCTCTGGAAGGTATCTTCAAAGACTTTGTAGTGGGGGCTGGCGGTCCAGGCAAAATCGTGGATGTCATCGCCGTGGTAGGCGATGGTTTTGGTGCCGTCGGGGTTGCTTAGGTTGCTGACTTCGATTCCGCTGGCGCCGACGACTTCATTTTGCGGGACGGTGATTTTGACGTCGTAGACGCCGAAGTCGGCGAAGAATTCGGTGGCTCCGTGGAACTGATGGCAGTTCCAGGCGCCGTGCCACCAGACGCCGACTTTCGGGAACCACTGGCCGGCCAGCAGGAAATCGCGCTTCCAGCCGGTGCGCTCTAATGTTTCCGGGAATTGGTCGTGAAAAACGATTTTGAACTGGACGTAGCCGCCGGGCGGAATGGCGTGCGGGAGGCGGGCTTGAACGACGGTCTTGTCGTCTTTGTTGCCGTCTTCCTGGATGAATTGAAGTTGGGAAGTCAGGTCGCCCTGGCCGGTGACTTCGAAGCGCTTGATTTCTTCCGATCCGTAATTCTTGGGATCCCAGCTTTCGAGCATTTCGTCGCGAGTTCCGTCACGGTTGGTTTCCTTGATCCAGGTGGCGGTGGGTTGAAAGGCGTTGAGGTAGAGATGGAATGGAAAGGTATCGAGCGGCTGACCGGTGAGGTTGTGATAGGTGAGGACCTCGGTGGCGTCGAGGCTGTGAGATTTGGGATCGTATTTGGTTTCGATCTCATAGTGAACGACGCGCTGGGACAACGGGGTGGCGGAGTTGATGGCGGAAGTTGTGCTGGGGATTTCGAGGGTCTGAGCCGAAGAGGATGCGGCCGCGATGGCCGCAAACACCGCCATGAACAGGCAGTTGAGCGCCTTGCTGGAAAACATATGATGCCACCTCATGAATGAATGCAACTGGGAATCATACAGCACAGCCGCGCCGGGCGGCGTGTGCGATCAGTAGGATGTACGCGGCAAAGGGCGGGATGGTTCCATCTTCCGTCACGAGCGTGGCCCGGCGGGTGGAAGAGCTAGTTTGCGCGGGCAGCGCCGGCGATGAGTTTAGTGCATGAGGCCGAGGAAGCGCAGGACTCCGAGGACGGAAATGAGCGCGACGGCGGCGGTGACGGCGTACTCGGCCAATTGAATCCCAGTGTGCGAATTTGCGTGGTGCGCGAAGCTTTTCATGTGAGGCTCCTTGGTTAAAAAGCGATTCGGGCCAGTCTGCTAACCGCTGATGGCGCTGGCGACGCCGGAGAAAACGTTGTTGGCGTTGGATCCGATGAGACGGACGGTGCCGATGACGATGACCAGAACTACGGCCAGCATGACGGCGTATTCGGCGATGTCCTGCCCTTGTTCGTCGGACCAGAGTCGTTGTAACAGATTCTTCATCCTTTTCACCCCTGTTTGAACTACTTAGTTGCCGGTATACAGATAGCTTGCCTGAAGGCGCGTAGGCGGTAAATGGCCCTTTCGTGGCTTACACTTACGGTGGTGACGGCACGAGTGGTGACTGAAGTCACGGCGGCTGCGCGGGGAATGGCACGGACGAGTGTCATTACGTTGGTAGGTTTGACCCGAACTTTGCAACTATGTTATTTGTGGTGGGTTAGCGGGTATTTGGGTGAGCCGCGCGGATTGGTGAGCCAGCCGATTTCCAGATGGAACTGCTCTTAAATCTAGTATGGGTGTTGGTGGCGGCGACAGTGCTATATGCCTGGGGCCGACGGCGAAATCATCCGCAGGCGCGACCGAGGCTGGTGGTTCTGCTTTGCCTGCTTGCCCTGATTTTTCCGGTCATCTCTGCCACGGACGATCTTCATGCCATGAATTCGGAGATGGAGGATTCCATTTCCGTTCGCCGAAGCGCGAAACAGACTATTGCCGGCAAGCCAGTTGGGCAGCCGTTTGTGTATCACGCGCCTGCGATGGCGGCGGCGAACTTCAGTGGATTTTCGCTGGTAGATGTGGGTGCGGTAACCAATCTTGAGGAAAGCGCTGGCATCACGACACTCCCCTTGACGGTGCACAGCAGCCGAGCACCGCCGCGGTGGGTTCTCGCGTAATTTCCCGGGCCGCGGTTCGCGGTCAAATTAGACTCTTAACTGAAAAGCGGTGGCCGCAACTGCCGAATATGGAAGGTCCATTTCGGCGCGGGACGTGATTCTTCTCTGTGAACCTGCTTCGCCCAATCCGGAGGGTATTGGCACGGTGGCAAGCCGGCGTGTTTTTGCTGGCCACGGCATGCCTGGCCACGGCGCAGCAGCACAGCTATACCTGGCAGGAAATCCGGGACAAGTTTGAGACGTCGAATCCCACGCTGCTGGCGGATGAACTGAGTGTTCAGGAATCGAAGGCGGATGAGATCACGGCAAACCTGCGACCGAATCCAACGTTTGATTTGACCGCGGATGGAACGCAGATCGCGCCCAGCCACGGAGTGTGGAAACCATTTGCGGGAACCGATGAATCGCCGGGGATCAGCTTTTTGCAGGAACGGCGGCGCAAGCGGCATTTGCGCCTGGAGAGCGCGCAGAAAGGCACGCAGATCGCCGAATACAGTCACGCGGATCTGGACCGGACGCTGATGTTTAACCTGCGCAGCGCGTTTGTTTCGGTATTGCAGCAAAAAGCGGTGCTGCAGCTGGCGAAAGATAATCTTGAATACTACGATCACGTGCTCGATATAAGCCAGACGCGATTTAACGCCGGGGACATTGCGCAGATCGATCTTGACCGGCTGGAATTGCAGCGGGTGCAGTATGAGTCAGACATTCAAACGGCCGACGTGAATTTGCGGACCGCCAAGATTCAGCTGCTGACGCTGTTGAACGACCGCACTCCAATTGAACAGTTCGACGTCAGCGGGGCGTTTGACTTCAGCGATCAGATGCAGCCACTCGACGACGTGCGCAAGGTGGCTCTGGATACACGGCCAGATTTAAAAGCGTCAGCGGAAGCTGTGGACAAAGCCAACACGGATTACAAGCTGGCGGTGGCCAACGGATCGACCGATCCGACGTGGAGTGTCTGGTACACGCACAACGCGTCGACGAATAACCCCTATGGCACAAACACGCTGGGAGTGGGGGTGAGCATTCCGCTGCGCATTTTTGACCGCAACCAGGGCGAGAAGCTGCACACCAAGCTCGACATTACGCGCAACGAAAAACTTCGCGATGCAGCGCAGGCGCAGGTGCTGAGCGACGTCGATTCCGGCTACGCCACGGTGAGCAGCAATGTGGTTCTGCTGCGGCCGTACAAGGCGAAATATCTGCAGCAGGCGGTGCGGGTGCGGGACACGGTTTTCTTTGCCTACCAGAATGGCGGGGCTTCGCTGCTGGATTTTTTGAATGCGCAATCCGACTATCGCAGCGTGCAACTGAATTATGTGAATTTGATTGGTTCGTATTTGACGGCGGCGGCGCAACTGAACATGGCCGTGGGCCGAGAGGTGGTCCCATGAAAATGGCTTGGCGTGGGGTCGAGGCAATTCCGGCCGCGCTTGCTTGTCTATTCCTGACTCTGACTCTGGCCGGATGCAACGAAGGGAAACCGAATCCGAGCGCGGAAGCGCCACCGAAAGCGGTGGTGGTGCAGGAGCTCGATTCCAATAATTTCACGGTCGATCATCCCGATCAGTTTCCGCTGGTGGCGGCAGCGGAATACAAAGCCGTGTCGGTGCTGAACGCGACCGGAGTGGTGCAGCCGGATATTTCGCGTGCCGTCCCGGTGATTTCGCTGGCGACGGGCCGGGTGGTGGAGATCAAAGCGAGGCTCGGCGACTCCGTACAGAAAGGGCAGTTGCTGCTGCGGGTACAGAGCAATGACGTGTCGGCGGCGTACCAGACTTATCTGAAGGCGGAAAACGACGAGCGGCTGGCGCGCATTCAAGACGACCGCGCGAAAACGCTTTACGACAAGGGAGCGATTGCGAAAAGCGCGCTGGAGGCGGCCGATGACACGGAACAGGATGCCAGCGTCGATTTGAAAGCGGCGGAGAACCAACTGCATCTGCTGGGAGTGGACAAAGATCATCCGTCGCCGATTGTGGATGTGCGCGCACCGATATCGGGGATCATCACCGATCAGCAGGTAACCAACGCGAGCGGTGTGCAGGGTTTGTCCGGCCCGAATCCGTTTACGATTTCCGATTTGTCGTACGTGTGGATTATTTGCGATGTGTACACCAATGATCTGGATGCCGTGCGCGTGGGAGACACGGCGGACATTCGGCTCACGGGATATCCCAACCAAGTGTTCAAAGGGAAAGTCGACAACATTCTGCCGGTGCTCGATCCGAACATCCGCACGGCGAAGGTTCGGGTTGAAGTGGCGAATCCGGGAATGATGCGGGTGGGGATGTTCGTGAATGCAATTTTTTATGGAAGGACGCCGGAGACGCATGCGTCGATTCCGGCGGCAGCAGTTTTGCACTTGCATGACCGCGACTGGGTGTACGCCCCGCTGGGCGGGGGACACTTCAAGCGGCTGGCCATTGTTGGCGGGGCGATGCTTCCCGGCAATATGCAGGAAGTTGTTTCCGGATTAAAACCCGGCGATCAAGTGGTTTCAAATGCGCTGCCATTTCAGAATACGGTTGAGCAATAAATGATTCGTCGCCTCGTCGATTTCGCGCTGAGCAACCGCCTGCTGGTGGTGGGCATGGCGTTGCTGCTTTTTGCGGCGGGGATCATATCGTTCAAGCGGCTGCCGATCGAGGCGTATCCGGACGTGGCCGACAACTATGTCGAGATCATCACGCAGTGGCCGGGAATTTCAGCCGAGCAGATTGAGCAGCAGGTGACGATTCCGCTGGAAATCTCGATGAATGGCATCCCAGAGGTGGTGCATCTGCGGTCCTTTTCGCTGTTCGGCTTGTCCGATCTGAAGCTGATTTTCGAAGATGGATCGGACGATGCGTGGAACCGCGAGCGGGTGCTGGAGCGGTTGAGCGAGGTGACGCTGCCGCCAAATGTTGTGCCGCAGATGGGCACGGACTGGAGCCCAGTCGGGCAAATTTATTTCTTCACCCTGCGCAGCACGAACCCGGCGTATGACCCGATGGAGCTGAAGTCGCTGGAAGACTGGGTAATTGAGAAGAGCTTCAAGTCGATTCCGGACATTGTGGATGTGGCGAGTTTTGGCGGACCGACGCGTGAGTATCAGGTGCGTCTCGATCCGAACAAACTGGTTGCGTACGGGCTGAGCCTATCGGAGGTCGAACAACAACTGGCCAACAACAACGCCAATGCAGGAGGCAGCTTTATTCAAGCCGGCCTGCAGCAGATCAACGTGAACGAAGTGGGACTGGTCGGCAAGGTGCAGGACATTGCCGAAACCGTGATTTTGACGAAAAGCGGAACGCCTCTGAAAGTGAAAGACATTGCGACGGTTGAACAAGGGCCGAAGATCCGGCTGGGGCAGTTCGCCAAGGCGATCCATCGCGAAGATGGGAAGATCATCGACAACGACGATGTGGTTTCCGGCATTGTGCTGCTGCGCAAGGGAGCGGTAGCGGAAACGGCGCTGGCTGCGATTGACCGGAAAGTAGAGGAACTGAACACACGTATTTTACCGCCGGGCGTGAAGGTGGTTCCGTTTATCGATCGCGACGATCTGGTTCATTACACCACGCACACGGTGCTTCATAATTTGACGGAAGGAATGATTCTGGTTTCGGTTGTTCTGTTCCTGTTTCTGGGAAATTTTCGCGGCGCGCTGATCGTTGCCACCACCATTCCGTTTTCGCTGCTGTTCGCGTCGATCTGTCTCGATATCAGGCATATTCCCGCCAATCTGCTTTCGCTCGGCGCGCTGGATTTTGGCATGGTGGTCGACGGCGCGGTGGTGATGGTGGAAAACATTGTGCGCCATTTGAGCCATCCCAATGGCAGCGGAACCCCGGCGGAAAAGATCAGCGACGCGGCGCATGAGGTGCAGCGGCCGGTTTTCTACGCGATCGCGATCATCATTACCGCGTATCTGCCGATTTTTACGTTGCAGCGGGTTGAGGGACGGTTGTTTCATCCCATGGCGTGGACGGTCGCGTTTGCGTTGCTGGGCGCGCTGATCTTTTCGATCGTGATTGCGCCGGTGCTGGCAAGCTATGCGTTTCCGCGTGGCGCGAAAGAGTGGCGCAATCCGGTGATGACGTTTCTGATCAACCGGTACCGGGTTTCAGTGCGGTGGGCAATTCGCCATCGCACCGTAACGGTTGGCGTGGCCGTGCTGGGAATTGCACTGGGCGGCTTTCTAGCGTTCAGCGGCGCGATCGGATCGGAGTTTCTGCCGCACCTGGATGAAGGCGCTTTGTGGGTGCGGGGAACGCTCGCACCCAGCACCGGGCCGGATGAAGGCATACGGGTGGCTAATCAGGCGCGCATTGTGCTGTGCTCGTTTCCGGAGGTCCCGCAATGCACCAGCCAGGTAGGACGGCCGGATGATGGAACCGACACCACCGGCTTCTTCAACACCGAATACTTTGTTGACCTGAAGCCCAAGGAAAAATGGCGCCCGGTTTTCCACGAAAATAAAGACGAGCTGATTGCGGCCATGCAACGCGAGCTGGACAAGATTCCGGGCGTGGTCTGGGGCTTTTCGCAACCGATTGAAGACAACATGGAAGAAGCCGTCAGCGGCGTGAAGGGGGCGCTGGCAACGAAAATTTTTGGCGATGACCTGAAAGTTCTGGAAGAAAAAGCCGACCAGATTGCAGGAGTGTTGCGAGGGATCCGCGGTGTGGAGGATTTGGGTGTGTTCCGCGTGCTCGGCCAGCCAAACTTGAATGTGACGGTGGACAGGGCTGCGGCCGCGCGTTACCAGATCAATGTGGCTGATGTGCAGGATGCCATTCAGACCGCGGTGGGCGGCAACGCGGTGACGCAGGTGTTGCGCGGCGAAGCGCGTTATGACCTTACGGTCCGCTATCTTCCGCCTTATCGAAGTACGAAGGATGCAATCGAAAACATCCGGCTGCTGACGCCGTCGGGAGAACGCGTGGCGCTGGCGCAGCTTTGCCACATCGAGGTGATGGATGGCGCGTCGGAGGTTTACCGCGAGGCGAACCGGCGGTACATCGCGATCAAATATAGCGTGCGTGGACGCGACCTGGGAAGCACGGTAGAAGAAGCGATGAAGAAAGTCCGGGAAGGCGTTCAACTGCCGCAAGGGTACAGCATTGACTGGGAAGGCGAGTATGAGAGCCAAAAACGCGCCAACGCCCGGCTGCTGATCGTGCTTCCGATCACCATTCTGATCATCTTCATCATCCTGTACACGATGTTCAAGTCGTATAAGTGGGCGCTGCTGATTCTGGCCAACATCGCCATCGCGCCGATCGGCGGATTGCTGGCGCTTTGGTTCACGGGCACAAACTTCAGCGTTTCGTCGGGGGTGGGATTTCTGGCGCTGTTTGGAGTTTGCGTGCAGACCGGAGTCATCATGCTGGAGTACATCAACCAACTGCGCGTGCGGCGCTATTCCATTGAAGACGCGGCGGTGGAGGGCGCGGTGTTGAGGCTGCGTCCGATCATGATGACGATGCTGGTGGCGACGTTAGGGCTATTGCCGGCCGCGGTGTCTCACGCCATCGGGTCGGACTCGCAGCGGCCATTCGCGATTGTGATTGTGGGCGGGCTGATTTCGGCGCTGGTGATGAGCATCTTCCTACTGCCGACTTTGTATGTGTGGTTTGCGGGCGAGCGGGATGTGCTGCCACCAGCGGAAGAGCACTTCGAAGAGGGCGAGCACATCGACTAGGGCGTGGCGCGGGGACCGTCGTTAGAAAGCGGCTGAGCCGGGGTGGAACGCGGACCACGGCAATCGGCCCGGCGAAAAACCGCCGGGCGCAGATTGCACATGATCCGGATTTATCTGAATCGACCTATCTAGAACCAGGCAGAAACCCAAGCGTTGGGGAAAATGCCTTTCTGCGCTGAGAATTTCCGCTGGAAAACAGAATTACTGCGCGATGGAGCTGGCCACTGCGGAAAATGCATTGTTGGCGTTGGTGCCGATGAGGCGGATGGTGCCCACGACCAAGACCAGAATCACCGCCAGCATCACCGCGTATTCGGCGATATCTTGCCCTTCTTCGCCGCACCAGAGCCTGTGCACTACTTCGAACATATAACCTCCAAAATTGACGATCTTGGTGTTGGACATAATGATGACGGCCCGCGCGTTACTTGTCAAACTATATGTTTTCGGCAATCGGAGGGTTACTGCAAGTTTCTGCATGCTACTGAAGGAGTTCAGCCACGGAGCGGGAGGCGTAATCCAAAACCCGGCCCGGCAGGACGCCAAGGTAAATGGTCGCCACCAGGCTGATGGTGAGGGCGAGGCCCAGTCCGGGTGAAACCGGGGCGATAGGCGCATCCGAGTGGGGCTCGCGCATGTACATGAATACGATGATCCGCAGGTAATAGTAGGCGGCCACTGCGCTGTTGAGCACTCCGATGATGACCAATCCGGTGAGATTGGCCTGCAGGGCGGCGCTGAAGACGTAAAATTTGGCGAAGAATCCGCCGGT
The DNA here is from genome assembly GCA_036392935.1 of Terriglobales bacterium. Lineage (GTDB taxonomy): Bacteria > Acidobacteriota > Terriglobia > Terriglobales > Acidobacteriaceae > DASVWZ01. The sequence goes on along the minus strand of DASVWZ010000292.1, from coordinate 47,119 downwards.
GGCGGGGATGCCGATCAAGGAAAGCAGAAAAATGGTCAAAGTGGCCGCCAGGAGCGGCGAGCGGCGGCCCAGCCCGGAATAATCTTCGAGCGTTACGTAGCGCTCTCCGGAGCCAGCGAAGTGGCTGATGACGGCAAAAGCGCCGACATTCATGGCGGCATAGGACGCGGTGTAGAACATGACGGCGGGAATTCCGTTGTCAGGCATCGCGGCGAAGGCAACGAGTAGGTATCCGGCATGGGCAATCGACGAGTAGGCCAAAAGGCGCTTGATGTTGTCCTGGACCAAGGCGGCGATGTTGCCCAGGGTCATTGACAGGGCTGCGACCACCCAGATGAGCCAAATGCGGCCGGGGGCGTGGATCTCATACATGACCCGCAGCAGAACGGCGAAGACGGCGGCTTTTGGTGCCGTAGACATGAAGCCTACGATCGGGGCGGGCGCGCCTTCGTATACGTCCGGCGTCCAGACGTGGAATGGGGCGGCGGCGATCTTGAATCCCAGGCCAACGAACATCATGGCGACTCCGACGTAGGCGAGCAGCGGGGGCTGTTCCGAGCGTAAGACGGTGGCGATGGTTTCGATGTTGGTCGATTGGGTTGCGCCGAACATCATGGCGACGCCGTAAAGAAAGAATGCGGTCGCGAACGATCCGAGCAGGAAGTATTTGACCGACGATTCGCTGCTGGTGGCGGAGTTGCGGCGGAAGCCGGCGAGGATGTAAGTGGAGATTGAGGAGATTTCGAGGGCGATGAAAATCAGGACGAGTTCGACGGCGGAGGACATCAAGCTCATGCCGACGGCGCCAAAAAGCAGAAGGCCGTAATATTCGCCGGCGTGGATGTCATTGACTTTCATGTATTCGAATGAGCTGAGGATCACGACCGCGGTGACCGCAGCTACCAGAAAATGAAAGAAGACGCTGAACGAATCCACTTGCACCATGTTCCAGAAGCCGAGTCCCGGAAACTGAGCTTGATACACGGTGGCGAAGAGCGCGCCCAGCGACCCGATCAGCGCGACGATGCCCAGCGTCCGCGGGCCGCTGTCTTCATCGAGGACGGGATCGAGCAGCATGATGAGGATGCCGAAGAGAGAAAGCACGATCTCCGGCAGGATGCGGATGTAGTCGATGGCTTGCGGGATTGACTGCGACATGGGGTTCATCGCATCACCAACTTGCTCACGAGTTGGGTGAAAGGCGCAAGCGCGTATTGCACGGCCGGGTCGATCGCATTCAGCCAGATACCGGGGGCGACGCCCATGAGGAGTGCTATCGCTGCGGCGGGCCACAAGGCGGTTTTCTCGCGGACGCTCAGGTCAGGCAAGGTTTCGTTGACTGAGTGAGTGACTTTGCCGAAGAAGACGCGTTGGTACATCCAGAGCAGGTAGCATGCGCTCCAGATCACGCCGGTCGCGGCAAGAATTCCATAGATGGGGCGAGCCTGGAAAGCGCCGCTCAACACCAGGAATTCGCCAACAAAACCGTTCAAGAGCGGCAGACCGACCGAGGCGAGAACCATGAAGAGGAAAAACGACGCGTAGGCCGGCATGGGCGTGGCCAGGCCGCCGAACTCGGAAATTTGGTAGGTGTGCCGTCGTTCGTAGAGAATGCCAGCGAGCATAAAGAGGCCGCCCGTGGCGATTCCGTGGGCGAGCATGACGAAGGTTGCGCCATCTACGCCCATGGGGATGAAGCTGAAAATACCGAGGACTACAAATCCCAAGTGGCTGATCGAGGAATAGGCGATCAGCTTTTTCATGTTGGGCTGCACCAGGGCAACCAGCGCACCGTAGATGATGCCGATCAGCGCCAGAATCATGATCCACCAGGCGTTGCTGCGGGATTGATCGGGGAACAGTCCAAGGTTGAAGCGCAACATGCCGTAAGTGCCCATCTTCAGCAGAACGCCCGCGAGCAGCACCGATCCGGCGGTTGGCGCCTCGACGTGGGCGTCCGGCAGCCAGGTGTGGAATGGAAAAAGAGGGACTTTAACGGCGAATGCGAGAAAGAATCCGAGAAACAACCAGGGAGCGGCGGCGGCGAAGTTTTCTACTTGCCCGCTGCGGATGGCCGATTGAATCACGGTGAAATCAAAACTGCCAGTCTTGGCGTACAGCCACAAGATTGCGGCCAGCATGAACATGGACGCAATCATGGTGTACAGAAAAAACTTCACCGCGGCGTAGACTTTCCGCCCGTGGCCGTACATGCCGATGAGCAGCGCCATGGGGATGAGCGTGGCTTCCCAGAAAAAGTAAAAGAGGAAGAGATCGAGGGCGACAAAAACGCCGATCAGCGCGGTTTCGAGAACCAGCAGCAGAATGAAAAATTCTTTTACCCGTTCTTGAATTGACTTCCACGAGATCAGAACACACAGCGGAGTGAGGAATGTGGTCAGCACTACCAGCCAGGCGGAAATGCCATCGGCGCCGAGGTGATAGTGAATGTTTGGCCGCGAAATCCACGGATTATTGATTTCGAATTGAAAGCCGGGCAGCGAACGACGGAGATGGACCGGCAAATGCAATGAAGCGAAGAAGGCTGCCAGCGAGGTAATCAGCGCGATAATCCGCGTATCGCGATCGCGCCGGGGCAGGATCAAAAGCAGGATCGCACCCGCCAACGGGATGAATGTGACGACGGTGAGGATCGAATTGTTGAGTTCGCTCATCGTATCCCCAGCCAAACCATGTAACAAATTACGAGCGCGGCGCCGGCGGCGATCCAACCCGCGTAGGAACGCAGATTCCCCGACTGCATGTGACGCACACTGTCAGAAATTTCGCGCGCGCCCTCGGCGCTGTTGTCGATGGTGGCATCGATCACGCCCTGGTCGATGCCATGCCACAAAATCTTAGTGGAACCGGCGATTAGCGGCTTGACGAATACCGCGGCGTAGAATTCGTCGACGTAATACTTGTTGAGCACTGCGGTATAAAGGCCGCCTAGAGCATTGGCGATTCGTTGCGGAAGATGTGGACGGCTGTAATAGAGCAGCCAGGCGAGAATCAGACCGGCCAGAGCGGCGAGGATTGAGATTCCCATCAGCAGAGTTTCGGTGCCTTTTTCTTCTTCGGACGATGGCTGGGTTGTGTGCTGAATTTCGGATGGCGATGGAGGCGCGCTTTCGGCCGCCGCAGGGTGTGCGGACTCGAAAACCGGAGCCAGGAAGTTTTCGAACCGGTTGTGAATGCCGACCAAGCCGCCGCAGACGGAAAGTATGGCCAGGATCACCAGCGGAATCAGCATGACCTTGGGGCTTTCGTGAATGCCGCCGTGGCCGTGGCCACCGTGGGCGTCGTGCCCGTGGGAATCACGCCCGTGAGCGCCGCCGGACTCGGCGGTCCCGCGATACTGGCCGAAGAACGTCATGAACCACAGGCGAAACATATAAAAGGATGTAATAAACGCGGTGACGACGCCGATCAGCCAGTAGATCCAGCTTCCGTACGGACTCGAATACGCCCGCCAAAGAATTTCGTCTTTGCTGAAAAAGCCCGCCAGCGGCGGGATTCCGGCGATGGCAAAGGTCGCAGCGGTCATGGTCCAGAAAGTCACTGGAATTTTGCTACGCAAGCCGCCCATCTGGCGCATATCCTGTTCGCCACCGACGGCGTGAATGACCGAGCCGGCAGCCAGGAACAGCAGACCTTTGAAAAATGCGTGCGTCATCAGGTGAAAGATTCCCGCCGAAAATGCACCCACTCCGCAGGCCATGAACATGTATCCCAACTGCGAAACGGTTGAGTACGCCAAAACTTTTTTGATATCGGTTTGGACAATGCCGATAGTCGCAGCGAACAAAGCGGTCAGCGTGCCGATGATGGCGACGAACATCATCGCGCTCGGCGCACGCTCGAAGATGAAGTGCGAACGCGACACCATGTACACGCCGGCGGTGACCATGGTGGCGGCGTGGATGAGAGCGGAAACCGGCGTCGGACCTTCCATGGCGTCAGGCAGCCAGACGTAGAGCGGAATCTGCGCGGATTTTCCCGCGGCGCCAACCATCAGAAGCAGTCCGATTGAGGTGAGCAAGCCAGTGCCGGCAGTTTCGACCCCCATGGGCGCGATGCTGGTAGAGAGCTGCACGAAGTTCAGCGATCCGAAATGCTTGATCAGCAAAAACAGCGCAATGAGAAATCCGAAGTCGCCGATGCGGTTGACGATGAACGCTTTCTTCCCTGCCGACGCTGCCGAGTCTTTAGTGAACCAGAAACCGATGAGCAGATACGACGCCAACCCCACACCTTCCCAGCCAATGAACATGACCAGATAATTGTTGGCCAGGACCAGCGTCAGCATGAAAAACATGAACAGGTTGAGGTAACAGAAGAAGCGATAGAATCCGCCTTCCTCCCACATGTATCCGGCGGAGTAGAGGTGGATGAGGAAGCCGACGCCAGTGACCACCAGCAACATGACGACGGAAAGCTGATCGAGGTAAAAAGCGAAATCGGCCTGGAAGCCGCCGGCGCGGATCCAGTGCGCCAGCACTTCCGTGTACGGCGCCGAGCCGACGCTCAAAAACTGCGAAACCGCCCACACCGCCATGGCGAACGCCGCAGCGCTGAACGTCCACGCGACCGCAACCACGGCTTGCCGCGAAAAGCGTTTGCCGAGGAATCCGTTGATCGCCGCGCCAATCAGCGGCAGAATCGGAATGAGCCAGAGATGGAGGTTCAGCGTCATAGCTTGAGCAAGTCCACCCGGTCGACATTTAAGGTTTCACGCGTGCGAAACACAGAAATAATGATGGCCAGCCCAACCGCGGCTTCGGCCGCGGCCACGACCATCACAAAGAAGACAAATACCTGGCCTTGCAGCGCATGCCATTGCGCGGCGAAGGCGACGAAGGAAAGATTGACGCCGTTGAGCATCAACTCGATCGACATGAAGATGGTGATGATGTTGCGCTTGATCAGAAATCCGGTCACGCCGCAGGCGAACAAAATCCCGCTCAGAATCAGATAGTAAGAAAGAGGAACCAATCAGCCCTCCCTCTTTTGGATTCGTCGCGGACGCGCGGCCAGGACCACCGCACCCATGATGGCAATCAGTATCAGGATCGACGTGACTTCAAATGGCAAAAGGAAATCGTGGAAAAGCAGGCGGCCGAGAGTTTTTGGCGGACCGGGCAACGCGCCGGCCGCAACCGATCCAGTTCCGGAATGGCTGAACAGAACCCAGGTGACCAGAACACTCCCCAGAACCATGCCCGGCACACCAATCAACAGCGCAACGCGGCTGCCGTGAGTTTGTTCTTCTTCGCCGGCGTTCAGCAGCATGATGGTGAACACAAACAAAACCATAATCGCGCCGGCGTAAACGATGACCTGCACCACGGCGACGAACTCGGCTCCGAGCAGGAGGTATTCTCCCGCCAGCGAGCCCATTACCACCACCAGTGACAGCGCGCTGTTGATGGGATGGCGCTGCACCAGCAGGTTGATCGCACCCGCCACACAGACCGCACCGAAGCTGATGAATAAAACTAAATGCAGACTCATCGAAATTTCTTTACCGCTACCACGCGACCGCCAAGGCGGTTGCCACCAGATTCATGATCGAAATCGGAAGCAACACCTTCCATCCGAACGCCATGAGTTGGTCATAACGGAAGCGCGGCAAGGTTCCGCGCACCCATATGTAGATCAGCATGAACACAAAAACTTTCGCCAGAAACCAGACCACCGGAAGAAGCATGTGCAGGATTGGCGGTCCGAACACCGGCCCCTGCCATCCGCCGAGAAACAGCAGCGTGGCCACGCAGGAAACCGTGATCATGTTGGCGTACTCCGCCATAAAAAACATGGCGAACTTCATGGAGCTGTATTCGGTGTGATAGCCGGCAACCAGTTCGGTCTCCGCTTCCGGCAAATCGAATGGGATGCGGTTGGTTTCGGCGTAGGCCGCCGTCAGGTAAATAAAAAACGCGATGAACTGGCCGGTAAAAATATTCCAGCGCGGAATGAATCCCCAGAAATAGCCGGCTTGCGCGTTCACAATATCGCGCAGGCTAAAGCTGCCGGTGACGATCAGCACTCCGACCAGCGAAAGGCCCAGCGCAATTTCGTAACTGACCATCTGCGCGCTGGCGCGAAGTCCGCCGAGCATGGAGTATTTGCTGTTCGAGGACCATCCGCTCAGCGCCACACCGTAAACGCCCAATGAAGTAATGCCAAGAATGATCAGCAGGCCGATATTTACGTCGGTGATTTCAAGCGGCGTGGTCACTCCGAAAATGGTGATCTCATTTCCGATCGGGATGACGGAGATCGACGCCAGCGCGCACAACATCGCAATCATGGGCGCAGCGATGAAGAGCGGCGTGTAGGCCTGCGGCGGAAGCAGATCTTCTTTGAACAAAAGTTTGACGCCATCGGCCAAGGGTTGCAGCAGGCCGAACGGTCCAACCCGCGTGGGCCCCCAGCGGTTCTGAATGTGGCCCACCACTTTGCGCTCCAGCCAGACGCTGTAGGCCACCGCGGTCAGCAGCACAAACAGGCTGATCGCAGTTTTGATGATCGATATGACGATGAAAAGTCCGACGCTCAATTTATCGCTCTTTCAAACCTGCTGGACTGGAAATTGTGAACTCCCGAGCTCAATCCGCCGCCAGTTCTTCCGCGGGATGCCGGTTCTCCATCACTGAATTCAAGGTCTTCGAATACCTTCCCAATGTGCCCGAGGTGAACAGATTGTCATTTGCCGGAACGATCAAATCGGTTTTGTGGATCGCCCCGGGCCCGCCGTTGGTCAACGCCGTGTGCTGATCGTTGCCGGCCAGCAATTCCATGCGCGATACGTCGTAGCCGGGAACAAGACGCTGAATCTCGTCGAGAATTGCCATCGGTTCGAAGGGACTCATCTTCGGTTCGAGGCCGTGGGCTTCCAGCCAAACCGCAGCGCGGTCAGCTTCGCCCGATTGCGCGCCGCGCGACTGGCCCATGTCTGCGGCTTCGCCGCGCCCGAACGGGACTAGTTTATGGACATCGAAACCGGTTGCCGCCGCGATGCGGACGATCATTTCGAAATCCGATTTCGCGCCGCTGACTTCGCCAGCTTTTTTTACGATCTGCAGGTCGCCGCAGGTGTTGGTGAAGGTGCCGGATTTTTCATATGCGTTAGCGCTCGGCAAGACCACGTCGGCCATGATCGCGGTTTCGGTCAGGAACATGTCCTGGACAACGACGAAATGGTTGTCAAAGACATAAGGATCGACGCCGAATCGCGCGATGGGATTCGCGCCGACCACATAAAGCGCTTTCAGTTTTCCGGTCTTCGCCTGCTCGGCCATTTCGAAGAAGGTTAACCCTGCAGTCGTGGGAATTGCTCCCCATTCCTGCTCGAAGTGCTTGGCTTCGGAAACGCGATGGTAGCCGGGAAGCAAGTCTGGATAGAGACCCATGTCCGCCGCACCGCGCGAGTTGGCGTAGTCGCTGAGACAGACGAATTTTGCGCCGGGAACGGCAGAGCCGAACTTCACCAATGCTGCGATATCGTTGCCGCGAATCTCCGATCCGAAGATGATGATCAATCCTTGCTCGCCGCGCAGTTTGTCGCGCAGAGCGATCCAAGCGTCGCGATTAGTTTTTTCGGTGGCGATGGCGTCGGCAGCCGAGTCATCGCCCGAAAGAAACGCTGCCAGTTTGCCTTCACTGCCTGCGGGAATCTGCGTGAAGCTGGCAGCCTGCCGCTGCAGCTTGATGGGCTGAGAATTGATTACATACAGCTTGGCGCGGTGCAGGCGGACGTTGTTGCGAATTTGCCATGCCAGCAACGGATGCTGCTCCGTCGGGTCATTGCCGATCAACAGAATCGCGGGCGCGTTGAATACGTCGCGCATGCTGGCGGTGACATCGGGCTTGCCGCGCAAAGCGGCGGTGAAGGCCGGGTAATCCGCGGTGCGGTGGTGATCGATGTTGTTGGTTTGCAGAACCACACGCGCAAATTTCTGCAGCAAATAATTTTCTTCGTTAGTCGTCCGGTTTGAACCGATCACGCCGATGGCTGCGCCACCATCTTTGTCGCGGATCTCGCGGAAGCGTTTGCCGATCAGGTCAAAGGCTTCCTCCCATGTGGATGGCGTCAATCGCCCCTGCTTGCGGATCAGCGGCACGGTAAGCCGCTCTTCGTTGTTGGCAAAATCGAACGCGTAGCGGCCTTTGATGCAAAGGAAGTCGCCGTTGATGCCGCTCTTGTCGCGATTATCGCCGCGCACGATCTCCATTCCGGTGTCAGACCGGCGCACGCCCAGCGTGGTTTTGCATCCGTCGGCGCAGTGCGCGCACGGCGTGCCGATGTGTTTCATCTCCCACGGGCGAGTTTTATAGCGATAGGCACCGGAGGTCAGCGCACCGACCGGGCAGATGTCGATGCACATGCCACACTCTTCGCACTCCAGATGATCTTCTTTATTAGGCGCGATGATCGAGCTGACGCCGCGGTTCTGCACGCCCAGCGCCCAAACGTCCATGCCTTCGCCGCAGACCCGCACACAGCGATAACAAAGAATGCATCGCGGGCGATCGAAATACACCACCGGCGACCACTGCTGCTCGTCGCGATGATTTTTGATATCGATATAGCGCGAATCGGCGGCGCCGTAGGCGAAGGTCATATCCTGCAGTTCGCATTCGCCGCCGGCATCGCACACCGGGCAATCCAGCGGATGGTTGCCCAGCAGCAACTCGACCATCCCCTTGCGCGCCTGATGGATTTCGGGCGTGTCGGTGCTCACGATCATGCCTTCACCGATGACAGTGGTGCATGCCGTCTGCAGCTTGGGCATTTTTTCGATCTTTACCAGGCACATGCGGCACGCGCCCTGCAAAGACAGATTGGGGTAATAACAGAACGACGGCACTTCGATGCCGACGCCTTTGCAGGCTTCGATCAGCAGCGTGCCGGCAGGCGCGGAGATGGGCTTGCCATCGACCGTCAGATTCACGAGTTTTGGGGCTTCAGCCATGAACGAATTTCTAATTTGCGATTTGCAGTTTGCAATTGTTTCCGTGACTCGGCCATAAATTGCAAATTACAAATCACCAATTGCAAATCGTTTACACAGTTGCCATCGCTTCGTCTTTCGCACTCTCGAAGGGACACGGTTTCTCACCAAGATGATCTTCGAATTCCTTGCGGAATTTTTTTACGAACGCGATCATCGGCATCGCAGCCGCGTCACCCAACGGGCAAAATGTGCGTCCCAGCATGTTTTCCGAAAGATACTGCATATTGTCGATGTCTTTCTTGACGCCGTGCCCGGAGTGGAAGCGCAGCAAAGTCTTTTTGAGCCAGTCAGTGCCTTCCCTGCACGGGATGCACCAGCCGCAGCTTTCATGCTGGTAGAACTTCATCGTTCGCAGCGCGAAGTTGACGATGCAGGTGGTGTCATCGAGCACCACCACTCCACCCGATCCCAGCATCGAGCCGGTTTTCGCCACCGAATCAAAATCCATAGCGACGTCGATCTCTGCCGGCAGCAAAACTGGAGTGCTCGAACCTCCGGGGACGACCGCTTTCAAGGTTCTGCCATTGGGGATGCCGCCGCCGACGTCATAAATCATCTTCTTGAGGTTGTATCCCATGGGCAGCTCGTAAACGCCCGGCTTGTTCAAGTGGCCGCTCAGACAGAACAAACGCGTGCCGCCGTTTTTCGGCGTGCCAAGTTTGGCATACCAATCCGCTCCGCCAAGAATGATCGGCGGCACGCTGGCCAGCGTCTCCGCATTGTTAATGACGGTCGGCCCACCCCACAGCCCAACCACCGCTGGAAACGGCGGACGGATGCGTGGAATGCCGCGCTTTCCTTCGAGCGATTCCATCAGCGCCGACTCTTCGCCGACTTCGTATGCGCCTGCGCCGCCATGCCAATACACATCAAAGTCGCGTCCGGAGCCGAAAATGTTCTTACCCAAAAATCCCTTAGCGTAGGCGTCTTTGATCGCCTTCTGCATGATCACGGAAAGATACCGGTACTCGCCGCGAATGTAGATATATCCGGTCTGCGAACCGACCGCGAGTCCCGCGATCATCACACCTTCGATTACCGCGTGAGGGTCATGCTCGAAAATCAACCGGTCCTTGCAGGTGCCCGGTTCGCTTTCGTCTCCGTTGCACAAAATGTATTTCGGCTTCGCCGACTGCTTGGGAACGAACGACCACTTCAGGCCAGTATTGAATCCTGCGCCACCGCGCCCGCGCAGGCCGGAGTCTTTGACGATATTGATGATGCCGTCCGGCTCCATGGCCAGGGCTTTCTGAATGCCCTTATAGCCGTCGAGCTCAAGGTAGCGATCGATATCGGCCGCACCCTTGCCGAATCGCTTGGAAACGACCTTTACTTCGTCGGGATGGGAAACCAAGTCAGCCATTCTGATTGCAGAATTCAGAAGTGAGAATGAAGATGTAAAACCTGTTACATTCTGCATTCTGACTTCTTAATTCTGCCTTCTACTGCGTTCCCTTCTTTCTATATTCGTCCAGAATCTTGTCCATCTTCGACGGCGTCAGGTTCTCGTGGAAGTCGTAGTTCACCTGCGCCGCGGCCGCCCAACTGCAGGCGCCGATGCACTCCACTTCTTCCAAGGTAAACAATCCGTCCGGCGTTGTGCCTTTGTTGCGAACGCCGAGTTTCTTCTTGCAGTGCTCCAAAAGCTCCTCGCCGCCGCGCAGCATACAGGCAATATTCGTACAGATCTGCACGTTATATTTGCCTCGCGGCTTGGTGGTCAGCATCGAGTAGTAGCTGATCACGTTCCGCACATCGAGCTCGGTCAAATCCAGGCGCCCGGCGATTTCGGCGATCACTTCGTCGCTCAGGAATCCGGTTTCATCCTGCGCATAGAGCAGCGTCGGCACCAGCGCCGAGCGCTTTGTCGGATAATGCGTGATCATTTCCGCAAAGCGAGTTTCGAATTCTTCGGAGAATTTCATCAGACCTACCGGTCAATCTCCCCGAGCACAATGTCGATGCTCCCGATCGCCGCCACAACGTCCGCCAGCAACCGGCCCTCACACATCTTTGGCAACGTCTGCATGTTGGCCAGACACGCCGACCGCATGTGCACGCGATACGGCTTCGGCCCGCCATCACTCACCACGTAATAGCCCATTTCTCCGCGCGGAGATTCGACCGCCTGGTAAACCTCGCCCACCGGAACCGCAAATCCTTCCGTAATAATTTTGAAATGATGGATCATCGCTTCCATCTGCGTCTTCATCTTTTCGCGGTCGGGAAGCACAACCTTCGGGGCGTCGGCTTTGATCGGCCCTGATGGCATCCCATCCAGAGCCTGCCTCACGATCTTGTTCGACTCGCGCAGTTCATCCACCCGGCACATGTAACGCGCGAACACGTCACCTTCCGTGCGCAGCGGCACGTTGAACTTGAAATTCTCGTATCCCGTATACGGCATGTCACGCCGGAGATCGATATCCACCCCGCTGCCGCGCAGCGTCGGACCGCTCGCGCCCAACGCGATGGCGTCTTCGGCCGTAATGGTTGCCACACCTTTGGTCCGCATCGTCCAGATGGGATTGCCCGTCAGCAGATTTTCATACTCATCGACCTTCGACCCGAACATATCCACAAACTTCCGCACGCGGTCAAAAAAATCCAGCGGCGGATCGAGCGCAATCCCGCCAATGCGGAAATACGATGTCATCATGCGCTGCCCGCTCACTGCTTCGAAGAGCCGCAGCACATCCTCGCGCTCGCGGAAGCAATAAAGAAAAACCGTCAGCGCGCCAATGTCCATGGCGTGCGTGCCCAGCCACACCAGGTGCGAGTTGATGCGCGTCAACTCGTTCATCATTACACGCAGCCACTGCGCTCGCGGAGGAATTTCCAGCCCCAGCAGCTTCTCCACCGCCAGCACGTAGCAGAGATTGTTGGTCATGGGGCACAGGTAATCGATGCGATCGGTCAGCGGCACCACCTGCTGGTAGAACTTGGCCTCGCAGGTTTTCTCGATCCCGGTGTGCAGATAGCCGATGTCCGGCATGATGCGCACCACATTTTCGCCGTCGATTTCGAGCACCACGCGCAGCACACCGTGGGTCGAAGGGTGCTGTGGGCCCATGTTCAAAATCATCGTCCGGTCTTGGCCCGGATCAAGCTGCGGAGTGGGGACCATCTGCGCCATGGCTAGCGATATCCCTCCACCGGATAGTTTTTCCGCAGCGGATGGCCTTCCCAATCCTCCGGCATCTGGATGCGTCGCAAATTTGGGTGCCCGCTGAAGCGAATGCCGAACAGATCGAAGACTTCGCGCTCGAAATAATTCGCGCCCGGCCACACCGATGTCACCGACTCCACCGCTGGGCTATCGCCGTTCAGCCGGACCTTCAGCCGCACCCGTTCTTTGTTCGGAATCGAGAGCAGGTGATAGATCACTTCAAACCGCGGTTCGTCAGGAAACCAGTCGACGCAGGTAACGTCAGAAAGGTAATTAAAAGGACAATCTTCGTCGTCGCGCAGCAGCGCGCAGGCTTCGCGGATCGCCGACCGCCCCACCACAATCGTCATTTCATCGCGATCGAACTTCACCGCCTCAATGACGGCTGGATTCCACGCCTGCAGCCGGGCGATGGCCGGATGAGCCTGGAGTTGCCCAATATCGGTGATTGGGGGAGCTAATGCCATTACAATTCTTCATGCTGGATGGAGGTCTCGCCCCAATCGAGCACGCCTTTTTTCCATACGTAGAAAAAACCCACCAGGACAATGCCTATATACACCAGCATCTCCCAAAACCCGAACATCTTCAGTTCGCGCAGGATGACCGCCCAGGGGTAAAGAAAAATCGCCTCCACGTCGAAGAGAATGAAGAGCATGGCCACCAGATAGAACTTGACGGAAAAACGGGCGCGGGTATCGCCCACCGGGGTCATGCCACATTCGTAAGGAGAAAGTTTGGCGCGGTTGGGCTTGCGTTGCCCTACAATCCAGGAAAGGCTCACGAAGATGACCGCCAACCCTGCCGCGACCGTCAAATGGATCAGCAGGGGCAGGTAACGGGCGAAGTAATTGTCGGGCATAGGAGGAGCTATATATAATTTCGCAACCGGCTCTAGATGAACATTTTAGATTAGATTCCGCTGCGCAGCAGTGTCAAGGCAGCCAAGGTTTCTGATTAGTTTTTAACAATGCGTTAACCATCGACCCGGCAAAGTTCTATGATTTTTGGCTTCAATACTGACGAGAAATACGACGGCACCATCTATCACGTGCAAAGCGAGGCCCGCGAAGGCGACTTGCTTCTGCAGACCCAGGTGTTCGTCCGGGGACGCTGCGTGGGAAAACGCGCTACCTCCTACGCCGAGCAGGCGCGCGGCGGATTCACCGATCAGCAGAAAGAACAGGCCCTGCGGGAGCAGCATCGCCTCATGCTCGACGCGCTTCGCAGTGGCCGCCTCGAATCCGTTCTCGACAAAAAAGACACGCCCGAAGTCCTGGCCGCGATCAAGGAACTCGATGTCCACTGGCTGAATGCCGATTCGGTCCACTCCGGCCAGAGTCTGGTCCTGCAACTGCGGGTCACCGACGGCGGAAATGGAGCCCAGGGAGCGCGGCTCACGGTACGATTTGCGCGTCCCGATGCGGCCCCGTTTTATACCCAAGTCAGCACTGGCGCCGAAGGCAATGCCGAACTCCATGTCGATATGAGCGAGTCAGCACTGGCTGATTCGTCAGTCCTGGTGCAGGCGTTATATTCCGGCCGCACCGCGACCCGCAAGTTTCACCTTCGCCGGGTGGAAAACTGAGAGAGATTGAGTAATTGGGGAATTTGTAATTTGCAATTCAAACCGGCTCAAGGCGCTTAAGCGATTCGGTTTTTCAATTGCTTAATTACAAATTACCCAATTAACAAATCTGCCAGAAAGCCAGCGCCATCGAGCCTCCGTACATGAAGCTCCAAATCAACGGCCAACCGCGCGAATTTGATTCCCCGCTTTCGCTGGCCGGGCTCATCGAAAATCTCGGCATGACCGCCGGACGCGTCGCGGTCGAGTTGAATCGCAACATCGTCCCCCGTGAGCAATGGACCGCAACCAATTTAGCCGACGGCGATCAGCTCGAGATCGTCCACTTCGTCGGGGGTGGTTAACCGCACTCTGAATTCTAACTTCTCGCTTCCGCCTTTCACTTCTGCATTCATACTTCTTACTTCTGCCTCAGAAGGAACTCTTCTGATTACCCCTTATGCACAGATGTTACCTTGACTCCTTCCGCCACGGCCCTAGAATGAGCCCAAGAACGCCGTAAGTTGTTGGGCATCATAGTCTGCACGCTGGGGTTTTCCCAGGAGGGAAAATGGTCGGAGAACTCGATGTCCTGAACGAATGGATCCCCGAACAGATGCAGCCCGGCACAATTTTTGTGCTGGAAAATGCCGGCAAAGTCGGCGAGAAGGACGATCCCTATTGGGCGGTCCTGTCGTGCCCCGAGTGCGGAACGCTCGGCCTCATCACCCGCAAACAATTGGCGGGCCTTTTGCCCGTCATCTGCGGATCGACCGATTGCTCCGCGCAATTTTTCATCCACGACAGCGAAGTCGTGCTCAGGAAGCCGTTCTAGCCTCCTCGCCAGTCGAATTCTGCTGGCTCGCACCGCGCAACACCAGCTCGCGATGCGTGTTCTTACACCGTGACGCGCTCGAACGGCATCATAACGGCGCGTTCTAAAGTGTCCGAACCGGTGCCGGTTCGAGAAAACCGATTTGAGGTCGAAGAATAATGAAGAAATGGTGGATTTTTCCGGCGTTCTTTTTATTGCTCACTCTGGCTGGATGCTCCCACCAGCCACCGCCTCCGCCGCCACCACCACCCCCGTCCCCGGCCCAGTATCGCGAGCTCGGCCAGCAAGGCCTGAATGACGGATATTACGCAGCCAAGAACGACGTCGCGATGCAAAGGCCACCAAACGTCGAAGCGCAAGATCTGTTCCGCAATCCGCCGGTGCCACCAGAAGCAGCCCAGGCGTACCGCCAGTCTTTCCGAAATGGCTACAATGCCTACCTGCACGGCGCACCGGCCCCTCCACCGCCGCCGCCGCCAAACCAATGATCGCAGCGCAGGGTTCCGGCAATTGCTAAAATTCAGCCTTCTCTCGCTGCCGCCGGTTTGTAGCCGGGACACTGCAAAACCGGCAGGCGCGGATACTTCGGAAAATTAGGGTCGGTCGCCGACAGTCGGCACTGATAGAAGACCGATCCTCGTTCGGAAACGATCACTCGGGCGTGCGCGCACTTCGCGCATAGTCCCGCCACTCGCTCTGCGTCTTTGCTGACCTTGAGTTCCGCCATCCTTGGAACAGAATACGCGCCTGCGTGCCACGCTATAATTGCGGGATTCATGCACGCTGTATCCCGTGGACGGCGGAACACCGCGCCCCATCTCGGATTGCCACGCAGAAGACATATGGGTTCACTGGTCGGCGGACGGGAAGTCAGGCTACGTCTATCACGATGAAAAAACTTCCGCGGCCGTATTCCGCATCGACGTGGCATCGGGAAAACGGGAGCGCGTGTGGACGCTGACGCCCGGCGACCCCGGCGGCGTCACCTCCATCTACCGCGTGCGCACCAGCGCCGACGGCAAGACTTACGCCTATTCGTATTTTCGCGAGCTTTCGGATCTCTTCCTGGTCGAGGGCGTGCCAGGCATAGTCAAGCGGCCGCGGGCCTTAGTCGCCTTCAGCGTTTGCCCTTGAAGTGGCCCCAGTGCCTATCCAAAGATGCGCCAGATGCCGAAGATTCCCTTTATACCTGCGCGTCACCATGTATTCCCGCCCGCCTTGCAACTGCAGCCGGTACTCTCCCGTCGGCAACGGTTCAATCTCCCGCACCCGCGACGTGTTCACCACCACCGACCGGTGTATGCGAATAAATCCATAAGGCTTCAGCTTCTCAGCCATCGACGAAAGCGAAATTCGCAGCAGGTACGGATTGCGATGGTTCTGCAATGAAACATAATTGCCCTCCGCTTGCACCGCCAGAATTTCCGGCAGGTCGAGGAACATAATCCTGCCCTTTGCCTTGAACGCTACCCGTGGGCATTGCCGTTTTGCCAATGCCTCCAGTTGCTGCAGCACACCAAACATCTCCAGTGCCGGCATAGACGCAATTTCGTTGTCGCTGCGCGCTCGGCTCAAAACACCCGGTTTTCTTCTGACGAACTGCTGAACACTCATTCCAGATACTTGCGGCCGGGCCAGTGCATTCATCACATGCATCGTTTTTGCGCTCCTCGAAGTGACTCTATGAGCAATGCCTACTGCACTAACGGCGCAGGAGTTCCGTCCGACCACTTGCCAACCGTCACGATGAACTCGGTGTAGGGTTCGGGAGGGCTTTGCGACCCGTAGATCACCGGTGAGTTGAGCAAACCCGCACCCCAGTTAGCTGGATCCATGGGAGGCGCATAGAGCATCAGGTGCGCCAGGTTATGGCTCCCTTCATCGCCGAGATAAGCCCGCTTCGACATCATGTAGCACATCGAGCCCGCTTCTAATTCCGGCAGCTCATGGTTCCGCAACGCCGCATGGACGCGAGTGGCAATCTCCGGCAGCGACATTCCAGCCATCGCCAGCTCTGCCCGCTGCGTGCTCAATGCCAGCAAGAGCGAACGAGCAGCCTGCGGATTAAAGCAGATCGGCGCGCGAATTTTGGCGTTCCAGAATTCCGGATCGTCCAGCGGCGCGTTCCACGATCTTTCGACGATGCAAACGAAGCCATTCTTGCCTTGCGCGGCCGTCTCGAATCCGTGCCGCCCCAATATCATCACCGTCGCATCGCGGGAAATGGCCTCCGGAGCGCCCGTCCGCGCCAGGTCAATTTCCTCATTCCGGTCTGGCATCAGATAATCTTCCGTCGGAGCCATCCGCGGATAAGGTGAACCAGCTTCCCCCGAATGGATGGCGTGCCCAGCGACCAGGCCGCCGAATGCCAGAACCACCACCAGGACTGCGGCAAGCTTCATGGCTTCTCTCCCCCCCGCACAACCCGTTGCATAATGCAACTGGTGCGAATATACTCTTACCCATTGCAAGATGCAAGTGGTCTTGCATTGGTTATCCTTGAAGAGGACGAGGATGAAAAAAATACGGCGCTCCGGGTGCCCCATCAACCTGACGCTTGAAACGCTGGGCGATCCCTGGAGCCTTATCGTCATTCGCGATGTGATGTTCGGCAATCGCCGCCACTACGGCGATCTTCTGCGGCTTTCCGAAGAAGGGATTGCCTCGAACATCCTTGCTGACCGTCTCTCTCACTTGGTCAAGGCGAAGCTGCTCTCGCGCTCCGGCGATCCCACCCATAAGCAGAAAGGCATCTACAGCCTCACTGAAGCTGCCATCGAACTCGTGCCCCTGCTCGCTCAAATGGGAGCCTGGGGACGAAGACACACCAACGCATCCCGTGAGCTTTCCATCCGGGCGCAGCTTCTCGAAGAAGGTGGCCAGCCGCTGTGGAAGGCCTTCATGGCCGAGCTAAGAAGCATCCATCTGGGCACGCCCGCACCGCGCCGATCGGTGCTGGCGGAACTCCAGGCCGCTTTCGAAGCTACTATGGCGCGGTCCGCGAAGAAGCCGGCGAAGAAAACATAGCCTCAAATCGCGCCACGCATCGATTCAAAACCACCCCGTGAATGTAAGGAAACAAGCGTCAATCTCGCCGTCATCCACTAGCGTTGTCGTCCCACCACCGCGCCCCAAATTCTCAAACCGCTTTCTTGTTGCCTCGCGTAATCGCATGCAAGTCGCCAACGCCGCGTGCATCGTAGGAACGCAGGAGGATGTTTCCGTGAACAACACTACATTCCGCTTTCTGCTGCTCACCACGACTGCATTTGCCTTTGCAACTTCGTCCCTAGCGCCGGCACAAACTTTTAAGACCATCGACTTCCCCGGCGCCACTGCAACCACCATTGCCGGGGGGCCCAACAACCAGGGCGACAGCGTCGGCCAGGAGACCAACACTGCCGGCGTCAGCCATGGTTTCATCTTGTCGGCGAACGGCAACTTCAAAGTCATCGACCCGCCCGGATCCACCTGGACTCTGCCCAACTACATCGTTGACGATGGAACCGTCGTCGGCCAGTACCTCGACTCCAACCAGGTCACGCACGGCTTCATTCTGTCCCAAGGCCACTACACCAAATTTGACGTTCCCGGTGCGCTGGCTGCTGGTCTGTCCGGGCGCAATATCTACGGTGAAATGACCGGATTCACTTGCATCAACGAAGCCAACTGCGAAAACACCAACTACGCAAGTTTCACCGTCTCCCGCGATGGCAAGATCACCCAGTTCAATCCCTTCGACGCGCCTAGCAGCTTCGCCAGCAACGTTAACGCGCGCGGTGTTATCCCGGGCACTTACTTCGACAGCAGCGGGACCGCCCACGGCTACGTTCTCGCGGGCGGCCAGTTCACCGAAAATAATTTTCCCGGCGGCACTTTCACCTTCAACGGCGGAATCAACGCCCAGGGAGATATCGTCGGCTACTATGCCGACACCGCCGGCGTCTTTCATTCATTTCTGCTGAGGGACGGCCACTACACCAGCTTCGATCCGCCCGGCGCCATCTTCAGTGACGCCGCCGGCATCAACTCGAGCGACGAGATCGTCGGATTCTACATCGACTCGAATGACGTCTCGCACGGCTACATCCGTTGGCCTTGCGGAAAAAAGATGAAGTAGACGGAGCGTACCATCCAATCGCGTTCTGTGCGGTTGAGTGGGAACACAAGAACCACGAACACCGCTTGCCCCACCTTGTCGCGTTCGTTGCGACAGGGTGGGCAACGGCATGGGCACGACTTCGAATCAAGCCGAATGCGCCCGTCCTAACAGTTCTCTTGCCACTGTCATCCCGACCGAAGCGTAGCGAAAGCGAGCGAGCGGAGGGACCTTGCGTTTGGAGTGCGCTCAAGATGGCCATCGTCATTCCGAATGGCTTCAGCCATGAGGAATCTGCTGTGGCCCCACTAACGCCCGAAAAGTCGGCGTTCAATCGCGTCCTTTGCGATTAAGTGCGAGTTTCACTCCGGGCAAGTCGTGACGCTGACGTTGTACCCGCAAATCGATCCCGTCAGCGAACAACTGCTGAGTTGGCCGCTCGAAACATTGATGGCCACGTTGGCCGACAGATTGGACGAGCAACTTCCCGAAGGAAACGCACCCGTTTGGACAGGCGAATATGCAACACCCCCGCCCAATGTCGCAGCCAGCGTCGCGGTTGTGCCGTTATCGCTGGCCTGAGCGTTGATCGTCAAATCCGGGCTGCCGTTGATTACCAGCGTCCCGTCGGAGCAACTGGCTGGCGCCAGCGTCAGGCTCAGGTTGCCGGAAGACGACGAAGTCTCCGTTACGCTGCCATTGACCGTGATCGCTCCGCCATCTTGGCACTTGTAAACCACCGATGTGATGGTGCAGGTCGAACCCGAGCACGAAACCACATCCGGCGCCGCGTCGGATGCAAAATGCCGGCTCCTGCCAAACGCCGCCACCGCGCTCGCGCTTGACGACTCTCCCGCAACATCTTCCACCGCCTTGAAGGCCTGCGTAAAAGCTTCGGTGCCGAGTTGCTGCGCCTGAGCCTGTGTCAGTTGCCCCGTATTCGTATTCGAACTGGGGTTCGAGCTCCCGCCGCACGCCACCAATAGCAAAGCCACTCCCAGCAACATCCCCGTGCATAACTTGATTTTCATCACTGTGATCCTCCCTCGCCCGCCGTGTTAAGTAAAGGCGGCATTGTGCCGTATGGTATCAGTTCGGAAGTCGATGCCGTCAATACCGAGGAAGATCACGCCATTACGTCAGTGCGTGCATTCCGTGCGGCCACTTTTTCCTTGACCTCGCACTTTAAATCCGCCGACAATTTAAGCAGGAAATTGCCTGCTCTTTGACAACCTATAAGCTATTCGCCAGACCGGTTCTAAGCTGATGGCGATGGCTTGGAGCCGATGGCTCGCCTCTAAGTCCTTTGTTTGGAAGATTTTGCCTCTAAACCCTTTAAACTCATAGATCTGGCGGGAGCGCTCCCGCTAACCCACTGATTCTAAAAGATCAGGGCAAGGGGGGTGGGGGGAGGGGGGTACCCAGTCAGAGCGTGACGGGACGACCGCAGCGGGAATACTTGTTACAACAACTTTCTTCCCGCTCCTTGAATGGCCGCTGGGTCGAAAACCACCAAAGCCGGCGGTTACCTGGTCGCTGAAGGGCTTAGAACAAAAATTTTGCTCCCAACTGCAAAATTCGTGCCGGGTGTGCCGCGCCAATGTGCAGGAAGCTGTTCGGCTGGCAACTGGGATCGCCCGCTGAATTATTCGATCCCCCATAGCACGCCACATCGTTGGTAAGCGACGCTGGGCCGCCGTTATACGAAGCCGATCCCGCGTCTCCATTAATTGGCGCCCACTCGGTGTGGTTGAAGATGTTGTAGGCTTCGGCGCGGAATTCGAAAGCCATACTTTCCTTGATCGGAAAGTGCTTGAACACGGCCATGTCGAAGTTCCAATGGTCCGGATTCCGCAGGCTGTTTCTGCCGGAGTCGCCAAAGGTCAGGCCTTCCGGAGCGGAATAGGCCGAAGGATTGTATAGAAGGTTCGCATATCCCTGCACCGTAGTCGCAGGCGAGTTGACGATACCCGACCGTGGATTGCCGATGAGATCGGCGTACGAGCCGGCGCTGATATTGCTGTTGAAGCCAATGCCGGCGTTGTCCGGATAATTGGCGGCGTTGATCACGCTAAACGGCGTCCCGGTAACGAAAGTAAAAATGCCGGAGTACTGCCAGCCGCCGAGAGCGGTACGCAGCGCGCCGGGATTTTTGAAGAAAGGCAGATCGTAGATATATCCGGCGTTCACCATATGGCGAACGTCAAAAGATGAACTGGCGCGCGCCGAAGCCGGATCGTAGGAGTTAACGAATCCGGCGTCATAACGGCTGGAGGAATCGTCGATCGAGTGGCCGTAAGTATAGGAACCGTTCACCTGCAGCGCTCCTACGCTCTTGCGTATAGACGCTTGCAACGAGTTGTAGGTGGACGATGCGCCGTTGTCGAGACGCGTAATGCTGCCCAATCCGTAATACGGGCGATAAGGATCGGGATCGTTGCCGCAGGCGACGGAAAGATTATTGGCCCAGCTTCCGGTTTGATTTTTTCCATTCACCGTTCCGGAAGTCACGCCGGATTCCGCGATGGTGACGGAATTGCAGTCGTTGGCGCTGATCGGCTGGCCAGGAACGTATGGGTTGATCGCGGTCGAAACCGGATGGATCTGGTTGTAGTCGAGCTGACGTCCCAGATGCGTGCCTTTGCTGGCCACATAAGCGAGCGTGGCGACCGTATTTTTTGCGATTTCCTGCTGCACGTCGAGGTGCCATTGCTGCATGTACGGCCAGACAGCTTGCGTGGGAATGGAAAAAAAAGTCAGCGGGAATTCGACGTTGGGACCGCCGATTCCGCGCCCAAGATTCTGGTAGCCGCTCACGTTGTATTGCGTCGGCGACTGCAGCAACGGCGAAGACTGGCCTTCCATACCTTCGGTGTTCGCTTCGTTGCCGTTAGTGTGCTCCCAAAAAATGCCGTATCCGGCGCGCACGGCAGTCTTTCCTTTGCCGGTCGGATCCCATGCGAATCCGACGCGCGGCGCGGGATTGAACAGATGGCCTTTCATGCAACCCGCAGGAACGCCGTTGACGCCGCATTGCACCAGGCCGTCGAACGGATTGCCGGAGTTTGGAATGATCGCTCCGGCACTGAAATTGGTCGACGGATCAATGCCGAGCACATCGATTTTGGGAGCAGTAGCTGGATTGTAAAGCGCTGGATCCCAGTTGTAAGCCTGATGATAGCGTTCGCGGTAAGTTCCGAACATGCTGACGCGCAGGCCAAAATTCAGCGTGAGACGCTCGGTGGCGCGCCAGTCGTCTTGAATGTATGGCTCGAGAATCTTATAGCGGTTGTAGAAAGTAATCTGGTTGCTGCCCTGCGTGTAATTGGCAACCTGCCCCATCAGAAGGTCGGCGAAGGCGTTGCCGGTCGAGATCGGCGACGAGATGTCGTAGCTGATGGATCCGTTGATGAACAGGCCGCTCATTTCGTTCTTCTGCGCGGCCACAAAGTAAGCGCCGGCCGTGAGGTTGTGGCGGCCAATGATCTTGGTCAGGTTGTCGCGATAAGTGTAAGTCGGGTTGGAGTTGTACTTTCCTTCCGGCCATTCGCCATTGACGTCCTGGTAAAAGCCGCCGCCGAGCGAGGAATTGCCGGTCAGCGAAATGGTCGGCAGTTTGCCGCCGAAACCGTTGTCGAAGAAAGACCCCATTTCCAAATCCGAAGGCCGCATCCAGGCGTTCGGATTGGGATAGCCGGTTGAATGGGTGACGATTTTGTCAGCCGTATAGCTGGCGGTGAATTCGTTCAGCAGCGTGGGAGAAATTGTGGTCGACAAGCGCGCCACCAGGCTGATCGTCGGCAGACTCGAATTAGTTTGCACCGTAGGAAATGTGCTGCCGGAAAAAAGCGGCGTGGCCGTGATGCTGTCCCAGGAGTCGTGAGCATAGTGAAACATCAGGCGCCATTTGGAGCTGAAGTTATGGTCGATGCGGAGCAATTCTTCGCGCCAGTTGGTTGGCTGCGTGGGCGACGCATTGTACAAAGCTGCGCCCGGCACGCCGGCGTTGGGAATCGGAATCAGCGCCTCAATCGCCTGCCCTGCCTGGCTGATCGGAACGATATTGCCCGGAAAAGGCTGACCGGCAAGCGGGTTGGCAATGCCATTGATAAAGGTTGGCTCAACCGGGCAATCCTGGCCGGGACAAACGTCGCTGAAATTCCCCGCGCGTTCTTCATTCGATGGCACGAGTGTGTTGAACACCTGGCCAGGAACGCGGTCGCGGCGCCATTCCTGCGACCAGAAGAAAAATGTTTTCTGCTTGTCAGTGTTGTAATGGCCCGGAATGTAAATTGGACCGCCGATGGTGTATCCGAAATCGTTTTTCTTATATGCGGGAACGGTGCTCTGAAAATAGTTGCGCGCGTTGAACGCGTTGTTGCGGACGAATTCGTAGGCGTCGCCGTGGAAGCTGCTGGTCCCGGACTTGGTCTCGACCTCGACAGTGCCGGAGCCATTGCGTCCGTACTGCGCGCCGTAGTTCGACGTGAGGACGCGAAACTCGCCGATGGCGTCGATGCTGGGATAAATATTCAGCGTGGTGTTGCTGCCGTTGTCCATGTTGTCGCCGCCATCGAGTTCCCAGTTGTTGTACTCGGTGCGGCCGCCGTTGATGCTCATGGAAACGTTGCCGTTAAGGCCTTCGGCGCCTTCATCGAGTCCAGTCTGGCTGTTGACGCCCGGAATCAGCGTTGCGAGCTGTGTGAAGTTGCGCCCGTTGAGCTGGAGCTGTGTGATCTCTTTGCCGGTGATGACGCCGGAAAGATCGGAACCTTGGGTTTCGACTTGTGCGACCGATTCGCCTTCGACCGTGACCTGTTCGGCTGCGCCGCCGACTTCCAGTTTCACATCGGCGCGAGCCTTCTGGCCGACGCGAAGGATGACTCCTTTGGCTTCGAAGGTCTTAAATCCCTTGGCGGTGACGCTGAGGTCGTAACTGCCGAGCGGCAGCGCGCCAAACGAATACTCGCCGGCGCCGTTGCTGGGAACGGTTTGGTTGAAACCGCGGTCGGGCGCGGACAAAGTTACTTGCGCCCCGGCAACGGCAGCGCCGGTTTGATCAGTGACGGTGCCCGTAATCGACGAAGTGACTTGGGCAAAGAGGGCAAGCGGAGCGCAAATCAGCAGGAGGAAGAACGCGAGAAGGCGACTTTTCATAGGGGCTCCTTCGATCGCTGTCGGGCAAAGCTATCGGCTACCTGTCGTCAGTTTTCCCTTCCCCGAGCCCGTCCCAACCTGCGATTGTTTATTTTTGTTGGCTTTCGTGAAGAATCGTTTTATTAAAACGTATGAATATTGCGCCTTTCACCAATCTCAGTCAAGCAAAAAATGCGTTCCCGGCCTTCCGATGAAACCTTATCCCGCGCTGCGAGTCGAGTCGCGCACGGCCAATTCCGGCGCCAGCTTGCGATGGACCGCCGGCAAGTCACGCTTTTCGAGCATGGCATTCACGCCTTCAAGAACGATGCTGGCCGCCATCGCGCCCATGGCTTCCATCGGCTGGCGGATGGTCGTGAGCGGCGGCGTGCACAGGCTCGATGCAGCCACATCGTCGAACCCGATGACCGAGCACTGCTCGGGCACGCGCAGGCCGGCCTTGGTTAGGGCGCGGATTGCTCCGAAGGCGGTCAGATCATCGAAGGCCATGAGCGCAGTGAAGTTGCGCTTCGTCTTCAGCATCTCCTCGGTTAGCTTGTACCCGGTTTCGAAGCTGGAAATGGGATCGCGGGCGTCGGGCAAGTCGACGATGAGCCGAGGATCAAGCTCCAGTCCGCGGGCCTTGGCGAAAGATTTGACGCCGCGCCAGCGCGGCGCGCTGTCGGTAAGGGTTTTGGGGCCACGGATGAATGCGATCTTGCGATGGCCGAGCGAATAAAGATGTTCGACGGCGGTGTAAGCGCCGAGTTCGTTATCGACGATGACCGAGCTGATGGCGTCGTTCTTCAGTTCGCGGCCGATCATCACGGTCGGAATGTTACTTTTTTCGAGATCGCCGAGAACGTCGATATTAACGAAAAGCCAGTTGGCGAGGACGATCAGCGCTTCCACGCGACGGTCGAGCAGCATCTCCAGATACCGCTCGAAGCGGGCGCGCTCGTTAAGAACGTCGGTGAGAATGGGCAAATAGGAAGCCTGATAGAGCGAATTCTCAATACCACGCAGCACGAGGGTGCAGAAAGGATCGGTCATGTCGAACACCATGACCCCAACGGTGTGGCTGCGGCGGCTGCGCAGGGAACGCGCAAAAAGATTGGGCCGGTAACCGAGCCGTTTGGCGGCAGCTTCGATGCGCTTTTTTGTGGCGGTGGGAATATAGCGGGCAAGCGGAGCGTTGTTCAGAACAATAGAAACGGTGGTGGACGAAAAGCCGCTTTCTTTCGCCACATCGCGAATTGTGACCATAGACCCGAAAAACTCCTAGTGCGGAGTGTCCAACGGGTGCTTCGCCTTCTCAAAAAACTCGTTCTGCAACTTCAGGCTTTCCTGATCGGCCTTCACGGCGCGAATCGCTTTTTGCACCGCCGTCACCCAGGAAGACATATCATACTCGCCCAGCGCGTGATTGCCAGCCGATCCATCGCCCGAATAATGATTCGGAAAGCTGGCGTACCACCAGATGGCAGTGTAAAGCGTGTCAGGCAATTTGAGCCGTGCCTGATCGGCACCCGACTCCTGGTTGGCGCGATCAATGTGAACCAGATCAGGCCGGGCAATCAGCATTTTTGAAGTTTCGGTCTCCCCCGCGTGCATGTCATTGGTGGTTTTCTTCGGCGGTCCCTGATCAGTCGGCGCGTCGTACAAAGCCATGATGTAGACAACATAATCATGTTGTTTTTCCAGTTGCGTCTGCGCGAAATACGGCAACAGATGCTCGTTTCCGCCGTGTCCGTTGACGATCAGGACTTTCTTACAACCGTTCCGGGCCATCTCGTCAGTGGTTTCCTGCAAGAGTTGAAGCTGCAGCGAGGTGCTGTATGCGATGGTCCCCGGTTCGTGCTTGGCCTCAAAAATCTGGCCAAAGTAATAGTCGGGGAAAACTACGGCGTAATCGGTTTTCACTGCTTCGAGCGAAACGTAGCGCGCATTGATCAGATCGGTTCCCAGCGGCAAATGTGGGCCATGCTTTTCGAGAATGCCAAAGGGCAAAAGACAAGTGCCCTGTGACTGCTGAATCGCGATGCGAAACTCGTCGGCCGTGAGTTCTTCCCAGCGCGGAGAAAGTTTGGCCTGCGGCCATGCCAGCGTGGCAAAGAATAGCACGGTAAGTAGAGCGATAAGATTGCGCATTAATTCTTCTCCTTGACGGTTAGCGGAATCGTGATCGGCGCAACGTTCCATCCGTCGATGGTGAGCGTAAGCGGGCTGGATTTCGATTCCGACGGCGCGAAGCTCGCGGTCACTTCGCGCTTTTCTCCAGGCAAGAGCGAAACGTAGTTATCGTCCCAAAAGATGGGCACAATGTCGTCGTTGTTTTTATCTGCCAGGCGAAAACGAGCCATGAATGCCACGCTGGAGCTGGGGTTTTCGATGAGAGCGTGAACTATCGTTTCGTTGGGAGATTGCGTGATCCGGCTGCTGGTCTTCAGCTTCACAGGCGGCAACGAATTTAGCGCGGTCAGGTCGGCAAAGGCGCTTTCCGGCGTGTAGTAGTCTTCGACCGAGTTGGCCCAGTCAATGACATCGGGTTTGGTCGAAAGCCAATAAAAGTTCTCACTGACGAGTTTGCCTGAGCGATCCCGCAGTTCGAGCTTCAGAAAATAAGTCGGCGTGAGGCCGTCGACCGGCTTAAGCTGCAAGGCTCGGATGGTGCTGTCGGCGGCAACATCGAGCACCGTCAAATCAGAGGCCGTGGCCTTGCTATTGATGCCATATGTCGTTGCCTTCACGCTCAGGTTATCGAAGGCTCGATCATAACCGTTGACGATCACAACCGAATTGTCATCGTAGGAATACTGCACGTGCAGCGGCTCGCAAGCCTTTTTCGTTCCGAAGTACGCGGCGGACGGAACGAGATAGTAATCGTACAAATGCCAGATGATTGAGGGCCAGGCGTTGTTTAGCATCCAGTGGATGACGCCAGTAGAGTCATACTTATTGCGGCCATAAGCCTCGAACATGGCGCGGCTGGATTCGTAGTTCGCGGCAAATGATTTGCGTAGGAAATCTGGCAAGTCGGCGGCTTTGCCGTAACGGCCGTCGAGTCCGGTGATGAAGCGGTCGATGTTGGTAAAGTGTTCGAGTCCTGCGTGGTAATTCCAGTAATCGCCGATCGGCCAAAGATGATCGGCGGGAATGAATTTCTTAAGGCTTTCGAGCAACGGAATCACAGCGCCGGAACTGGTTTCGGTGTTGAATCCGAATGCACCGCCTTTTTTGTCGGTGTACCAATAATTCGGGGGAACGTATTCGTAAGGACCGGGCATCTTTACGCCTGAGGGCCCGCTAAGCGTGCTGGTCTCGTCGTTTGCAGATGAAAGTGTGGGATTCGGCCACTCGGTCTCTTTCTCGATCTGCAGATACATGCTTTCGATCTTCGGCGGCGGAACTTCGTCGCTGCCATTGAGCCAGACGAAAACGCTGGGATGATTGCGCAGACGGGTTAGCTGATCTGTCAGTGAAGCGCCGGCGATTTTGTAGGTTTCCGGCAGCCACTCGTCGCCTTGTTGCCAGAAGTCGCAGCAGGTGAAACCAGGCATGAGCAGGATGCCGAGACGATCGGCCATGTCGAAGAATTCCTCGCGCTCCATGCGGCCTTCAAGGCGGATGGCGTTGAGGTTCATGGCGCGAGTGTAGTCCATGGCCGCGGCTGCTCGGTCGTAGGACCAGCGCAAAAATATGTCGGGCGACCAGGCGGCTCCTCGAATCAGAAGATTATTTCCGTTGATTTTGAAGAGACGATAATTCTTGTCCGTCAGTTGCGAGGTGACTTCGCGAATGCCGAAGCGAACGGCCGTCGCATCAGAAATTTTGCCGTCGGTTTCAACCCGTAAGTCCGCCGTATACATTTCCGGCTTGCCCATTTGATAAGGCCACCAGAGGCGAGGATGAGCGAGATGCAGTTGCGGGTACTGCTCCGGCGAGAAAGTGATGGTTTTGGATTCAGACGCAGCGAGTTCGACTGTCTGGCTAATGCGAACGCCTTCGATTTCCGCGCGAACGAGCGTGGTAACCGGATGCGCGGTCCTGTTGTGCAGTTCGGCAGCGATAGTCAGTGCGGCAGATTTGTAATCCGCAGCGAGCTTCGACGCCACGAACGGATGTCGCAGAGCGATGTCGCCGGTGTTCGTTAGATAAACGTCTTTCCACAAGCCCATGTTCTTGTCGGCGGGCGTGGGGTTCCAGTCGACCCAGGTGGTGCCGAGATCGGTTTTCTCGGGTGCAAAAACCTCAATAGCGAGAGCGTTCGGTTTCCCGGAAATCAAATGTTTGCTGACGTCAAACTCGAAAACACGCAACATGCCGGCAAAGTCCTGAGCGTCGGCGATCTTTTCGCCGTTCAGCCAGACGTTGGCGCGATAGTTGATGCCATCGAAATGCAACCAAGTCTTGCCATCCGCCGATCCGGCTTGCGTGGAGAACTCAGTGCGGAACCACCACGAGCAGCGAAATGGGCTGTCGGTGGGCATGGACTGAAGAGCGAAAAAAGGGAGCGGCGGATAGTCCATCCCAGGGAGTGATTTGAGATTCATTCCGTAAGACGGGTCGGGATAAGTTCCGTCGGCGATGAGTGCGGCAACCACCGTCGTAGGAACCGCGGCTTTGTGCCAGCCGGTCGTCGAAAAGCCGGCTTGAGAAATCTCGGCGCCCGTCGCTTTCACTTCGCAAGACGATTGAAGCTGCCAATTCTGCGCCAGCAGCAACTTGTGGAATTCGGGTCTCGCGGACACTTCACTGGCCGCGGCTATCCGCAACGCGAGGGATAGAAAGATTAGAACTCTGTTCGCCCCCAGTCTCAACTTCCGCGCTTCAAATCGCATAATTTCCAATAAACGTTTTATTAAAACGTATGAATATTGATGTATAACTGTACGGATGTCAAGCCAGATCGGCCCGGAGAACACGGACGGAGCATCTTCATTCCGACTTCCGTTGCTTTACCCCGGCATGTCATACTCAGCCGTCCTGGCTGAACGACCTGAGGACATTTTGCTTATGACGTCCGTGAGCAGGAAAGTGTAATGAGCGATTCCACCACAGCTGCCCCGGTTGCCGCACCCCACCTGAAACGTGTGCTTACGCTTTGGGACCTGATTCTCTACGGCATCATCGTAATTCAGCCGACGGCGCCAATGCCCGCCTACGGAGTCTTCAGCAACGAGGGCCAAGGCCACGTGGTCACCTCGGTTCTGATCGCCATGGTCGCCATGGTCTTCACCGCGATGAGCTACGGCCGCATGGCGCGGGTGTACCCCAGCGCCGGATCGGCCTACACCTACGTGGGCCGCGAGTTGCACCCATCGCTCGGTTACGTCACCGGCTGGAGCATGACGATGGATTACATCATCAATCCATTGATCTGCACTATCTGGTCCGCCAAAGCCATGGCCGATCTGTTAAGCGGAACCAGATTTCAACTTCCCTATCCGGGCTTTACCTGGCCGCTGATTTTTGCTGCGCTGTTCACGGTGCTGAACCTCCGCGGGGTTAAGACCTCTGCCCGCATCAATTCAACCTTGTGCGCTCTTATGGGCGCGGTGATCATCGCGTTTTTCTGGTGTACCATCCGCTACATCTTTCATCTGCCGCAGTATCCCGAGTCTTATTTTCTGCGCCCGTTCTACAATCCGCAGACTTTCACGGTGGGCCGCGTATTCCACGGCACATCGGTCGCGGTGCTCACCTACATCGGTTTCGACGGCATTTCCACGCTGTCGGAAGAAGTCGAAAATCCCAAGCGCAACATTTTTCTTGCTACCGTGCTGGTCTGCCTCATCACGGGTGTGCTGGCATCGGCCGAGGTTTATGGCGCGCAATTGCTGAGCAGCCAATATCTGTTTCCCGCCAGCGAGGTCGAGAACGCGTTCAGCCACGTCGCCGCAATCGCGGGCGGCGCGGCGCTGACCAAAGCCATCAGCATCACACTTCTAGTTGCCACGATCGGATCCGGAATGGGATCGCAACTTGGCGCGGCCCGCCTGCTTTACGGCATGGGACGCAGCGGCGCGATCCCTAAGAAATTCTTCGGCGCCATCCATCCCACCACCGGGATTCCGATGAACAACGTCCTCTTTGTCGGTGCCATTGCGCTGATCGGAGCCTTTCTCATCACCTACGACAACGGCGCTCAGTTGCTGAACTTCGGCGCGCTCATTGCATTCATGGGCGTCAACCTCGCCGCGCTCACCCACTACTACATTCGTGGAAATGACCGCACCCTCGGTCAATTGATCTCGCCGGTACTTGGTTTTCTGATTTGTTTTTTCATTTGGGTCAGCTTGTCCCGCCTGGCACTGGTCGTAGGTTCCATCTGGATGGTGGCCGGAATCGCCTACGGAGCCTGGAAAACCCGAGGCTTCCGCGGCGACCTGGTGAATTTCGATGTACCGCCAGAAGAGTAATAAACCGCGGCACGCAAACGAAGCAACGCATGGACACACCGATCATCGTTGAACCGGATCAAGCGCAGGTGTACAACCTGGGACTTGGCGAGGCTCATATCCTCGTGGATGGCGCACGGTCGGCTGGCGCGTGGTGGCTGGGCGAGTTTCGCGAAGACCCCGGCTTCATGACGCCGATGCATTTTCACCCGCAGCAAGATGAGCATTTCTACGTTCTGGACGGAGTGCTGGCGCTTTACTTTGCCGGCAAATGGCTGGACATTCATCCCGGAACTTACGCCACGATTCCCCACGGTGTAGAACACGCGCAAGGCAACACCAGCGACCATCCGGTAAAATTCTTGGCGGCAGGCAACCCTGCCGGATTCGAAAAGGTCTTCGCTGAACTCGATCTTCTGTTCAAACGGATCTCCCGCACCGACCCGCAGTTTCAGATCGAGGGAGGCAAAATTCTCGCGAAGTACGATACAAAAGTAGTCAGCCCGCCACCACGCAGAACCTAACCGTGGCATTTGTCTTAGAACACAGTGCGGAAAGTCCAGAACAAGAATCCGGCAAGCATCATTGAAGCCGGCAGCGTCAGTACCCATGCCATTCCCAGGTTGCGGACGGTGCTCCACTGCAACCCAGAATGGTTTGCGGCCATGGTCCCCGCAACGCCCGACGACAACACGTGAGTCGTACTCACCGGGAGCCCGAACCAGTCGGCCGCGCCGATGGTGGCCATGGCGACAATTTCCGCCGCTGCGCCTTGTCCGTAGGTGAGATGTTCTTTCCCAATCTTCTCGCCTACCGTCACCACGATTCTCTTCCAGCCAATCATGGTGCCCAACCCCAGCGCCAAAGCTACTGCGACCTTCACCCAGGTCGGGATAAACCGGGTCGCTCCGTCGATGTACTTCTTGTAGTTATCGAGCACTTTCCAGTCGCCCGCTGCAATCGCCGGCTGCTGATTTTTCTTCATCAGGCGAAGCGCCTCGCCCACCAGGTACATATCATTGCGGAAGTTGCGCACCTGGTCGTTGGGAATTTTGCTCATTTCGCCGAATAGAGCCGTCTCATTGCCGATGTCGCTCACCAACTGGCGCAACGCCAGCATCGTATTCGGAGTGAACTGCTTGGTGCGAATGTAGTCGGTTACCTCCTCGCGGTCATCGCCAACCACGGCATTCGGGCTCACGTAACTGGAAAGCGTGTTGGCCGCCTGTTGCGACACAGCGATAAACGTTTCAGAATCCTTCTTGGTGACAGCGTGATTCAGCGCGTACGCAGTCGGGACCGTGCCCACCAGAATCAGCATGATCAGCCCCATGCCTTTTTGCCCGTCATTGGAGCCGTGCGCGAAACTGACCCCGGTGCAGGTCAGCAACAGAAGACTCCGAATCCAGAACGGCGGCGGCTCGGTACCTTCAGGGGCTTCATAAAGCTTCTTGTTCTTGATGACCAGCTTCATCAACCACAGCAACATGAAGGCGCAAACAAAACCGACCGCCGGAGAAAGCAGCAGCGAATAACCGATGTTCTTCGCTTGCCCCCAATCCACGCCGCTAGTCCCGGTTTTTCCCGCCATCAACTGGTTGGCGATGCCAACACCGATGATCGAACCAATCAACGTGTGCGAGCTCGAAGCCGGCAGCCCGAACCACCAAGTCCCAAGGTTCCAGATGATGGCCGCAACCAGCAGCGCGAACACCATGGCAAATCCAGCTTTGCTTCCTACCTGCAGAATCAGTTCCACAGGAAGCAGAGAGATGATTCCGAATGCGACCAGTCCGCTCGAAGTTAGCACGCCCAGGAAATTCCAAAGGCCTGACCACATCACCGCAATATGCGGCTCCATCGAATGGGTGTAAATCACCGTCGCAACCGCGTTGGCTGTGTCATGGAAGCCGTTAACAAATTCGAAACCCAGCGCGACCAGCAACGCAAAGCCCAGCAGGATATATGGCGTCAGCGAGCTCTGATGATCGATCGCGAGATCGCTCAGCAAATGATAGGCGGCATAACTGATGCCCACGATAAAAACAATCCCGAACCCGATCATGCCGATCATGCCGGGACGCTTATTAAGTTTTGCCTGAATCGCCGGTGCCGCGGTTGCCATTACGTTCCTCCTGGGACTTGCTGGAGCAGGCGTCCCCGCCAACCCAAACTGAAGCCGAAGGATACCGCAGCATTGTTACGGGAGTGTTAAAGGAAGATTACGATTTCAGATATTCAAGAAGCGCGGCACCGGTGAGCGAGGCGCTTAGACCATCCCCGAGCAGTTTCATTCCGTGGTCGTCACTTTCGGAATGCGAGTAAAGCGCCCGGCTTCGATTCCCGCATCGGCCGCTAATGCAATGGTCATCAGTTGCACCGGCAGAATCTCTAACATCGGCCGCACACCGGCCGCACTGCGCGGCAGGTTCCATGGCCCGGGTTCGATTTCCTCAGCGATCCAGCAAGTTTTGCCGCCGCCTTCGACGATGCTGTCGCGCAATTTTGCTTGTAAGGCGCGAGTAGCTGCCGCACCGGCAAAAATGACCGCGAAGGTTTTGGCATTCACCATCTCCAACGGCCCGTGCCGGAACCCCGCACCGCTCATGCCTTCCGCGTGAATGCGCACCGATTCCTTAAGAATCAACCCGCCTTCGCCAGCTGCGGCCAGCGACGTTCCCCGTCCCACCAAGAAAACGTCGCGGGTCTCGCCCAGTTCCTCAGTCATTTCAAAAACGTGATCTCTCCAACCGGCAAGATACGACGCAACCGCGGGAATCGCCTGCGCCAGTTCTTCTCGCGTCTCGCCGGCGTCGGCGCCGCAGAACAATCCACCAAGCAGGTGCAGAGCCATCAGCGCAGTGGTGTAGGTTTTGCACGAGACCGAAGATTCAGCTCCCGCCTTCGTGAGCAGTACGGCATTCGCATGCAAAGCCAGCGGGCTCTCCACCGCATTGGTGACCGCCACGATTGCAGCGCGTCCGCGGTTAGCTTCGAGCAAACGCACAATCTCCGCGCTCTGTCCTGACTGCGATGCAGCGATGATCAACGTTTCCGGATCCAGCCACCGCTCCAACGAATACACCAACTCCGAAGTCTCGACCACAAGTGCGAAATGACTACACTCGTTGAATCTGAGGAATAGCGGATATAAAGCGTGAAACGACGCGCCCATTCCGGTCAGCACTACGCGCTTGATTTTCTTGTCACGCAGTCGTGCCGCCACCAGCCCCAGGTCTTTCGAGACTTCCAGTTGTTCCAGCGTGGCCGTCAGCGCCCGCGGCTGATCCAGAATGTCACGCAAATACTGCCCTTCAATAATCTGCAATGTATTAGTGCTCAACCTTGCCCCCACTGCGTTCAAAACGATGCTGCCAAACTTGCGCCGCCCCAATCAATCCCGCATCCGCCCCGAGTGACGCTAAAGTAATGCTGACGTCCGCTACTGGAACCAGGCGGCACTTTTGCGCGATGACTTCCTTCATCTGGCCGAGAAATAAATCGGCGCTTTTCATTACACTGCCGCCCAGCACAATCGACTCCGGCGCAAAGATCGTAATCAGATTCGCCAAACCAAGCCCCAGATAATACGCCTCGCGTTCCACCGCCCGCCGTGCCCACTCGTCGGAATCCTGGGCTCGCTCAAAGATCTCGCGCGCCGTCAGATTGCGCCCATCGTAGTTTGGCGGCGTAATCTCGCGCAGCCAGTTAGTTATCGCCGGGCCGGCCGCAAGGCTCTCCCAGCAACCGCGTACGCCGCAAGTGCACGCCGGCCCTGATGGATCGAGAATGTGATGCCCGATCTCAGGATGGAATCCCTTCGCTCCCCGATAGATCTTGCCATCCAGAATGACGCTGACCCCAATACCGGTGCCGACGGCAACATACAAAAAGCTGCCTTTCGCTTTGCCCGCGCCCCAGTAGAGTTCTCCCAACGCGGCCGCGTCGGCGTCGTTCTCCATCGCCGCAGGCACACCGAATTCACGCGACAAAACTTCAACCGGATTACCACCCTTCCACCCCGGCAAGTTGTTTACATCGCCTAGAAAGCCGGATATCGGATCAACCGGACCCGCCGAACCGATCCCGATCCCCTGCATCTTCCCGCCGGCACGCTGTTCGCATTGGGCGAGTAACTGTTGGACCCGTTGCATCGCGTGGTCGAAGCCACGGGAAACATCGGTCGGGCACTCCGCCTTCGCCAAAACGTGGCCGTGATCGTCGACTACACCGACCGCGATCTTGGTGCCTCCGATGTCGACTCCGCCGATCATGCTTCGCTGCCCTTCTCGATCCGGTTCCGGCTATTAAAATGTTTTATTAAAACGCTTCAATATTGCTGTATTCTGACTTTACTGTCAAGCGGATTCGCCGCCCACAACCGGGCCTTCTTGCTTAAAGATGCCTCTGCCGCAAAAGCATTGTTAAGATGCTTTCCATACCATGCAGTCGCAGAAACCTTTCACGAAAGATTCAGTGACACTTCACCACTTCCGCCGCCATCTGCTCGCATGGTTCGACGAAAACAAACGCGACCTGCCCTGGCGCGATTCGCGTGATCCCTATCGCGTCTGGTTGTCTGAAATCATGCTGCAACAGACGCGCGTAGCCGCAGTCATCGATTACTATGGGCGATTTCTTCGCCGCTTTCCTACCCTGCATCATTTGGCCCGCGCGCGCGAGTCTTCCGTGCTGGCCGCGTGGAGCGGCCTCGGATACTACCGCCGCGCACGCATGCTGCACGCCGCCGCGAAGAAGATGGTCGCTGAGAACGACGAAACACTCCCAACCAGCGCCCGCGAACTTCAACAGTTTCCCGGCATCGGCCGCTACACCGCCACCGCCATCGCTAGCATTGCGTTTGGCGAACCAGTTGCCGTAGTGGATGGCAACGTTGAGCGCGTCCTGCAGCGCGTCACCGGAAAAAAGCTCGCACCGGAAGCAGTCTGGAAATCGGCCGAAACGATGCTCGACCCCTCCCGTCCCGGCGATTTCAATCAGGCCATGATGGAACTGGGCGCGCTCGTTTGTCTTCCGCGCCGGCCAAAATGCTCGTCGTGCCCGCTATATGATTTCTGCGCAACTCGCGGCGAACACCCACGCTCACGGCCCGCGGCGCGTCAGCAAAAACGCACCATTTGTTATTCCCTCAACCTCAAAGGCAGGCGAGTCCAACTGCTCCAACGCCCGTCAGATGCGTCCCTGATGTCGGCGATGTGGGAGTTGCCCGCAATCTCCCATGCCAACGGCGACACGCCATTTCTTAAACTGCGGCACTCCATCACCAATACTGATTACACGGTAAAAGTGCTGAAGGAAGCCCGCGTGGACGCCAACGCCCGTTGGGTCGACCGCCGGCAGATCCCACGGCTTCCCCTGACCGGCCTGGCTCGCAAAATCCTCCGCGCCGCAAAGATCATCTAATTAACGTTCAGCAGCGACTGAACTTCCGTGACTTCGAGAGCATCAAAATTGCGAATTAAAATAGAGATTCATTTTGACGGAGGTTTACATGCCCGCTTTAGCCGCTAACACCGCCGCTCCCGACTTTACCCTGCCGGATATGAACGGCGCCAGATTCTCCCTGCGCGAAGCGCTCACCCGGGGGCCTGCGCTTCTTGTGTTCTTCAAAACTTCATGCCCAACCTGTCAGTTCACGCTTCCGTTTGTGGAGCGCATTTTTAAATCCCATGGTCGTGGCAATGCAACTATCGTGGGCATCTCCCAGGACGATCGCAAAGACACCGCCGCTTTCATGAAGGAATATGGCTTAACTTTCCCTGTGCTGCTCGACGAAAAGGGCAAATATCCAGTTTCGAATGCCTACGGGCTCACCAACGTCCCCACACTTTTCTGGGTCGCCCAGGATGGCTCGATTGAAATCTCCGCTGTGGGTTGGTCGCGCAAGGATATGGAAGCCATCAACCTCAAAGCCGCTGCGGCCACAGATACAACGTTGGTCCCTATCTTCCGCTCGAACGAATCCGTGCCCGAATTCCGCGCCGGTTGAGGCTCCAAGAATTAGCCCGCGGTCGCGGGCCTCGACGAAAAATCAGATTTCGGACACTGTCCTAAAGCCGGGTTTCCGTAGGCAGTCGAACAGCTGACGGCCGATGTATTGGACCACACACGGTCGGCACCACCGTACCCGACTGGTGCCTACGAATTCTGCCTCCGCTCCCCTAGAATGAGGTCAACAACGGGGGCACTCAAGGTATGCCTGGAAAAGTCCTTCTACCGTGCTTCATTTTGCTGATCGCAACCGCGGCTGTCACCCAGCAATCCCCGCCGATGGCCGACAACTCCGTTCATCTGCCCGGCACCGCCATCGCCGCCATGCAAACCATCGATCCCGAGCGCATCCGCGCACACGTCCGTTATTTATCCCTTGACCTCTTGGAGGGTCGCGGCACCGGCCAGCGCGGCGGCGATCTCGCAGCCGAATACCTTGCCACTCAGTTCGCCCTCGCCGGCCTCAAACCTGCCGGGGACCATGGCAGTTACATGCAAAAAGTTCCGCTGGTCGGCGTCACCCCCGATCCAGCTACGAAATTCTCTTTGGTTCCGGCTTCTGGACCCGCGATGGATCTCAAGCCCCTCGATCAATATGTCGCCTACGATCAGACACAGCAACCGCAATCGGGCGTGAATGCAGAAATCGTCTACGTCGGCTACGGAATCGACGCCCCCGAATACAACTGGGACGATTACAAGGGTGTCGACGTGCGCGGAAAAGTCCTGCTCATGCTGGTCAACGAGCCGCCGTCCGACGATCCCAAGTTCTTCAAGGGCAACGCCCTCACCTACTATGGCCGCTGGACTTACAAGTACGAAGAAGCCGCGCGAAAAGGCGCCCTCGGCGCGATTCTTATTCATCAAACCGAAATGGCGAGTTATCCCTGGCAAGTGGTCCGCAGTTCGAACTCCGGGGAGAAATCTTATCTGAGTCTCGACGGCGAGCCCGCGTTGAAAGTCGCCGCCTGGATCACGAGCGACGTCGCGGAACAGCTCGCTTCGTCCTCGGGCATGAATCTCGACAAGATGATCGCCGATGCCCGCTCCCGCGATTTTCGTCCCGTAGCCCTCCCCGTAACACTCGATGCCCACATGGTTAGCAAAGTCCGGCCGTTTTTTTCGGATAATGTCGTCGCCTCGCTGCCTGGTTCCGATCCCAAGCTCAAAGATGAAGCCATCATCTATACCGCGCACTACGATCATCTTGGCATCCGTCCCGACCTTCCCGGCGATAACGTCTTCCACGGCGCAGCCGACAACGCCACCGGATGCGGCATTCTGCTCGAACTGGCGCGCGCCTTCGCGCAATCGGCCCAAAAAACGCGGCGCACTATTCTTTTTGCCGCTGTGACCGCCGAAGAACAGGGTCTACTCGGGTCCGAATATCTCGCCAGGCACCCTCCCATCCCAGCGAATCAAATCAGCCTCGACCTCAACTACGACGATCTTCCCCCGCTCGGCGAACCGCAGGAGGTCGAGGTGACTGGCGCCGACCGAACCACGTTTTATCCCGAGGTAAAATCGCTGGCCGCAACCTTCCGGCTTGGCATTCGTCCTGATTCGCATCCCGAAGCCGGCCACTACTACCGCTCCGACCATTTCAGTCTTGCGCGCGCCGGAGTCCCCTCCTTCTCGATTGCGGAAGGCATGAAATACCGCGGTCACGACCTCGCCTGGGGCATGCAACAGGCCGACGAATATACCACCAAGCGCTATCACCAACCCGCTGACCGTTACACCGCCGATATGAACTTCGTGGGCGACGCCGCAATGGCTCGCTTCGGCTTCGCTTTGGGCTGGCAAGCCGCCGAGCAAACCAGGTTAGTCGAATGGGTAAAGGGCGACGAATTTGAACCGGAGCGCCTGCGCAGCGCCTCCGGCAGTCACTAGAGCGCGCAAACCTCTGCGCGCCCAAAAAGCTTCTCTAAAAAAGTCTGGCTTCCGAGGAGAGAGCGTCGGAAGCCAGACCCCAT
This sequence comes from Terriglobales bacterium, assembly GCA_036392935.1. GTDB lineage: Bacteria > Acidobacteriota > Terriglobia > Terriglobales > Acidobacteriaceae > DASVWZ01. Next base: position 8,904 of record DASVWZ010000292.1, on the reverse strand, counting down.
GCGGGGCAGCGTGCTATGTGTCAGTTGTGATTATCAGACCATATCCAGCCCGCCAGTGCGGTCAAAAGACGGTAAAAGATTGTAAAACCTCGTCAACATTGGGGCCGCGGCCGACCTGCGGGAATTAATCACCGGCCACGGTCCGCCGGCTCCCGCGGCAGTACCTGCATCCTTAAGTAAGTCAGAGGCTTGCCAGTCGGATCCGTGATACCAGCGGAAAATCTTCCCATCCGGCCCAATTACTGCCGTGCTCAGCGAGTGCGTAATAATATCGTCCTTTTCCGGAACTACCGTCAGCCCAAAGAACTTCGACATTACTGGCAAATCGGCTGCCGAAACCGCGGCAAACTCCCAACGATCAAAAACTCCCGCCTGATTCCCCGCCCACCGATGCCCATAGTCCGCGAGCACTTTCGGGGTGTCGTATTTGGCATCGAAGCTGACGCTCAGCAGATGTACTTTCGCAAGCGTCGCCGGTTGCGTTGATAGTCCGCGGTACACCTCGGCAAACTGCTTCATGACGCGCGGACAGAAATCCGGAAACGGACACCGCGTATAAATAAAAGTCAGAATCAGCGTCTTGCCATGGTACTGCGACAGCGAAATCTGCTTGTTGCTCTGATTCACCAGCTTGAAATCCGGAACCACCTCACCCGGGCTCGGCATGTGAAATTCGGACTTTGCCGGCGGAGGCCCAGTCGATTTCGCCGTGACCTTGATATTCTCCAGCCAATAGTCATCGTTCTGCTCGCGCAAATCCGCGCTGATCGAGTCGCCAGGCGTCAGGCCATTTAGTTCCTTCGCATCCTTCACCTTGTACGACATCGTCATCGGTTCCATGAAGTCCTTGATCTCGTCCGTATCGATCAATGCGGTCAGCGCGTTCTTATCTACGCTCACTATCTTTCCGGTCAGCTTGTAGCTCTTGACCGCCGGTTTGGACTTACACGCCGTCAACAGCGCCAGCAGGGCGACGATGGATAAAATCAACGTCCAGGAAAATCTGCAACTCCTACGCCGGATGATCAATGTCCGCTCCTCAAGAATGAATCGATAGCGCTGGCAAAATCGATGGCGCTAGTAATGAAAACGATATCGCACTTCCCCATAGATCTGCCTGGGATCGTTCCAGTGAAATCCGCCAAACGTCTGGCTGTTGTCCAGTTGCACCCGCCGGTTGGCCACATTCAACGCCGTCACAGAAACCGTGAACTTCTCCGCGAACGTCTTGCCGATCGCTAAATCGAACGTCGTATGGCTCGGCAAATACGGCCCCGGATACTGTGCCTGTGGCGTTCCATACAGGCCGTTCGTGAACCCCGATCCGTAGTACACGTTCGTCGAGGCAAAGCTCTGCCACGGCAGCGTCGCATTGAAGCCAAGGTTCAACGTGTTTCGCTGATCGTGATCCACCGGCGCATACCCCGGCGGAATATCCAGACTGCATCCCGGCGTCACCGGAAGTGGACAAACCAGGCCCCCCGTAATCGGCGATGTTGCCTGCGCAATCTGGTTTGCGTATGCAAGATGAAATTGTCCCCGGTGCCAAATCTTCGGAGAGCGCAGTGTCAGCTCCCACCCCTGAATCAGCGCCGCCTCCCAGGTGATCGGCCAGAACAAATTCGAGTCGCCAATATTGTTGTGATCCAGCCAGTTCTTCGCTCTCGTCGTATAGTTGTCGGCGTCAAGCACCCATCCGCGAAACGGAATCATCACTCCAAACTGCGATTCAATGTCACGCTCTCCGTGCAGCGGAGCAAAGCTGAAATTCTGGCTGTTCGCCAAATCGAGCAAAGGCCCCGTCGCCGTCAGCAGCGGCGGCGCCTGATAGTAGTAGCCATAATATGCCCGCAGCACCCAGTTCAACCGCGGCACTCGCACCGCCACGCCGAAACGCGGATCAGTCGCATTTTCAGAAATTGACGCCCGAAACTCCGTCTGCCGCAATCCCGCAATCAGCGTCAGCCATGGCGTGACTCTGAACTTGTCGTCGATGAACTGCGCCGCAACCCCGCCGGTGATGCCAACCGACGAAGCCGGAAAATTCTGCGTCCCATTGGTAAAAACATTGCTGAAGTAGTTGTACTGGTGCTGCGCAAATCCGTAGACCCCCGCATCCAGATCGTTCCGCCAGAAACTCGCGTTGACTGAAGCCTGCATCCCTCCATAATTCGCATTCTGGTTCACCGTCGAAATCACCGGATAATCCCCCGCCCCGCCCTTATAGTCCGCCCCGTTGTAGTGGTAGAACGGCGAAACCGTCAGTAGCGTCTCCGCATTGAACGTGTGCACCCACGAAAACGTCAGGTATCCGTCCGGCTCAGTCTCCGCATCGCGCAAGCCGTAGCTCGGATAAACCTGATTCCCAATCGAATCCGGATTCGGATCGATCGGCACCTGATAATAATCCCGCCGCAGCGAGCCAACCATCCGCAACTGATTCGCCGAATCCGGATTGAAGATCAGCGATCCAAATCCTCCAAACCCATTCGCCGCATCGTGCACAACCTCCGGCACCGGCGTCTGCAATCCATAATTGCTGCGATTTCCGTTCGCGCTGGCGTAATAGGCCAGGCGCTGTGTGTGCCCTCCGCAACTGATCTGATCGTTCGTCTGATAAAAATTCCCCGCGCTGATCACCACATCGCATTCGTTATCTCGCTCAAACCCCGTCCGTGGCACAACATTAAAAATCCCGTACGTGCGATCGCCAAGGTCCGCCTGATAACTGCCCCGTTGCACCTCAAGGTAATCGATGTCTTTCGGATCGATCTGCGGCCCAAGATTGGCCGCGATATTCGTGTTCGGAATCGGCACCCCATCGATCAGCCATTCGAACTGATGCCCTCCGCGCATGTGCAGCATGTCGTGCGCAACGTACGCCGCCGGCGTGTAATCCGTGATCATCGCCAAACTGTTGGTTCGGTCCGCTCCCGGCGTCATCTGAATATCCGTACGGCTTATCAGCGACACTGGCGTTGCGGAATCCGTCGGGTTCACCGACCCGGGCGCAGCCGAAACCGTCACGTCTTCTTTCGTTCCGCCAACCTTTAACTGAAAATGAATCACCGGCGTGGTGTCGGAAATCACCGTCACCTCCCGCGTCGCCTGCTCGAATCCCGGATTCGCCACCGCCACCGCATAATCGCCCGCAGCCACCGCCTGAAACTGAAACTCGCCGCTTGCATCCGTCGTCGCTGTTTTACTCCAGTCGGATGTTTTCGACCGCAGCATAACCATCGCGCCCTGCACCGGTCGATGTTGCGGATCGTGCACCACGCCCTTCACCGATCCGAAAATACTGGCGTAAACCGCCGCGCCCATGAGTAGCAAACTGCTCAACAGAATTCCATGTGCCAGACGCATCGATTCTCCTGTGCGACAATCCGGCCGGCGCATCCGCACCGGTTTGCACTTTAAGCGCTGTTCCGCGAGTGCCGAAAGCAGCTCAAATGCATTTACATTTCAGTTTTGTAAGGGATTGAGAATCACAGAACGAAGAACTGTGGAGGAGCGCGTCCCGAATGTGCGTCGTCGGTCGCTGGCGCCGGAGCAGAAGCTCGCAAGAACAATGTCGCGATCCCTACTGTCGACGAGATCAGCCGGCCCTGAGCGCTGCCCACATCCGCCCACTGCGCGGTCGTAACCGATCCGCACCCATCATGATTGCAGCAGCCGGGAACGGCACGGATTTCCACCCCGCCCGCCGGCGCATCCGCCATCGGATGCCGCTTGCAGCACGCATGAGGATTCGGCGCACTGGCCGCCAGCCCGACCGGCGCAAGCACGCCGGACAGAGCGAGCGTCAACAGAAATCTGGCTACCAACCGTTGCATGAGCTAAAGAGAAAACCACCCCTTGGTTGGAACCGAGTATAGGCCAACTTTATTCCCTATCGCAAACGACCCATACTCCTCACGTCCCTCACCTTTTTTCGTCACCGCACCGCCCAGTGCTTTCCGTTACAATGTCGGGTTGGTTGAACCCGTCGTACAAAAGGATCGACCTTGATCATCGGTGTTCCGAAGGAAATCTACCCGGGCGAGCGACGGGTCGCATTGGTTCCAGCCGTTCTGCCCAATCTCACCAAAGCCGGATTCAAAGTCACTATCGAAGCCGGCGCCGGCGTCGAAGCCGGATACCCCGACGCTCAGTATGCCGAAAAAGGCGCTACCATCGCACCCACCCGCGCCGAGGTTTTTTCCACCGCCGACATTATTCTGCAAGTCCTCTGCTACGGCGCCAATGACATCAATGGCAAAGACGATCTTCCGCGGTTGCGCAAGAACCAGTTGCTGATCGGCTTTCTGCGCCCCCTGGGCTCGGCCGAAATCGTTGAACAAATCGCTCGGACCGGCGCCAAGGCCTACGCCGTCGAACTCATGCCCCGCACCACCCGCGCCCAGAGCATGGACGTTCTCTCCTCCATGTCCACCGTCGCCGGCTACAAAGCCGTGCTGACCGCGGCCGACACTCTGCCCAGAATTTTCCCCATGCTCACCACCGCCGCCGGAACCGTCACCCCGGCCCGCGTTCTGATTCTTGGCGTCGGCGTCGCCGGACTTACGGCAATCGCTACGGCACGCCGCCTCGGCGCCGTCGTCTCCGCCTACGACGTCCGCCCCGCCGTCAAAGAACAGGTCCAGAGCCTTGGCGCCCGCTTCGTCGAGCTCGCCATCGAAGCAAAAGACGCTCAGGATGCCCGCGGCTATGCCACCGCGCAGGACGAAAGCTTCTATCGGAAGCAGCGCGAACTCCTGGGCAAAGTCGTCGCCGAGCAGGATGTCGTCGTCACCACCGCCGTCATCCCCGGCAAACCGGCGCCGATCCTCGTCACCGCCGAAATGGTCAAAGGCATGGCCCTCCATTCGGTCATCGTCGATCTCGCGGCCGAGCGCGGCGGCAACTGCGAATTGACCAAGCCCAATCAGACCGTCGTCGAACACGGCGTCATCATCATGGGCCCGATCAACCTGGCCAGCACCGTGCCCTACCACGCCAGCCAGATGTACTCCCGCAACCTGATGACCTATTTATTAAATCTTGTAAAGGACGGCAAAGTCCGCCCCGCGTCGGAAGACGACATCATTCGCGAAACCCTGCTGACCAGCGACGGCGAAATCGTCAATCAGCGCGTCCGCGAATTTTTCAAGCTGCCGCAGTTGGCAGCACAAATAACATGAACCTCTTACGTCTATGGGGCCGAAAGAACAAAAGGTTCGTATCAGGGCACGACTTTAGTCGTGCCGCAAGACTCCCGTCACCCTTGTCATTCCGAGGGGCTTTAGCCCCGAGGAATCTGCTGTTGAAATGCCGGGCAATAACGAATTATGACGAGTACGGGAATGCGGCAAAAAACAATACGGGAGGGCACGACTTTAGTCGTGCCGCAAGACTCCCGTCACCCTTGTCATTCCGAGGGGCTTTAGCCCCGAGGAATCTGCTGTTGAAACGTAGAAACCACGTCATTCCGAACTGCACTAGCGGAGAGGAATCGCAGGAGGCTTCATGGGCTCATCGCTAATCGACGGTTTATTCGTTTTTGTCCTCGCCGGCTTCATCGGATTCGAAGTCATCCGCCGCGTCTCCCCGCTCCTGCACACGCCTCTTATGTCGCTGACCAACGCCCTTGACGCCATCGCCGTCGTCGGCGCCATCGTCCTGGTCGGCGAACACAAGAGCAACTTGTCATTCATTCTCGGAGTCCTCGCCGTCATCGCCGCCACCAGCAACATCGTCGGCGGCTTTTTGATCACCGATCGCATGCTCAGAATGTTTAAGTCCAGTGGTCCCAAAAAATCATGACTGACTTCGCCGGCAATCAAGTCCTCATCGAAATTCTTTATCTAATCGCCAGCGTCCTCTTTATTCTTTCGCTGAAGTGGATGAGTTCGCCCAAATCCGCCCGCCACGGCATCTGGGCCGGCGAAATCGGCATGGTGCTGGCCATCGCCGGAACCCTGCTCCACCACGGCATCGTCGACTACAAATGGATTTTCATCGCCCTCGCCATCGGCGCCGGCATCGGTGTCCCGCTCGGCCTCGTTCAGATGACCGCTGTTCCCCAGCGGACCGCACTCAGCCACGCCTTCGGCGCATTCTGCGTCACCCTCGTCGGCACCGCCGAATATTATCTGCGCGCACCCAACGTCGAGCCGTTCATGATGGCCGTGCTCTCCGCCGAAGTCATCCTCGGCTCGCTCACCTTCACCGGCAGCTTGATGGCCGCCGGCAAACTCCAGGAAGTCTTGCCGCAGCGCCCCATCACCTATAAAGGCCAGAACTTCGTCAACCTCGGCCTGCTCTTGGCCGCGGTTGCGGTCGCGGGCTATCTCGTCCTGCATCCCGAAGCCACGTACCTCTACCCCGTCATCGTCATCATCCCGCTGATCTTCGGCGTCTTCATGATCATCCCCATCGGCGGCGCTGACATGCCGACGGTCATCTCGCTCCTGAACTCCTACGCTGGACTCTCCGCCGCTGCCATGGGCTTCGTCCTCAACAGCAAGCTGCTCATCATCGCCGGTGCCCTCGACGGGTCATCCGGCTTCATCCTCTCCGTCATCATGTCGAAGGCGATGAACCGCTCCTTCACCAACGTCTTGTTCGGCGCGTTTGGCCAAGTCCAAGCCACATCCGCAGCCGCTGGCGAAGAAAAACCCATCCACAGCGCCACCGCCGACGAAGCCGCCGGAATCCTCGCTGCCGCCAACAAAGTCGTCGTCGTCCCCGGATACGGCATGGCCGTCGCCCAGGCCCAGCACAAAGTCCGCGAGCTTTATGACGCGCTCACCAAGCGCGGCGTCGACGTTCGCTTCGCCATCCATCCCGTCGCCGGACGCATGCCCGGCCACATGAACGTCCTCCTCGCCGAAGCCGACGTGCCCTACGATCGCCTCATCGAAATGGACGAAATCAACGGCGACTTCCCCCAGACCGACGTCGCCCTCGTTATCGGCGCCAACGACGTGACCAATCCCGCCGCCCGCACCGATCAGGCCAGCCCCATCTACGGCATGCCCATCCTCGATGTCGACAAAGCCCGCACCGTAATGGTGATCAAACGCAGCATGAATCCCGGTTTCGCCGGCATCGACAACCCGCTCTACTACCTCGACAACACCCTCATGCTCTTCGGCGACGCGAAGTCGTTCGTCACCAACATCGTCCACGAACTCGCCAGCAACCAGCACTAGGACAGCGGCTCACGAATAAGAAATCCCCCCTGTGCACCTCTGTGCTCTCCGTGGTCAACCCTCTTCTTCGCGTCCTTTGCGCAAGCCTTCGCGCCCTTTGCGATTAAAGAAGTGTTTCTCTGTGCACCTCTGTGCTCTCTGTGTTTAACGCTTTCCCCGACGACCGACGACTAATGACTAATGACTTAACGCCTCCCACTGCGATAATCTCCTCCTTTGCAAAAACATACCAACTCGCGACCACTCCTGATCGCCGGTGTCCTTCTATTCCTCATCGGTGCCATCCTCCCGCTGATGTCACCGGAACATTCCTGGCTCGCCCTCCTGCGCTGGGCTGGCATCATCGCCATCATCCTCGCCAATCCCGCCAAACGCTCCCTCACCGCGTGGATCTTCCTCTCCATGCTTATCGGCGGCGAGATCGGTATCGACCGCCCCCATCTCGCCGAGCATCTCCGCGTCTTCGGCGACATCTTCCTGCGCCTTATCAAGATGATCGTCGCCCCACTCATCTTTGCCACGCTCGTCACCGGCATCGCCGGACACTCCAACCTGCGCAGCGTCGGCCGCATGGGCCTCAAAAGCATCGTCTACTTCGAAATCGTCACCACCCTCGCTCTTTTCATCGGACTCGTCGCTATCAATCTCACCCGCGCCGGCGAAGGCCTCGCGATCTCGCAACCGGCCGCCGCGCCAACCATCCCAACCACCACTCCCCTTCACTGGGACGACGTCTTGCTTCACACCTTCCCCGAAAACATCGCCAAATCCGTCGCCGAAAATCAAATCCTCCAGGTCGCCGTCTTCGCATTCCTCTTCGGCATCGCTCTGCTGCGCGTTCCTGAAGCCCGCCGCGCGCCCATGCTCCGCTTCTGCGAATCGCTTAGCGACACCATGTTCTCGCTCACCAAAATCGTGATGTATTTTGCCCCCATCGGCGTCGGAGCAGCCCTGGCCTACACCGTCGGTCACATGGGGGTCGCAGTCCTGCTTCCGCTGCTGCGCTTGTTGTTAACCGGATATGGCGCGTTGATCGCCTTCTGGCTTTTCGTTTTCGTGCCCGTGGCATTGCTCGCGCGATTGCCCCTGCGCAAATTCGCCCACGCCGTCGCCGAACCCGCTTCCATCGCCTTTGCCACCAGCACCTCCGAAGCTGCCCTGCCCGCTGCCATGGAAATGATGGAAGAATTCGGTGTGCCCCGCCAGATCGTGGCGTTTGTGATCCCGCTCGGCTACAGCTTCAACCTCGACGGCTCGACTTTATATCTCTCGCTGGCTTCCGTCTTCGTCGCCCAGGCCGCCGGCATCCACATGCCGTTCTCGCAGCAGCTTTTCATGGTTTTCACCCTGATGCTCACCAGCAAAGGTGTCGCCGGAGTTCCCCGTGCCGTACTGGTTGTACTGCTGGCAACCGCCGCAACCTTCCAACTCCCCACCGAGCCCATTTTTCTCATCCTCGGCATCGACGCCCTCATGGATATGGCCCGCACCGCCACCAACGTCGTCGGCAACTGCCTGGCCTCCGCCGTCGTCGCCCGCTGGGAAGGCGACCTGCATACCACGTGAGGCCCGGAACCAGCCGCGGAAGCATCAAAAGCACCTATCTAAATCCTTTGTTTTCTATATTTTGATATTTAACTACCTTATTTATCAATAATTTACATCGATATGGCGTCATCCTGGCCTTGTATTTTCAATAATTTACATC